>JBBQDW010000040.1:0-15000 GCA_038320085.1 Candidatus Humimicrobiales bacterium
GACTACGAAAAAGTTTTTAGCAGCTGCAAAATGACTGAATTAACGGCAGAGAGGCTTTTTGAAGCAAAAAGGCTGGGATACTCAGATGTCCAGCTTGCGCATCTCTGCGGCTGCAGCGAAAATGAAATGAGGGGCCTGCGCGAGAAATTTAAAATCGAGCCGGTTTATAAGACTGTCGATACCTGCGCTGCAGAATTTGAAGCCTATACTCCTTATTATTATTCAACATATGAAACTGAAAGTGAGATAAGGCCCACTGATAAAAAAAAGATAGCAATATTGGGAAGCGGACCTAACAGGATAGGCCAGGGCATAGAGTTTGACTATTGCTGTGTGCATGCATCTTTTGCTCTGCATGAAGACGGTTATGAGACGATAATGATAAACTGCAACCCTGAAACGGTCAGTACTGATTACGATACTTCAGACAGACTCTACTTTGAACCCCTTACATTTGAAGATGTCTTAAATATAGTTGAAGCTGAAAAACCCGAAGGAGTTATAGTGCAGTTTGGCGGCCAGACCCCTCTAAAACTTGCTATGCGGCTCTACGAAGCAGGCGTAAAAATTTTGGGGACCTCACCTGACAGTATTGATCTGGCAGAGGACAGGAAAAGGTTTGGCAATGTCCTTAACAAACTTGGTATCCCGCAACCTGAAAATGGAACAGCCATGACAGCCGGGGAAGCAATAATCGTCGCAAAAAAGATCGGTTACCCTGTTCTTGTCAGGCCGTCGTATGTCCTTGGAGGCAGGGCCATGAATATTGTTTACTCTGAAGAAAGCCTGGCTGATTTTATCAACATGGCGTGGCTCGTCTCTCCTGACAAACCGATACTCGTAGACAAGTTTTTGGAAGACGCTATCGAGGTGGATGTAGACGCAATCTATGATGGCGAGGAAATATTTATCGGCGGAATAATGGAACATATTGAAGAAGCCGGCATCCATTCAGGCGACAGCGCATGTGTCATACCTCCATTTACGCTCAGTAAAAAAGTAATAGAAGATATTAAAGATTACACACTAAAGATTGCCAAAGAACTCAGTGTCCTGGGACTTATAAACATACAATATGCAATTAAGGATTCAACCGTATATGTACTCGAAGCAAACCCGAGGGCCTCAAGGACAGTTCCTTTTGTCAGTAAGTCAATTAAAGTACCTCTAGCAAAAGTTGCAGCCAGGGTCATGAGCGGAAGGAAACTAAAAGATATTGATTTTAAACGGGTTGACTGCCTTAAGCTTGATTATTTCAGCATAAAAGAAGCTGTGCTTCCGTTTAACAGGTTTCCCGGATTTGATACAATACTTGGCCCTGAAATGAAATCTACAGGGGAAGTAATGGGTATAGATAAAAATTTTGGGATCGCCTTTGCAAAATCACAGATTGCAACAAATATGATACTGCCCCTAAGCGGTATAGTTTTTATAAGTGTAAATGACAAAGACAAGAAAAATATTATAAAGATTGCCCGTGATCTTCAGGAACTCGGATTTGGAATAATTGCCACAAAAGGTACGGCTGACATACTTGAAAAAAGTAATATCAAATGCGACTCGGTTTTAAAGATATCTGAGGGCCGTCCGAATGTCCTTGATATGATGAAAAACGGGGAGATAAACCTTATTATAAATACTCCTGAAGGAAGCAATGCAAGAAGTGACGGCTATTATTTAAGGACCGCTGCAGTAATGCAGAATATACCTTCCATTACTACTATCTCTGCAGCTTCAGCTATTGTCCAGGGCATAAGAGCGCTAAAGACTAATATAGAAATTGATATAAAAAGCATACAGGAATATTAAAATGAAATTACTGCAGGGAGAAATACTGGCAAATAAAAAATATGGGGAGAACTTGTTTAAGCTTGAGGTCTTTTCTCCTTACATTTGCAGGAACTGCTTGCCCGGACAATTTGTAAATGTAAAATGCGCTTTTGGGCGCACGCTTGATCCGATACTCAGAAGGCCGTTTTCTATCTATGAAATAGATAAAAAATTCAATGTTTTCTCAATACTTTATCTGGTAAAGGGCAAGGGCACTGATTTTTTAGCCAAACTGGATAAGGGGGATATTCTTGATTTTATAGGTCCGCTTGGCGAAGGATTTAAGGCTGATGAAGAAATAAAAAATTATTTGCTTTTAGGCGGGGGTATCGGAGTGGCGCCCTTGTGCATTATCGCAAAAGAACTTGTGGAAAAAGGAAAAAATGTTTTTTTCATTGCAGGATTTAAAGATGAGACTTTTTTTGTCTGGGAGAGGGATTTAATAAAAATTGTCAGGAATTATAAGATTTTTACTGAAAATGGGTCCTTTGGACAGAAAGGCATACCTACTGTTTATTTGAAAGAAAACCTACATCGGTATAAAGATTACAAGCTTTTAGTCTGCGGCCCAAAGGAAATGCTAAGGAGCGTCCAGGGAATACTTAAAAGTTTTCCGGGTATACCCGCCGAAGCTCTTATGGAAGAAAGAATGGCGTGCGGCGTAGGAGTCTGCATGGGATGTGCGGTTAAAATCAAAAAATCCAAGGGTGGTTTTGAATATAAAAAAGTCTGCAGCGATGGTCCCATCTTTAATCTTACGGAGGTAATCTTTGACTGATATTAATATATATGAACCCGGGTATGAACCTGGGCATGAACCTTCATATGAACCCGACCTGTCTGCCAGGTTTGGCTCCATTTATTTGAAAAATCCTGTTATTTCATGTTCAGGTACGTTCGCCGGCGGTATTGAATACAACAGGTTCTTTGATGTTTCAAAGCTTGGAGCCGTTACAACGAAAAGTTTTTCCCTTAAAAAAAAAGAGGGAAATCCCTCACCCAGGATATGGGAAACTGCATGCGGAATGCTTAATTCCATTGGACTGCAAAATGAAGGGATAGAATATTTCGTTGAAAGACAGCTTGAAGAGATAAATAACCTGGGAGCAGATATAATACTTAGCATTTTTGGAGAAGACGTTGAAGAATTCAAGAAAATAGCCTTAAAGATAAACCCGGTGCTCAAGCACTTAAAAGCTGTTGAGCTCAATTATTCGTGCCCTAATGTCAAAGCGGGTGGAATGGCGTTTTGCGCCGTACCTGAAAATATAAAGGCAGTAACTTCTGAAATAAAATCAGTAATTGATATACCGCTTATTGCCAAGCTCAGCCCTAATTTTGGTTCGGTAATACCTTGCGCAATTAAGGCAAAGGAGGGCGGCGCCGATGCGGTGTCTGTCATTAACACGCTAACCGGGACAGCATTCGATATTGATACTTTTAAACCGAGGCTTGCAAATATTGTCGGCGGATTGTCAGGTCCTGCAATTAAACCGGTTGCGCTGCTCCAGGTATATCAGCTGGCAAAAGAAAAAATCATTCCGATAATAGGGATGGGCGGCATTTATTCCTGGCAGGATGCAGTAGAGTTTCTCATAGCCGGAGCAAATGCTGTAAGTATAGGGACAGTAAATTTTTCAGAGCCGGATGCAGGTGAAAAAATAATCTCAGGTATAAATGATTTTCTGGTTTTAAAAAATATAAGCAGTGTAAATGATATTATTGGAAAAGCGCTTTAAGGAGTTTGCCATGATACTGCAGTCTAATACAAAAAAAATTAAACTAATGCCGGAAGACAGGCTTATTATAAGTGTTGACGTAAGTACACAGGAGCAGCTTGTCTCTCTTTGCCACAGGATTGGAAACAGAGTTACCACGCTTAAGCTTGGCCTCGAACTTATTTACAGCTGCGGGCTTAAAATAGTAGATACGGCTAAAAGCTTTGGGTATAAAGTAATGCTTGATGCAAAACTTATGGATATACCAAATACTGTAAGCCAGTCAATATCGGCTATTACGAGGCTTGGAGTTGACAAGGTCACCGTCCATACGCTGGGAGGAGCAGGGATGATAAGTGCTGCCAAAGAAAATGCCCGTCAGCAGGCCGAAAAGTTAAATATTTTTCCACCTCTGATTTTCGGGGTGACAATACTTACCAGCCTTGATAACAAAGACTTAAGCCTCATGGGTTTTAAAGGTGATTATCTGGGCACAGTGCTGGCTCTTGCTGGGCAGGCCATAGAAAACGGCATAGACGGTATAATCTGCTCACCAAATGAGGTCGGCCGGATAAGGGAAAAATACGGGGACAGTTTTTACATTGCAACACCGGGAATAAGGCTTGCAGATGATGCTGCGGGGGACCAGAAACGGATAAGCACACCTTACGGGGCAATCAAAAATGGCGCTGATTTTATAATAGTCGGGAGATCTGTAACATCCAAAGAAAATACGGGTGAGACAATAAAGTTAATCTTTGAAGAAATAGAAAGGGCTCTGCTTTAATTATGGAAATAACGGACCAGCTAAAAAGTATGGATGTGATGTCAGTTTTAATGCAGACAGGCGCAGTAATGGAGGGTCATTTTAAACTGACGAGCGGATACCACAGCAAATATTATCTGCAATGCGCAAAACTGCTGCAGTACCCGGCAAAGACCTTTGAATTGGTTGATGCGGCGTCCCGTGAATTTGCAGACATTCTAAACCGGGATAATGTTGATACGGTAGTATCGCCGGCCATGGGAGGAATTTTATTCGGATACATGCTGGGCCTAAAGCTTTCAAAAAAAATGATATTTACTGAAAGAAAAGACAGTGAAATGCAGCTCAGGAGGGGTTTTGAATTAAAGCCGGGTGAAAAGGTTATAATTGCCGAGGATGTCATCACAACCGGAGGTTCAGTCTTTGAAGTAATAGAAATATGCAGAAAAGCAGGCGCTGATATTAAGGGTATCATTTGTATTGTAGACAGGTCAGAAAATATTAAATTCGATTACCCGTTAAACTATCTTATCAAACTGCATGTTGATAAATTTGAGCCTGAAAAGTGCCCGCTTTGCAAAGACGGGATTGATATTTATTATCCCGGAAGCCGCAAATAGAAACCTGCAGGGCCCATTAAGATAGAAACATCTGCCAGGGCTTAAAGTACAGAAACTGGCAAGTCTTAAATTTGAAATTGCCAAGGCTTAAATATGGAAATCGGCCGGTCAATAATACAGAAATCTGCCGGGTTTATTAAATAGAAATCCACGGGTCTTAAAATTAGAAATCGGCAGGGCTTATTAACTGTCAATAAAAACAGACAGCGTGTAAATGCAAAAAACGGTATAGACTAAGTATAAGATACAGCTAAACTATAAAAGGAATAAAGGAATATTAATATGCAGCTAAGCAACCCGGTTCCGCGCTCAGACATTGAGAATGCAAGGAATATCAGGAAAATGAGGTCTGTTGTTAAAGCAGATATTAAAAATGGCAGAACAAGCATTGAAAAAGTTTTCGCAGATAAAGATATTTACGAAAAATATATTGCAAACATGAAGCTGATCGAGCTCATAAGCTCTTTGCCGGGGTATGGAAAAATAACCGGTCAAAAAGTGCTTGCCAGGCTGAAAATAAGCGCCTGCAAGACAATCAAAGGGCTTGGCAAAAACCAGTACAAAAGTTTCATCAAATATTTTAATGTCAAATCAGGGGCCTAAAAAAATGGACTTAAAAGCAAAGAAAAAAGGAAAATTGATTATAGTGTCAGGACCATCAGGAGTGGGTAAAAGCTCGCTTACTGACGATGCCTTAAAAGGTCTTGAAGGTTTTGAAAGATCTGTATCTGTAACCACAAGATCAAGGCGTAAAAATGAAAAAGAAGGGCATAAATACAATTTTATCTCAAAAGAAGATTTCGATAAACTTATTAAAGAAGATAAACTTCTTGAATGCGCAGAATACTGTGATTTCCAATACGGCACCCCGGCAGATTTTGTAGAAAATAAATTAAACCAGGGGAAAAATGTAGTACTGGAAATCGAGGTTCAGGGAGCAATGCAGATAAAGAAAAAAATAAAGGATGCTTACCTTATTTTTATTGTTACTTCCAATATTTCGGATTTAGAAAAAAGGTTGAAAAACAGGAATACCGAATCAGAAAAAGATATTGAAAAAAGGCTGGCTGCAGCGCAGGAAGAGCTGAAGTACCAGCATTACTACGATTGCATTATTGTAAATAACGACTATAATGAAGCATTGCTTAATCTGAAACGAGTATTACTGTTGCAAAAGGAGGCAGTTTAAAATGGAAATATTTAATGTAGACGATCTGGTTGAACCTATGGATGGCAAATTTTCACTTTCTATTATTTTGGCTAAAAGAGCCAGAGAATTAGGTTTTTATCTTTCCGCTAAAAAGAATATGGAAAGGTCAAGTGTTGTCCCTCCGCTTATAGATGATTATGGCGAGGACCCCTTGGAGATTGCGATGCAGGAGCTCCATGAGGGCAAGCTAAAATTCACAAGAGCAAAAGACAACATTTAGCTAACCGCGGTTTGGGAAAATACAACATATTCGCTTAGTCTTTTTAAATTCGGCCACTAAGGGGTTCCCGGATTAGCAAGGATAAAAATATGCTAATGGAAAATAAGAAAATAATGCTTTGTGTCACCGGTTCTATTGCTGCTTACAAAGCAGCCGGTATTTGCAGCAGGCTTGTAAAGGCAGGTGCCGAAGTATTTCCTGTCTTAACTCCGAATGCGCTTAATTTTATAAATCCGCTTACGCTGTCAGCAATCAGCGGCAAAAAAGCGTTGTATGAAGAATTCAGCAATGAGGAAAAGATTTACCATATATCGCTTTCGCATAGTGTAGACGCAATTCTTATTGCTCCTGCAACGGCCAATACTATTTCAAAGATTGCCTGCGGTATTTGCGACAATTTTTTAACAACAGCTGTCATTTCTTCGGTTTGCCCTGTTGTTATAGCACCCGCAATGAATGAGGCGATGTATCTAAACAGTGCTGTGCAGAATAACATTAAGCATCTTGCAGCTTCGGGACAATATTTTTTTGTGGAACCGGAATCTGGAAGGCTTGCGTGCGGAGAAGAAGGTATAGGAAGACTGGCAGATGAGGACGCCATTATCAGCAGGTTATCCGGACTTTTAAGTTTTAAATCGGACCTTAATGATAAAAAAATAATCATCACCTCCGGAGCAACCATAGAGCATATTGACAGTGTCAGATATATTTCAAATCTTTCCAGCGGTAAAATGGGTTTTGCTCTGGCTGAAGAAGCAATTTTTAGAGGAGCTGCAAAAGTGACTCTTATTTCTGCATCGGGCCATATGCAAAAGCCTTATGGGACCGAACTTCTAAAGGCAGGCAACACACAGGAAATGCTTGATGCTGTTTTAAATAATTATAATGATTCAGATATAATTGTAATGGCTGCTGCAGTAAGCGATGTTGTGCCGGACTTAAGGTATGATTACAAATTGAAAAAAAATGATGATATAATAGCAAAGTTAAAATTTAAGGAAAATATAAACATGTTGCAAAAGCTTGCAGAGATTAAAAAAGACAGTCAGTATCTTGCCGGTTTTGCAGCAGAAAGCGGGGAGAATGTAGTTAATGCCAGGGAAAAAATCCATGGCAGGAATGTGGATATGATAGTTCTAAACGATATTTCCAGGAAAGACTGTGGGCTGGGAAGCGACTACAATGAGGTAATCATTATTACAAAAGATGGACCTGCAAAAAAGATCCCAAGGAACACAAAAAGGATGATAGCAAGAGGGATTTGGGATGAAATTATAAAAAATTATGTAAAAAACCGGGAGAATACTAATGAATAAAAAGGGAAGTTATGTTTTCACTTCAGAATCGGTTACAGAAGGGCATCCGGATAAAATGGCCGACCAGATATCTGATGCTGTTCTTGACGCAGTATTGGCAAAAGATACAAGGGCCAGGGTGGCTATTGAAACATTATTAAAAACAGGAATCGTGGTTGTTGCAGGCGAGCTGACAACAGATATATATGTTGAGATCCCTGAGATTGTCAGGGGTGTAATAAAAGATATCGGTTATACAAGGGCCAAGTATGGTTTTGACTTTGAAACATGCGGAGTTCTCCTTTCAATAGGCAAACAATCACCCAATATTTCGCAGGGAGTCAATAAATCACTTGAAGCCAGGAAATGTGACGGGTATGAAGATGAAATGGACCTGATAGGCGCAGGGGATCAGGGCATGATGTTTGGGTTTGCCTGTACTGAGACACCTGAATTTATGCCGCTTCCGATACAGCTTGCACATCAGCTTGCTCACAGGCTTGCAGAAGTCAGGAAGTCAGGGATGCTCCCATATTTAAGGCCCGATGGAAAAACACAGGTTACCGTAGCTTATGAAGACGGAAAACCTGTCAGTGTTGACACTATAGTAGTAGCGTGCCAGCATGCGCCGATGATAGATATTGATACGCAGATAGCACCCGATATAAAAGAATTTGTAATAAAACCTATTATACCGGAAGAGTATATGACAAAAAATATAAAATTATATGTAAACCCGACGGGGGAATTTACAATTGGCGGGCCCATGGGCGATACCGGGCTCACTGGCAGAAAAATAATAGTTGACACTTACGGGGGATACGCAAGGCACGGAGGCGGATGTTTTTCAGGAAAGGATCCTTCCAAAGTTGACAGGTCCGCCAGTTATGCTGCAAGATATGTTGCAAAAAATCTGGTTGCAGCCGGTGTAGCGGATAAAGTTGAAATAGAGGTTGCATATGCAATAGGTGTTGCCCATCCTGTTTCAATAATGGTGGAAACCTTTGGCACAGAAAAGGTAGATATAACAAAGATAGATGCAGCTGTAAGACAGATATTTGACTTAAGGCCGGGGGCGATTGTTAAAGCTCTTGATTTGTTAAGGCCCATATACAGAAAGACGGCTTCTTACGGCCATTTTGGACGTAATGACAGAGACTTTACCTGGGAAAGGCTTGACAAAGTAGACGAAATTAAAAGCTTTTTTAAGATTTAAGCAGTAAATACTTTAAATAAATATAATTAAATATATTTCTTGTCGACCCGGCTCTCAGTAATACTATATTATATATGGGTGCATGAGAGCTATGGCGCACAAGGTAGCGCAGTTTTTTTAAGTCAAGTACATAAGTATTTAAATATAATTAATATACTTTAACTTATTTAATTACCCGATGAGTTATGCGGAAGTCTATGTTGCTATAAAGACTCTTGGTATCGATCATCCGTTTGATTACAAAATACCGCCGGATTTAGAAGAACAAGCGAAAGTTGGAAGCGCAGTCGCGGTCCCTTTTGGAAACCGGGAAGAAACCGGATATATAACAAGGGTCAAAAAAATTTCGGGGATTTCCGGAAAAAAAATCAAACCTATATCAAGGATGCTTCTTGACGTACCGGTATTTGACAGAGACAGGTTAAAGCTTATTTACTGGATGGCCGCCTACTATATTGCTCCTGTTGTCAAAATCATTGAGTTCTTTACTCCTCCCGGTAAGAAATCTAAAAAAAGCCGCACCCCGCTACCGGTTTCTGAATATCCGGATAAGCTTTCTGATGATAATTCTTCCAATATTATTCTGTCCGAGATTGCCGGACACGCAGGCAGGGATAGGCACACGGCTTATCTTTTAAAGGATTTTAGTGATTTGCAAAAGCTTGAAATAATAGCCGGACTGGCACTGGAAATGAAAAAAACCGGCCGCAAAACTCTTGTCACGGCTCCTGAAATAACAGACATTAAAAACATTTATTCAAGTATTGATTTAAAAACCGATATAAATTCATGCTTTTATTCTTCCGATAAGAGCCCTTCCAAAAGATATGAAGACTGGTTTGATATATCCTGTGACAGGTTTGATACTATATTTGGGACAAGATCAGCCATATTCCTGCCGATAAACCAATTGGGTATAATAATTATTGATGAAGCAGACGATTTATCCTACAAAGAACCAACAATTGTAAGATATAATTTAAAAGATGTGGCACTAAAGCTTGCAAAGATATTAAAAATACCCTGCGTCCTTTTTGCCAACTCCGCCTCTATCAACTTAAGATATCAATTCTTGGGTAATGATAACAGGAAAACTATAGATAATCCTGTCTTATCCACCCAAAAATACCTATTCGAAAGACAGATAATAGATTTAAAGGCTTTAGACAGGTCAAAAGAGGATATTAATATAACGAGCGGTCTGTTTAAAGGGATAAAGGAAGAAACAGGCAAAAAAAATAAGGCGGTTATTTTTGTAAACAAGAGAGGCTACAGCAGCATTTTAATATGCAAAAAATGCGGTTTTATCCCCAAATGTAACTTATGCAATACTTCCTATAAATATCACAGTTCGCAGAAGAAACTTATTTGCCATCATTGCATGGCCACAGTTGATTTTACAGGTTTTTGTTCTTCCTGCGGAAGTGACGATTTTTCTTACCTGGGCACAGGCATCGAAAAGATTGAATACAAATTAAAGCAAAGGTTTAAAGATATTGCCATATTCAGGATAGATTCAGATAAATTAAAAAATAAGAGCCAGTTAAAGGAAATTTTAGCTTCTGTAAATTCAGCAGGACCGGCCATTTTGCTGGGCACCCAGATCATAGCAAAAGATATGAAAATTAAAGACGTCACTCTTGTTGGCATAATCGATTTTGACAGTCTTTTTAACCTGCCGGATTACAGTATAAATGAAAAATCGTGCCAGATCATAATCAGGCTTTTTTCAGTTTTGAAAAATAGTGCCGACGCAAGGTTTATCATCCAGGCTTACAATATGAAAAATCCCATTTTAAAAAGTTTTATGTTATCGGATTTTAATATATTTTATGAGGAAGAAATCAAAAACCGCAAAGAGCTTTTTTATCCGCCTTTTTCAAACCTGGTAAACATAATTATATCCGGTAAGGATGAGGACCTTGTCAAATCTGATATAAACAGGTTATTTTTAGAGATTGCCAGTAAAAAGTCCGGAGATTTTATTCTGCTGGGGCCATCCCCGGCGCCTTTCTACAGGTTAAATCAGCATTACAGATGCCATATACTCGTTAAAACAAGCAAAATAATGCAATTTACAATTTTTCTCGGTAAAATTCTTGCAGAGTTTAAAAAAAATGAAGGCAACAAGATAATAACAGACGTAGATCCTGTATGGATTTTATAAAGGAAAAAAGGTAAACTTTTATTGTCAATTTGGGTAGGAATAATCTGTATGACATATAGTAAATAATGAATATAATATAAAATAAATAAAAAAAAGGATTTCAATAAGGTTATAAAATGGCTGTTAAAAAAATAAGAAAAATAGGTGACCCGGTTTTAAGGGAAAAAAGTAAAAAAGTTGAAATCATCGACAGGACGTTATTGCAGCTTGTTGAAGATTTGATAGACACTGTCTCTGATGAGAATATATCCGGTGTAGGGCTGGCAGCTCCGCAGATAGGTATCTTAAAAAGGGTCATCATAGTTAATCTGGGAGAAAAATTTGAAGGTTATATCAATCCAGAAATAGAGGTCGTTGGGAATAAGACCGCTATAGAAGATGAAGGCTGTTTGTCTATTTATTCTGTTAAAACCGAAGTAAAACGCCCGAATAAAATACTGATCAGGGCTAAAAACCTTAAAAATCAGGATGTAGAGATAAAAGCCGAAGGGATATCCGCAAGGATTTTTCTTCACGAAGTCGATCACCTTGACGGCATACTTTTTACGGATCACTTAAATCCCGAAGATAGAAAAAACTTTTTGTCAAAAATAACCAGGAATAATATTTTGTGAAAGTCTTATTTTTTGGTTCCTCAGATTTTTCCGTGCCTTTTATTGAAGCAATCAACGCCTCCGGCCACAGGATAGCGCTTGTGCTGACGTCTGCTGATAAGGCAAAGGGCCGGGGTAAAATAATGGGCCCCAATCCCGTAAAACTCTGTGCACAGAGACTTCATTTAAATTTCATTGAGGACAGGGATTTCGGGGTACAAACAATGCTTGTACTTGCAAATACCGACTTTGACTGCCTTGTTGTTGTATCTTTTGGCAGGATAATCCCAAATAAAGTCCTTGAACTTGCCGGCAGCCGCACCATTAATGTTCATCCTTCACTGCTTCCCAAATACCGCGGGCCATCACCGGTATCTGCTGCCCTCTTAAATGGAGATAGCCAAACGGGGATAAGCCTTACAAAAATTAAAGAAAAATTTGATACCGGTGATATTTATTCCCGGCTAAAATTTTCAATATCTGAAGACGACAACAAGGATTCGCTTGAGAAAAAAATATTTTTACTTGGGGCGCCAATGCTTATTTCTTTATTGGATAACTTTGAAAGCATGACCCTTTCGGCGCGTCCCCAATCAAGCCGGGGAGTGTCTTATACAAAGATTTTTACAAAGCAGGACTTTAAAATAGACTGGAGCAAAAATGCTGATGAGATATCTAATAAAATAAGGGCATTTTCCAGCTCCCCAGGAAGCTTTGTAATTTGGAAGGGAAAATACTTAAAGATACTTAAGGCACGGATTGTCCAACTGCCGCAAGGGAGTCCGATGGATGAAAAAACTTGCGCCGGACAGGTAATAATGGCAGAAAAAGCTGGATTGCTTGTAGCCTGCGGCAGCAGTTTTAGTATCCAAACCAAAAAAATACCCGATGCGGTAAGCCTGCTTATGATAAAACCTGAAGGTAAAAACGAAATGTCTTTTAATGATTTTATAAATGGCTATAGACTAAAACCCGGAGATTCTTTTGAGCAGTAAAAAACCAGCTGAGGGCCGCAATTTTAGTCAGAAAAACCTCGGGTCTGGGCCTCCCGGACAGACCGGCCAAAAGACAGGGCAGACAGAGCAGACCGGCCAAAAGTCGGGATATGAAGAGCAGACCGGCCAAAAGACAGGGCCCGCAGGACAGACCGGCAAAAAGACAAGACATGCAGGACGGACCGGCCAAAAGTCGGGACATGCAGAGCAGCCCGGCAAAAAGACTGGTCCTCCCGGACAGATCGGCCAAAGAGATTTAAAACGCGCCAACCCAAGGCAGTTATCTTTTTTTATTTTAAATCAATATTTTGCTGAAAAATCAAATCTAAAATTTCTGCTTAATAAAACATTAAAAAAATATGATATTTCGGGACTTGACAGCAGGTTTGTATTTGAGGTTGTCAAAGGCACAGTAAGATATGTTATAAGGATAGATTTTTTAATATCACTTTTCTCAAATAAAAAAGTCCAGTCTATAGACGCAGATGTGCTTAATACTCTCAGGCAGGCCGCTTATCAGCTGCTATATATGGATAAGACTCCTGCATATGCCGCAATTAATGAAAGCGTCCAAATCGCCAAAAAGCATATCGGAACTTACTCTTCCCGGTTTGTAAATGCCATTATGCGAAAAATAAATGCCGCTATAGGCAATCGGGATTTTTTGGACAGTTCAATACAAAATACCTTCGACAATCCTGCGCAAAGGCTTTCGGTCATGTATTCTTATCCCTTATGGATCGCTGAGCATTGGATAAAATCCTATGGTATCGAAAAAACAACACTTTTATTTGAGTCATTTAATCATGAGGCTACAGTTTTTATAAGAGTCAACAGGTTAAAAAGGAGTAAAAAAGAACAGATAAACGCCTTTAAAGAAAGTGGAATGGTCCCAAATCGTGATTTTTTTGAGGAACCCCGGTGCGCAATAGGAAGCTATAGTACTTCAGGAAATACAGATACCTATGACACAGCAGGCACTTTAGATGCAGGCAATACAGATAATTATGGTACAGCAGGCAATATAGATTCAGAAAATGCTGTTAATGCTGGCAGTTGCAGCACTGAAGGAGATGCAGGCATCAGTGAAACCAAAGGAGGCAATATAGGTATATATGGCATAAAAGGCTCTGCAGGTGGCGGCGCAGGCGTCTATGACGTCCCAGACAATATAAGCAGCTGCAGCACTTCAGTCGGCGTAGTCAGTCTACGGGAAACCGATTTGTTTGATGACTGTATAATTTTAAAGAGTGTGCAGAATATTGAAAAAATACCGGGTTATGCCAGGGGAGATTTTAGTGTCCAGGATTTTTCATCACAATTTGCAGTAAAATATTTCCTGGATCCGGAAAGGCAGGACAGGATACTTGATATCTGCGGCGCTCCCGGTGGGAAGGCAGCATATATGGCAGAACTTACAAATGGCGAGTCAGAAATCGTGTCTGTAGATATTAATATAAAAAAGATGGAATTGTTCAGGGAAAATATTACAAGGCTCGGGATTAAAAATATTACTCTTGTGAATGCCGATGTAACTGTGCCGGGTTTTTTAGGGCAGGATAGGTTTGAAAATTATTTTGATAAAATATTTATCGATGCTCCATGCAGTGCGCTGGGTACAATTTCTAAAAATCCGGATGCCAAATACGCAGGAGCTTTGCCTGATCTTGAAAGGTTTGCAAAAATATCAGAAAAGATACTTTTGGCTTCGGACAGATATCTCAAACCCGGAGGTAAAATCATTCTGTATAAGTGTACCTTATCAAAAATAGAAAACCAGGGATTCATTGAAAGATTTATTAAAGAAAACCCAGGAAGATACCGGGTTGAATATCCACTTTCAGCCTACAGCGATATTTCTGTTTCAACAAGCGTTTTGCAGGTAAGCAACTCCTCTTCCAGCCAGGGCCAAGATGTTAAGAAGGCCAAAATGCTTGGATTAAAAACCATGTTTGAGCCGTTATTTAAAAAAGATCCATTATTTGAAATAATGCCGGATTATTTTTCCAGCGAAGCAGGGTTTGTATGCATATTAAGAAAAACAGCATAACTTTAGTACTGATAACAAACTACTCAAAGAGGGAGGATTACTTAAGCACCGACTACCCAATAACAGCAAACTATTGAGAGGAAAACTACTTAAAGGCGAATTGCCTAATGAGAAAAAACTCAAAGAATGACTATCAAATATCCAACTACTTAAAAATTAATTACTCAAAGAGATGAATTACTCAAAGAGGTGAATTACTCAAATAGATAAGTCACTCAAAGAGATTAAGTTGCTTTAATGGATAAAAAAAGCCCCCTAAATGACTTTCTTAACCTTGCCGGCCTTGAGACATTGTGTGCAGACATTAAGATTTTGTATCT
>JBBQDW010000041.1:0-14823 GCA_038320085.1 Candidatus Humimicrobiales bacterium
GAGCATTCCACAGATAACAAGGTATTTATAAAAAGTCTTGCTACAAGGGGCTGGTATGGCGGCCTTTCAAGATCTGCTGCGCGTATTATAAATATCCTGGATGCAATGGGAAAAGATGTGATAATCCTTGAAACTGTCGGAGTCGGACAAACGGAAGTCAGTATAATGAACTTTGCGCACACGACTGTGCTTGTTTTGGTACCGGAGATGGGGGACTTTGTGCAGACAATAAAAGCCGGTGTCCTTGAGATAGGAGACATATTCATAATAAACAAGATAGACAAAACGGATCCCGGCGAACTTTTACAGAATATGGAATCTCTTATAAGAAACCGGGACTCTATGCCCGAACCGCGGGGACAGCATGGACAGCATGGACAGTGGGAACAGCATAAACAACATGAACAGCCCGGTCTGCATGAACGGCCCGGTTTGCAGGGTCAGCAGGGACAGTGGGGACAACAGCCGGACGAGCAAATATGGCAGCCAAAAATAATTCTTACCAGTGCAATGGCGCAAAAAGGGTTTGACGGGTTAATCGAAGAAATAAACAGGCACAGGGATTATTTTTTACAATTTAAAAAAGAAAAATATTTGAAACAACGAGCCTCACAGGAGCTTAAAGATGAAGTTTACAGTTACTTTGTTGATTTCTTCAGGGGAAGATTTGAATCGGAAGAAAAATTTGGAAATACCATTAACGATATTGCGCAAAAGAAGTCGGACCCTTATAAAGAAGCATTAAAAATTATAGAAAGTTTAAATATTAAAAAGTAAATAGTATCTTATCATAAGGAAGGTTTATTTAAATGGCAGAAGAGAAAAAAAGTACCAGGGAAATCTTAAATGAAAAAATCACAAATGAGGATCCTAAACCGCTTTACAACAAAGAAGCATTAAATGCGATTAAAAAAGATTACGAAAGCCTTAAAAGCAGATATACGGGCACTGAAGGCAAGCAGGATTGGACCGTAACCCCTTACACAATACTTGGTTCGGAAATACCAAGGGACATGCTTTATACTCCTGCCCAGGCGCCGGATTTTGATTACAGGTTTGATTTGGGAATGCCCGGCACCGAACCTTTTACAAGGGGTGTCCACCCGAATATGTACAGGGGTAAAAAATTCACCATGCGCCAGATAAACGGTTTTGGCGGACCTGAAGATACAAACTTAAGAATAAAATATATGCTGGAGCACGGAGCAACCGGCGTAAGCGTTATTCACGATCTTCCTACCACACAGATGTATGATTCGGATGACCCTATATCCAGGGGCCAGGTTGGCATGTCAGGAGTTGCAATAGACTCCGCAGATGACATGGAGATATTATTTAAAGATGTGCCTATAGACAAGGTGACTGTTTCACTGGTAACGCATTATCCTTCAAACACTGCAATTCTTTTCCCGATGTATATGGCTGCAGCATTAAGAAGGGGGTATTCGCTGGATGCTATTCGGGGCAGTGTCCAGAATGATATTACCCTTGAGGAAGTTGTAAGAAGCGGCCCTGAATATATTCCCCCGAAAGATTGCTTCAGAATACAGTGTGACAATATAGAATTTATCAAAAAAAATGTGCCGCTTTTTAATTTCACTACTTTAAACGGATATAACCTGCATGAGTTCGGGACATCCGGAGTAACTGAAATGGCTGTTGCTGTTTCAAATGCCATGGAAAGTCTCGATGAAATGATAAGGAGAGGCTATGAGGCTGACTGGATTGCCGAAAGGCTTGCATTTTTCTGGTCGATTTCAAGTGATTTCTTTGAAGAGGTTGCAAGGATAAGGGCAGTAAGAAGACTCTGGTATAAAATCATGAAATACAAGTACGGTGCAAAAAGCCCGAGAGCAATGTGGATGCGATGCCATGTGCAGACCTCCGGCATTTCTCTTGTGCGGGAAGAACCTTTAAACAACCTGATAAGGGCCGCAATTCAGGGCCTGTCAGCAGTATTTGCAGGGGTTCAGTCACTGCATGTGGATTCTTATGATGAAGCATATTCGGTTCCGACCGAAGAATCTGCACTGCTTTCTTTAAGGACCCAGCAGATAATCCAGGAAGAAACAGCGATAACAGAAGTGGTCGACCCGCTTGGCGGCTCATTCTATGTTGAGGCTCTTACAAATGATATTGAAAACAGGATACTTGCTGAAATAAGTGAGATAGAGAAAGTCGGCGGTTATGTCGCATCTATTGAAAAAGGCTGGATCCACAATAAGATCGCCAATTACTTTTACAAGGAAAAACAGCTTATTGATAAAGGTGATATTAAATTTGTAGGCAGCAATGTCTTCAGATCCGCGGAAGAAAAGAGGCCCACAATTGATATTTTCAGGTATCCCGAGGGTGTTGAAGAGCGCCAAAAAGCAAAACTGGCCAGGTTAAGGATGAGCAGGGATAATGACAAAGTGGGAAATGCACTGGCAGCGCTTGAAGATGCCTGCAGAAATAATAAAAATATTGTTCCTTTCTCTCTTGAGTGCGCGCAGGCAGATTGTTCAGTAGGGGAGATTTTTAAGGTATTTAAGAAATCTTTCGGGCTTTGGAAGCCGCCGTCTTTCTGGTAAGGCCGGCATAGTTCAGAAGCTGGAAGGATATAGATAATTAATACAATCTAAGCAATAAAAATAATTTAAACCAATACAAACAATTTAAGCAATAACAATAATTTAAACCAATACAAACAATTTAAGCAATACTAACAATTAAACCAATACAAAAAGCATAAGTAATATATAATTTTTATTAGAGGAGGAATTTATAAAAATGGCTGACAGAAAAATCAAGCTGGTTTTGTCAAAATTAGGATTGGATGTCCATAACAGGGGAGTAATAACAGTCGCAAGAATGCTCCGCGATGCAGGCATGGAAGTCATATATCTTGGTAATGCAATGCCAAAAGAAATCTTAAATATCGCTTTACAGGAACATGTGGATGTAGTCGGGGTAAGTTCACTGGGCGGAGCCCACATGACGCTTGGACAGGACCTCCTGGATGATGCTGAAGCCGAGGGCCTAAGAGACAGCATGGTATTTATAATAGGCGGTATATTTTCAATTGAAGATGAAGATAAATTAAAAGATATCGGGTTTGAAGGGGTATATACTGCCGGAGCTACAAGAGACGAGATAGTAAATTCAATTGAGGAACTGGTCCGCAAAAAGCAGGCCGGTTAAATATTTTTCCGGTTGACTTTTGGTAATCAACTGGTCAAAATCTGTAAGGAAGATTTATTTTTTTTAGTTTTAAAATATTAAAACGGAGGTTTGCGCAGTGGCGGTCCCGGATTCTTTAAGAGTAAAGATTTTAGCTGAAATAGAAAAAATAAAACCCCGCGCCATTGAGATGGCGGACTATATTTTTGATAATCCGGAACTTGGCAAAGAAGAATTTAATTCACAAAAATACCTGACAGATGAGTTAAAAAGAAATGGTTTTTCAGTCGAGTTCGGAACAGGAGCGGTTGACACCGCTTTCAGGGCTGAGTTTGCTTTTAAAAAACCGGGCCCTTCGGTGGCTTTTTTGGCAGAATATGATGCATTACCCCAAATGGGCCACGCCTGTCACCACCATATAATCGCTTCCTCTTCAGTTAACACTGCAATTGCACTTTCAAGATTAAAAGAAGAATTGTGCGGAAAAATCGTTGTTGTGGGAACGCCGGCTGAAGAAGGGATGGGAACAAAAGGGTTCATGAGTAAAAACGGCGCTTTTAAAGGGCTGGACGTCGGTCTCATGTTTCACGGTGGTTCAAAAAACAATACCAGGCTTATTGTACTGGCAATGGACGGCCTTGAATTTGTATATAAGGGAAAAGCCGCACATGCTGCAGCAGCGCCGTACGAAGGCATTAATGCTCTTGATGCAGTCATCCTGCTCTTTACCTCTATAAATGCCTTAAGGCAGCAGTTAAAGGAAGATGTAAGGATACACGGCAATATAACCAAAGGCGGAGATGCAGTAAATATTATTCCTGAAACAGCAGCAGCACAGTTTTATATCCGCGCAAAGCAGAGAAAATATTTAAATGAGGTCATTGAGAGAGTTAAGAACTGTGCAAGAGGTGCGGCCCTTCAGACGGGCGCAGAACTTACAATATCAGTTTTTGAAGAACAGTGCAGCGACCTTTTAAAAAATACAAAACTAATAGATGAATTCGAAAGAAATTTTGTATCGCTTGGCGGGGAAATAGACACTGAACCTTTTCTTTTAGGCTCTTCTGATATCGGCAATTTAAGCTATACTCTCCCGGTAATCCACCCTATGGTTAAAACAGCCGGCGATGGCTGTGCCCTTCATACTGAAGAATTCTTAAAATGCGGAAAAACTGATATTGCGCATGAAGGGATGATTCTGGGAATGAAAAGCATTGCGCTTACGGGCGCAAGGGCCATGATCGACCCGGGATTCTTAAAAGCTGTAAAAGAGGAATTTGAAGCTTCGACTGTATGTTTATAATTAATAGTTAAATAATTTTAGAATTTAGAGTAAAATCTAACTTTTATTAAATATTTAAGTCTAATAATATTATAAAAGCATTTTAATCTGCCAATCAGCTTAATCTAAGCTTATGCTCCTGGCTTGGCCGTAAAGAAAGCATACTAAAGATAAAAAGATTGCAAGTCAATTGTTTTGTAGAGTTTTGGATTTTAAGGTTTGTTAATATTAGACTATTTTACAGCACTATAATTGAGGAGAACACCCATGAGGTTAGCAAAAAGAATGAGCCGATTAGGCAATGAAAATGCATTTGTGGTTTTGGCAGAGGTAACAAAACTAAAAGAACAGGGAATAGATATTATTAATTTTGCGGTGGGGGAACCGGATTTTGATACACCATTAAACATTAAAAATGCGGGAATCAAAGCTATAAATGATAATCTTACTCATTACAGCCCGCCTGCAGGTGTGCCGGATTTCAGGAGATCTGTTGCAAGATACGTAAGCAGGACAAGAAATATTGATGTGGACATGGATAATGTCATTATAGGGCCCAGCACAAAGCCGGTTATTTTTTATGCACTAAGCGCGTTAATAGAAAGCGGGGATGAAGTAATTTATCCTAACCCCGGCTATCCTATTTACGAATCTTTAATAAATTATGTTGGCGGGAAAGCAGTGCCGCTGCCTTTGCTTGAGCAAAAGGAGTTTTCTTTTGATATAAATGACTTAAAAAAAGCCATTACTGATAAAACAAGAATGATTATAATCAACTCTCCGCAAAATCCTACCGGCGGCATACTAAAAAAGGATGACCTTGAGGCCATCGCAAAAATAGCCAAAGATAATGATATTTGGGTCATGTCTGATGAGATTTACAGCAGGATATTCTATGAAGGCGAATTTAACAGCATAATTTCTATCGAAGGGATGAAAGACAGGACTATTTTAGTAGACGGGTTTTCCAAAGTATATGCCATGACTGGATGGCGGCTCGGTTATGGAGTGATGCCCAAGGAACTTATCACATATATGATTGCTCTGAATACAAATATAATCACATGTACGGCTACTTTTACACAGTATGCAGGTATAGAAGGTTTGGAGGGTCCGCAGGATGACACATACCGGATGGTGGAAGAATTCAAGGCAAGAAGAGATATAATAGTCGAAGGATTAAATGACATCAAAGGATTTAGATGCCTTTCACCAAAAGGTGCTTTTTATGTATTTCCCAATGTCACGCAAGCCTGCAGAAACTTAGGGCTGAGTGATTCAAAAGAATTACAGCTGCTTCTGCTGCACGAAGGTAATGTCGCTGTACTGCCAAGAACGTCATTTGGTGTAAAGAATACTGGCGAGAAAGAAGAATATATAAGGCTCTCATACGCTACTTCCAGGGAAAATATTGTCGAGGGTCTAAAAAGGATTAAAAAAGTAATTGAAAAATAGCTGTAGATCTCAATTACTTAAAATAAAAATATGCACTAAAACTTATTACAGGATTTGAAATTTACAGATTTGATAATTCCTGGATTTGGCAACCGGCAAAGTCATCAATCCGCAAATTTTGACAATTCTTAAATTTGACTTCACAAGACTTCACAGCTATAATTAAATCGAACAAACGTTCGCAATTATAAAATCGACTTCTTTTTGTTTGATTATAAACATAAGCGAATATGAAAGAATACAAATTAAAAGACCTTAAGCCCTTTAATGACAGGCAATACAAGATAAATTATAAGAAGGAGCTAAACGAAGCGCAGTTTTCGGCAGTTGAGCAGGTAAAAGGCCCGGTACTTGTAATAGCCGGCGCAGGCAGCGGAAAAACACGTACTCTTGTTTACAGGGTCGCGCGTCTTGTGGAGGATGGTAATATTCCGGAAAGCATACTGCTTCTTACTTTTACAAGAAAATCAGCAAAAGAAATGCTGAGGCGCGCCTCACAGTTGTTAGATGACCGATGCGGCCATGTTTCGGGAGGGACATTTCATTCTTTTTCTAACCGGGTATTAAGGAGGTATGCAAAATTTGTTGGTTATACTGAAAACTTTACCATACTTGACAGGAAAGATTCGGAAGATATTGTAGGATTTATAAGAAACGATATGGGTTTCTATAAAAAGGAAAAAAGATTCCCACGCAAGGACACGATTGCAGACATAATAAGCAAAGCAATAAACAAAGACTGGACCATAAAGGGCGTACTAGCTGATGAATATGCGCATTTTCTTGAAAACTGGGAGGATATCGAGAAAATAAGCGGCCGGTATTCTGCATACAAAAAATCAAAATCAATAATGGATTATGACGATTTGATGGTTTGCCTCGAGCAGCTTCTGCGTGAAAATAAAGAGATAAGAAAGAAACTTTCAGGTTTTTACAGGTATATAATGATTGATGAATTCCAGGACACCAACAAGCTTCAGGCTAAAATAGCTTACAGTCTTGCAGGAGAGCATAAAAATCTTATGGTTGTGGGTGATGATTCCCAGAGCATATATTCTTTCAGGGGCGCATACTTTAAAAACATAATGGATTTTCCGAAAGTTTATCCGGAGGCCAAGATAATAAAGCTTGAGCAGAACTACCGAAGCACTCAGCCCATTCTTGATTTTACAAACAAGGTAATCAGTTATGCAAAAGAAAAATATGACAAAAACCTCTTTACCGTAAAGGAAGGTGATATAAAACCTGCCTATATAGAAGCTGAAAATGAAAACTGGCAGTCAAAATTTATCGTCCAGCGTGTTCTTGAAGTCAGGGAAGAGGGCATACCTTTGAGCGACATGGCTGTTCTTTTCAGGAGCGCATGGCAGGCAATGGATTTGGAGGTAGAGTTAAATACACATAACATACCATATGTAAAATTTGGCGGAATAAAATTTACTGAGGCAGCGCACATAAAAGATGTCCTGGCGTATTTAAAAGTGGCATATAATCCTTTGGATTCTATAAGCTGGTCAAGAATACTCATGCTGATCGAGGGAATAGGTCCTCGCAGCGCTGCAGAGGCAGTAAGTGAAATAGTAGACGGGGGCAGAGGTAAAGACTTTTTAACCGACGGAAAGTTAAAAGGAAGAAAATACAGTGACAGCCTTTCCAAACTTCAAAATGTCCTAAACCAGGTCGAGCTTTCAAAAGGGGAAAAAGGATATGATTTTGCAGAGAAGCTAAGATGTGTAATCGACTATTATAAGCCGCTTTTAAAGGAAAAATATGATGACCACCATAAGCGTCTTGATGACCTTGAATCCCTTGAATTAATTGCAGCCAGGTATAATAATCTAGAAGATTTTTTAACGGATTTGACGCTTGAACCGATAGATGAAAGACAGTTTAAGGTCATTCCTGAAGATGATGAAGATGAAAAGCTTGTTTTGTCGACTATTCATTCTGCAAAAGGGCTCGAATGGCACACGGTTTTTATAATCGCTCTCATTGACGGATATCTGCCAAGCTCCCATGCAATCCGCTCACAGGAAGAAATAGAGGAGGAGAGAAGGCTTTTATACGTGGCGTCCACCCGCGCCAAACAAAATCTTTATCTCATAAAACCGGGCGGCGGCAGGTTCTCGGGAAACTTTTTTGACCCTTCTTTCCAGCGCTTTTCAGAAGTCTCCAGGTTTTTAAAAGAAGGCGACATATTGGATAATTATGTTGAAAAATGGATTTTAAAAGACTAAGGCCAAATCTTCTTGAGGGCCCGTGGTTGTGTTCAAAATTATCAAAAGTTGACCAGTAAAAGTATCCAAGAACCGGCATGCCTTCATCACAGGCTTTCTTTAGCTTGTGCCGTCTTCACCGACAAAACCTGTCCATTCTGTTTTTCCTTTGCCTTCAATCTGGAATGCAGAGGTCGCAGTACCTAAAATAAAATTATCATGAAAACGATTTTCGGAAGTGCTTGTTGTGTTCATCTTGGTTTTAAAAAATTTTTTAAATATTGATTTTAATATTTTAATTTATTTAGCATGATTTTGGAAATATTTTGAGAGTTATTATAATAAAGTATGAATATAAATATTTATTAAAGACAGGGCTTCTGGTAATATGATTAAATCATGAATATGGACGACAAAATAAAGTATGCGCTCGAAAATACGGAGATACTCAAGGCGCCAAAAAAGTACCTTTCGACTTATGAGTCTACAACTGTGCATTATTATATGCTTACAACTCCGTTTTATCTTGAATTTGAGGGTAAAAGCATTGATTCGGAGACCATTGTCAGGGAGGGAAGGATAACCTGGCAAAAGCCTAAGATTATTACTCCTTATTACCTGCTAAGGCTTGAAGGGTTTAGCGATGAGGCCAAAAAAGCTTTTTCCATTCTTGCAGGAGAAAATGCTGATCTTGCAATGATGCTTTATAAATTAAAGTTTATAAGAGAATATGACCATATGGATATTGTCGCAAATTCTGTTGCGGAGATCACAAGAAAAATTGATGCAGATATTGAGAAAAACGCAAATCCCTTCTGCGCCATTATTAAGGGCCTGGATGAATTCTGGGATGTATCACTTACTAAATTTATTTATGATCTTGCTTTAAAAAGCGCATATTTTTCAAATATGCCTGAAATGAGCGACAACCAGCTGGTCAACTTCGACTCTTCAGGGCTGCCTGTGCTTTCTAGGGATGCCTACGGAATACCTGTTGCAGCTAAAAAAGAGATAGAAAACCTGTTTAGGCTGTACGAAAAAGGCGATATAGAGGCAAAGAGACTCAAAGAAGAGATTGACGGCTGGGGTTTGTTTGATTATTATCAGGACAGGTTTTTTAATATGATTAAACGTAAAAGATAATTTATTTTTAATATAATTATTCTCAAGAGTTAGTTGGTTTATAACAGGACAAGGTGCAAAAACTGATCAGTCTCAGTTATGATTAAATACAAAGGCTTATTGGTTTTAGTCAAGATTAATTGCAAAAGCTTATTGGCTGTCAGCCATTTTTAGAGTGGACAAGATATTTTATTGTTAAATTTATTTTTTTATAATTTTTAAAACAGCAGGTGGTCAAATGGGAGATATGATTAAAACGGCATTAGAGATAGCGCTTGAAAAAGCAGCAATGCTTGATGACTTAACAGATGCAGAAAAAGAAGTAATTGCAAACAAAAAGAAACTGGAGCCCGTTCTTGCAAATTTTTATAAAGGCTCATCAGATCCTGAAAAATTATGGCAGGAATTAAAGGATGGCAATATTTCACTATTAAAGCAGGCACAGATAAATCTTGCTGAATCCTTAAAATTCAATATTGACCCAAAAGAGCTTCAGAGGCGCAACAAGGGAATAATCGCAATAGA
The DNA here is from genome assembly GCA_038320085.1 of Candidatus Humimicrobiales bacterium. Classification (GTDB taxonomy): domain Bacteria; phylum Actinomycetota; class Humimicrobiia; order Humimicrobiales; family Humimicrobiaceae; genus Fen731. Next base: position 9,763 of record JBBQDW010000041.1, read on the forward strand.
ATCTCTGAAAAAAGAGCAAAAAACATCTGCGGTTCAGCAAAGCCTGAAAATGCTTGAGACCATACAGCATAAAGCGGAAACTGAAAAAAACCAGATGTTTAATGAATTTAAGAAAGCTGTCGAAGGTAATCCCCAGGCAAGAAACAAAGTAGTCGAGCAGAATGGGCAGAAGGTTGTGCTTAAACTGTCTGTAGAGGAAGCGATTATGCAGAATCCCCAATGGAAGCAGTTTTCAATGGAACTTGAAAAAAATTATGAGGACCAGTTTGAACAGGCAGTAGCACAGCTAAAAAGTACTGTATCATAGAAGGGTTCCTGTTTTAAAAGTATCGTTACGCTAATTTTGTTCCTGATAGAAATAACGGAGCTGATAAGCTTATGGCAATAAGTAAAAACTTGCTTAAAAATCAGGGAAAACCCCTAAAAAAACGAGTGAAAACGGGGATTTAAACATTAAGTGCATAATCTTCTGTAAATTACACCACTCTCTAACAGCTGCTCTTTAAGTAACAGCCACTAAAACTATTTTATTTTCTTTCTTCTTTTTCATTATATTTATATTTTACTTTTTTGAAAAAAGGTGTATAGTATCATAACAATATCAAATTATAATCATATAATAATCATTATTATCATTTCGTAATCACTTGCCGTTTTAGGCACTTTAGATTTTAAAGAAAAATCAGGTTAGGATTTTTAATATGCTTGCCGAAGAAAGAAGACAAAAGATAATAAATATCCTTAAGGAAAAGGAGTTCTTAAGGGCCGAAGAACTTGCAGACATGTGTAATGTTTCAAGGATTACAATTATCAGGGATATTAAACTGCTCAAAGAAGCTCAAAAGATAAAGAAAATCCATGGTGGAATATCAATTTTAGATTCAGCCAAAAATAATTTTGAAACAAGATTTGAAATAAGAATTCGTGATAATTATTCAAAAAAACTGGATATTGCATCCAAAGCATTAAAACATATATCCGATAACCAGACAATTTTTCTGGATTCATCTTCCACAGTTTTTGTTTTGGCATCAGAGATATTTAAAAAGGAAATGTCGCAATCAAATTTTATTACAAATTCGCCTTCGATTATTGTTGATGCGCTTAATCATCCACAAGCCGGATTGATATGCACAGGTGGGGAACTAAAACAGGAATTCAATATTTTTGGCGGAGACTGGGTGATAGAATTTTTACAAAATATCAATTTGGATGCTGCGTTTGTTTCTGCTGCCGGCGTTTCAGAAAATGGCACAATCACAACAAATAATAAGGACCTTGCAGGAATATTAAAAAAAGTCTTCTCAAAGGCAAAAACTATAAATCTTTTAATAGACAGCTCAAAGTTTTTTAAAAAAGGCATGCTTGATATTGCCAAACTTCAGGACTGCCATAGAATAATAACAGATAATGAAATATCAGAGCCCGTATTGAAAAGGCTTGAAAGAATAACTGATTCTGAGATTATTTTTTAGAATTTTTTTTAATTTTGCTTATTTTTTAATTTTTTGTTTTTTGCAATATGAAACAGCGGACCATTAAAATAAATTACCTGATTTTAAAAAGTATATTAACAGTCTTTTAACATTTACAATTTCCTGATTTATTTTATTAAAAGAAAGCGAGGCAAAATGGAAGTGCAGAGATTAAAAACTGACGTTGTTGTCATCGGCGGCGGGGGCGCTGCCTGCCGCGCAGCAATAGAGGCTGCTGTAATTGGTTCAGACGTTGTCATGCTTGATAAAGGCAGGCCGGGCCGTTCGGGCGCAACACCTTGTGCGCTGTGGAGCATTCAGGCGCCTTTCGGTCCCAGGGGTCGTGATGAAAGGGATACGCCTCAGCAGTTTTTTGAGGATATGGTAAAAGCGGGCCATTTCATCGGTGACCAGAATATAGTTGAGGTAGTGGCTTTTAACGCCTGCGACAGGATACTTGATATGGAAAGATATGGCGTGCATTTCAAAAAAGAGGACGACGGCAGGTTTTACCAGACTCCTATGCCCGGACAGACTTACCCGCGCTCCTGTTTCATGATTGAAAACGGCCAGCATATGTCGACTATTTTGGCCAAAGAAGTTACAAGGCACGACAACATAAAAGTTTATAAGGACTTTTTTGCTTACTGGCTGCTTAAAAGCCGGGGCAGCGTCGTCGGGGTTGTCGGAATAGATATGATAAATGGACAGATAATAGTTATAAATGCCAAATCTACAATCGTGGCAACCGGCGGCTACACTTCTTTATGGGGATTTTCAGATAATCCTCCCACGCTTACGGGAGATGGCAATGCAATGGCCTACCGCGCCGGTGCAGACCTTGTTGACCTGGAATTTAACCAGTATTACGGAACTGATGTAATATGGCCCCCAAGTGTAAGGGGTTCTGTCGTTCTTTATGAGCTGATGATAGATGAGTTTGCTGATGGAGAAATAACAGATAAAGACGGAGTGCCTATTATAAACAAGCCTCTGCCGATAAGGGATGAAGCCATAAAAACAATATTCAATGTAATTAAGGCCGGGAGAGGAACGCCTCACGGAGGAGTATATTTTGATACCACGAAATCTCCAAAAGGCGAGGATGCTGTAAGAGAAGTATTTAAGACAATGACCCCCAAGCATTATCAGTTCCTGATTGATGCTGCCGGGCTGGATCTTGCAAAAACACCCCTCGAAGTAGCTCCTGCTTCACATTACCAGTGCGGCGGCATATATATCAATGAAAAAGGCCAAACAACAATTAACGGTCTGTATTCATGCGGTGAAGCTGCCGGTAATTTTCAGGGTGCAAACAGGCTGGCAGGAAGCGCTTTGTGCGATACCCAGACAACGGGTGCAGCTGCAGGCGGAACTGCTGCGAGGGACTGCGCTAAAAGAGATCTTATACCGGTTGACCAAAAGGATTTAAACTCTGCAATAGAGATGATTACCCGGATTACTAAAAACAAATCAAACAAAATCAAACCGTTAGTCGTAAAAGAAGGAATCTTAAAAATAATGGATGAATGCATAGCTCCATACAGGAATGAAGAGGGCATGTTAAAGGGGCTTTCAAATCTCCAGGATATTAAAAAAGATCTCGAAAACCTATATGCACCAGATATAAATAAATACAACCTTGAACTGTCTGAAGCAATTGAGGCAAAACTTATGATTGAAACTGCTGAGCTGACTTTTGGAAGTGCGCTTTTCAGGAAGGAATCAAGGGGCCACCATAATAGGACAGATTATCCAGTGGAAGACGATAAAAACTGGAGATGCCATACAATTGTAAAAGATAAAAATGGAAAACCTGACTATTCAAAAAGGGACGTAATATATACATTACTAAAACCACAGGATGTTAAATAATAATATTTATAAATAAATTACTAAATAAGGAGAAGTCATATGGCAAAAAATAAAATACAGGCAAAGATTTTAAGGTTCGACCCTGACAAGGATGAAAAATCATATTTCCAGGATTACACTATTGAAACAGATCGCTCTGTCACCATTCACGAACTGCTGACAATGATAAGAAGGGATCTGGACGGGACCTTGGCTTTCAGAACATACAAGTGTTACAAGGGGATGTGCCAGACCTGTGTAGTAAAACTTGATGGAGTAGTCGTTAAAAGCTGTGCCACACAGGTAATGCCAGATACAGAAATAAGGCTTGAACCTGCGGGCGGCGGCGACGTAATAAGGGACCTGGTGGTTGATTTTAAGGCAATGTAACAGGAAAAACAATTATATAATGATTACCGGAAGGATTTTATCATGGAAGGAAAACCTATAATCTGGCAGGAGATTACCTGGCCCGAAATAAAAAAAGTAGCTGACGAGGTCGGAATTGCAATACTGCCCATAGGCGCAACTGAACAGCATGGGCTCCATTGCCCGGCGGGAGTGGATTTTTATAATGCATATGAGCTTTCCAAAAGGGTATCCGCAAGAACGGGTGCAATTGTAGCGCCTCCTATGCCGTACGGAAGCCATCCGTATTTTCACTATGGGTTTGTAGGCACTATCCCTATAAGAGCCACAACACAGATTGAATTTGTAAGGGATGTAATAAAAGGACTGGTAAACTCAGGATTTAAGAAAGTAATAATAATGCAGGCACATGGTCAATGGTGGACAATGCATACTGCCATTCAGGAGATAGCTCTTGACGTAGACTGCTTTATGGCTGTGGCAACCTGGTGGGAACTTGCCTGTGAAAAAATCAAGGAAGTTTGCACCACTCCATTTAAGCATGCAGATGAAGTAGAAACTTCTGTAAGTCTTGCCCTTTATCCCGAACTATGTGATATGTCGAAAGCAAAAGAAGACTACAGCCTAAAGAGCTACCTCGACAAGAGATTTGTAAGGCCCGCTGTTCATGCAGAACTTATAAATGCTTTTCCGATAGAAGCAATTACTTTTGTACCCCAGGAAACTACAATGGAGACAGGTGCACCGGGAGATCCGAGGCTCGCTACTGCTGAAAAAGGGGAAGCTATAGTATCTACGGCTGTTAATGTTGTTGTCGATCTTATAGAATACTTAAAGAAAACATACAAACCAGGTGAATGTCCCAAAGTAAAACCGGATCTTAAAGCTGACATGTATTAAAGGCTTCGTTTTAAGACAGGGATATTGTTTTGGGCTTTGTTTACTGATAATTTAAGATGAGTATTCGCTTGGCTTAAGGTATCCATTATATGCAGTGGGTTGTCTGCATTATTCTCAAGCTAATATGCTGCCTATGGTGTAAACATGAGTTATATGAATACCAACTTAATTTAATTATACCGATAGTGGCATAAGTACTTTGCCAGCACAAAGGAGGGTTTATTGTCCGCTGAGTTTGTAATGGGGGTAGACATAGGTTCAGGAGCATGCAAAGTAACAATCCTGCAAATTGAAGGCGGGGGAGTCAGCCATAATAATAATCGCAAAAAAATTGCATCAGTTACCTATTCGCAAGAATATATGACCATTTATCCGCAGCCCGGGTGGGCCGAACAAAAAAGCAGTGTGTGGCTTGAAAGTATTTCACAGCTTATAAAAAGAGCTCTTGCAGAAAATAACCTTA
>JBBQDW010000042.1:0-14374 GCA_038320085.1 Candidatus Humimicrobiales bacterium
CTGAAATCCTGCGGTATTTAGACCAGCAAAAAACAGCATTTTTTCAAAAATATAATAGGCAGTTCCTATGGACAATTACAAAAGAGATGCAAAATAGGATAATTTTAGGCTTACTTTAAATGTATTTTTTTTAAAAAAAGAGGGAATTGACATGAAGATTGGAATTGACAGTTACTGTTACCATAAATTTTTTGGAGAAGTTTACCCGACTGAAGAAGCTCCAAAAATAAAAATGAGTTTTGAAGATTTTTTAAACCGTGCTGCGGAATTAAAAGTCGACGGAGTGTCTCTTGAAACATGTTTTATCCCCTCATTTGATGAAGATTATTTAAAAAAAATAAGGGAAATAATTGATAAAAATAATTTTAAGGTGGTTGTCGCCTGGGGTCATCCGAACGGACTTGAAGGCGGGAAAAATGCAGCGGCGCTAAAAGACATGTACAGACATTTCAAAACATGCAAATTACTCGGCAGCGACTTACTGAGGATGGTCGGTTCCAGCCTTTCCTATAGAAATGAACCGCATTTGCCGCAAATCAAAAGGATTACCAAAATGATGAAAGAAGCGGTCAAGCCGGCTCAGGACAATGGCATAAAGCTTGCGATTGAAAATCATTTTGACTTCACTACAGATGAAATCCTGACAATAATTACAAATGTTGACTCGCCTTATTTTGGTCTGACTTTTGATACGGGAAATTGCCTGAGGAATGGAGATGATCCGGTCAAGTCTGCCAAACTGCTTGCCAAATATACATTTGCAACTCATCTTAAAGATGTAGAGGCAGTTTACGGCTGGGATCCCAAAGACTGGATGTTTTTTTCCTGTACTCCTATAGGACAGGGGATAATTAATATTGAAGGTATTATAGCGGAACTAAAAAAAGCAGGTTATAAAGGGTTACTGGCTGTTGAAATTGATAATCTTCACCCAAAATACAAAGGAGAAGTCGATAAGGCAGTTGTTGAAAGCATAGAGTTTCTTACTCTTTTAAGAAAATAATTCTTTTAATGGGGAGGTATATTTTTAATATGCAGGGGTTTAATGAAATTGACTTAAGCAAATGCAGTTATCCCAAAATTGGAATCGGCCTTATAGGGTATGGATTTATGGGTAAGGCACACACTAATGCATATAAAAAACTAAGCTTCTTTTCCTGGCCCCCTGTCGCGATACCTGAACTGGTGGCAGTTTGCGGGCTTTTGGAAAACGAGGCTGAAACACAGGAAGCTGCTTATCGATATGGCTACCAGGGCTATTACAACGATTGGAACCTTATGGTTAAGGACCCAAGAATACAACTGGTTGATAATTGTACACCTGATAATATGCACTGCGAACCCAGTATTGCAGCTGTGGGGGCAGGCAAGCATATAATATGTGAAAAACCCCTTGCAATGACGGTTGATGACGCAAAAAGAATGTATCAGGCTGCAAAAAAAGCGCAAGTTAAGCATATGCTCGGGCATAATTACAGATTTATTCCTGCAGTAAGGCTGGCAAAAGATATGATACAAAATGGGCTTATCGGTGAAATATACGAGTTTAGGGGAAGATACCTGCAATCTGTCGGAGCCTACCCTGAAAATCCAATTGAAGATGTGTGGTATGCATCCGGTACAAAATCCGGAGTAAATCTTGGAATAGGGTGCCATATAATAGATCTTGCAAGATTTCTTGTCTCAGAGATTAAAACCGTATCAGGGATTCAAAAAACCTTTAATACTACCAGGTCAAACAGAAACAATACTGCTGAAAATGTAAGCGCAGATGAAACAAATTTCAGTATTGTTGAGTTTGAAAATGGCGCAATCGGCTCAATTGAATCATCCGGAATATCGGCAGGAAGATTAAACCAGCATACCTGGGAGATCAACGGTTCCAAAGGCAGTATATACTGGGATCTCGAAGACTTAAATCATCTCTACGTCTGGTCAAAAGAGACTTCTGCAAGAAATATTTCAGGATTTACGAAGATTTCAGTAACTGACCCCAAAAATCCTTTTGCTTCGCTGTTATGGCCTCCGGGACATAATATAGGGTGGGAAAACGGACATGTTAACGAGATTGCGCATTTAATAGACTGTATAATAAACAATAAAAATATTGAGCCTTACGGCGCTACTTTCTACGACGGATATATCATAGCGCTGATTATGGATAAAATGAAGGAATCTTCGGAAAGCGGAAAGAAACTTGAGATAAAGCCGGGTGAGGTCTAGTGGTTAATAATGCAACAGGTTTATGGGACGTATCTGATTACGGAAGTACCCCAAAATTTGCAGCTGGTATGAAAAATGAAGTTTTTATGTCAGGAAAAGACAGGAATATTTTAAAAAATCTGGCGCTTCAGGTCAGGAGTATTGCTGAACGTGATATTGAAAAAGAAAAAAAATGCAAATGGGTTCTTCATAATGATTTAAAATTAAAAGAACCTTTAATATTTTGTGACCCCGAAAATGGATGGAACGAAATAATAACAAGGGACTCTTTAAGCTGCGAAGGAAGCCTTGCAAAAAAATGGGAAATTATACTTAAAAAGGAAATATTCTGGGGAACCGGGATGCTGGATGACAAAGTCATACTACCCCTTTTTAATATAGGTTACTCGTATTCTGACAGCGGCTGGGGACTTGAAACAAGTTTTCATGGCGGGGATGGTGGTTCCTATATTTGGGATGCTCCATTAAAAAGTGAAGCTGATGTCGAGAAATTAAGATTTCCGAAAATCAGAATTGATTACAAAACAACAAATGAAACAGTTGAGCTTGCGGATGATATATTTAACGGCATTCTTGAAGTACAGATAAAGGGGGTATGGTGGTGGAGTCTTGGGCTCACAACAAGCCTGGCTTTCCTCAGAGGACTTCAGAATCTAATGGTTGACATGCTGGACAATCCTATATTGATTCACAAAATTATGAAGTTTCTAATGGAAGGAACCCTGGCAGAATTAAAATACCTTAAAGAAAACAAGTTGCTTTCTTTAAATAATGACAGTTATGTTGGCTCCGGAGGATTCGGGTTTACTGAAGAGCTCCCGAAAACAGGGTTTTCGGCCGGTGCAGTAAGGACCGCTGATATGTGGGGATTTTCAGAAAGCCAGGAGACAACAGGAATATCTCCTTCAATGTTTGAAGAATTCATTTTCCAATATCAGCTGCCTATCATAAAGTTGTTTGGCCTCAATTGCTATGGATGTTGTGAACCGCTTGAAAAAAGATGGGACATAATTAAGAAGATTCCTAATTTACGAAGGATTTCAGTTTCCAGCTGGGCCGATTTTGGCAAAATGAGCCAGAATCTTAAGGACGATTATATTTATTCGGTAAAGCTAAAACCGACTGATCTTGCAGTTTTTGTAATGGATGAAGATATGGCCAGAAAGAGGATAAGGGAAATCCTGGACGCCGCTAAAGGATGCATTATTGAGCTTATTATGAAGGACAATCATACAATAGGAAATAATCCGGATAATGTAATAAAGTGGACAAAAATTGCACGGGAGGAATCGGAAAGATTCTCATAAAATTGCCGGTCAGCATTTTATTAATAAATTAAATTTAAAGCAATAAAAATATATAAAACAAAATAAAAAAATTATGAAAAATAACCAGTACACAAATAAAATTTTAACTCCGAAGGAACGGGTCTTTAAAAGGTTAAAAGGTGAAGAGGTGGATAAGATCCCGAATTTAAACATAGTTATGACATTTGCGGCACACTTTATAAAGATCCCCTACAAAAAGTATGTCACTGATTATAGGTATCTGGTTGAAGGAAATATTGCCTGCTGTGAGAAATTTGGTATTGATATGGTAAGCGCAATTTCGGATCCTTACAGGGAAGCGCATGGATTTGGCGCCAATATAATCTTTCCTGACGATGACGTGCCGAAATGTACGGACTATTTTATAAAGGATTATAAAGATATCCAGGAACTTAAAGTAAATAATGCCGCCAGCTCTGAAAGAATGAAAGACAGAGTTGAGGCAATAAAATTATATAAAAAAGAAGTCGGACAAAAGTATCCGATACTTGGCTGGGTGGAGGGGGCATTTGCTGAATCTGCGGACCTTAGAGGATTAAGCAAAATGCTTATTGATATACATGATGCTCCCGGTTTTATAAAAGATTTGCTTGAAATCTGTACCAGGCAGGCCATCCTATTTTCAGAGGAACAAATAGATGCAGGGGCTGATTTTATTGGCATCGGTGATGCGGCGGTTTCTTTAATAAGTCCGGCTGTTTATAAAGATCTGGTATTACCATGCGAACAAAGGATTATAAATGCAATTCACGATAAGGGCGCTAAAGCGAAACTTCATATTTGCGGCAATATATCTTCGATTTTAGAATTTCTTCCCCTGACAGGTGCAGATATTGTTGATGTTGACTGGATGGTGGATTTTAAAACGGCGGCTGATGTTTTTCAAGGGAATTGCTGCGCCTGCGGAAACTTTGATCCTGTCAGAGTGATGCTGCAGGGAGATACCGGAGAAGTTGAAAGAGCGGTGGTTTCCTGTGTTAACGAGGGCAATAATACTACATTTATAGCTGCAGGGTGTGAAGTTCCCAAGATGACTCCTTTGGAAAATATGACAAAAGTTGACTTGGTGTTAAATGAAATGGGCAATAAATAAAAGGAAATTGGCAATGGGAAACTAAAACTAGCAAAAGTAGGAAATAAATAAAAGGAAATTGGCAATGGGAAACTAAAACCGGCAAAGTGGGACATAAATAAAAGTAAACCGGAAAAGCGGGGATAAGATGCAGTTGAAAGGGACATAAATAAATGGAAGCAGGACACAGATAGATGCTTGAAGAAAAAGACAGGTTTGCTGATTACCTGGTGGAAATCCCTAATTTTTTATCGGGATTTATTTTCGCAATATTTTTTAATATTGCCAGTCCGATTTTAATTGAGATAAGCAAGACGACAGGCATATTGGTTGCCAACCTGGCTTTTATATTTACATCCTTTACAATTGGCGCAGCACTGGGTCAGCTTACATCCGTTTTTTATAACAGGAGATTTAAAAAATTCCAGGTGATTGTTGCAGGGTATATAATACTTATCCCACTGGCTGTAGTCATCGGGTTTAGCGCCAACCTTATTTTATTCTGGATATTATACTTTTTTTCAGGCTATGTATTTGGTGTAATATGGATGCAGGCAAATCAATATATACTGACAAGCAAAGTAAGAAATAAAGAAAGAATAATTACTATTTTTTTGAGTTTTTATCCGATAGGCGCTTTTGTAGCTCCATTTATTTCTTCTTCAATAATAAGTGCGGGTTTCAACTGGAGACTTATCTATTATATAGTAATATTTATGATTTCTTTAAATATTATCCTTTACATTAGTATTTTAGGAAGAAAAAAGGAAAGTACTGCACTCCAGAATGAAGCAAAATTGTCATTTAAGGAAGTTTTTACCAATAAATCAAAAAATCTGATTTTTGTCCTGGTGTTTTTGGCAATATGTTTTTATTGCAGTTCTGAGGCTATTGTTGCAACATGGACTCCTACATTTTTAGGATTGGCAAGAAATTTTCCTATTCAGCCTGCCAGCCTTGCTTTAAATTTATTCTGGCTGTTTGTTATAATCGGCAGATTGATTGTCCTTACTGTTGCCGGAAGAATAAAATCTACAAAAGTAATGCTTTTTATTTCAATCCTGGCAATAATATCAATGCTTGTATTTGCATTTATTTATAATAAATACCTCATTTATGTTTTGATTTCAATTGCCGGCCTTGGATATTCTGCAATATTTCCGATGCTTATTTCCACAGGCAGTACTCTTTATGAAAAAGGGAGGGGCCTTCTTGCCACGTTTCTTTTTTTGGCATCTAATATTGGGCTTTCTTTGGCCCCCTTAATAACAAAACTGTCATCCAGGGTCAGCATGCAGCTTTCGATATCATTTTCATTCATTTTAATGGCGTTTGTTACTATAATAATCGTAGTAGTCATATTTCTGTTTAAAAGGTCAGAAGGAAATAAAATCAAAATTGTAAGTTTAATTTAATTAAGTTGGATTTTTAAAATGTTTTTTAATTAATACTTTAAGATATGAGAGGTGGATTATGGCAGAAGAAAAAAAAGTCGGTTTTGTTTCTATGACCAGCGAAAAAAAAGCTGCTAAAGACATTCCTGAAATAGGAATAGGACTGATAGGTCATTCTTTTATGGGCAAAGCGCACTCCAATGGCTGGAAACAAATGCCCTATATTTTCTGGCCTCCTGCTGCAATTCCAAAACTGGTTAAAATATGCGGCATTCCGGAAAGTGAGGTCGCTGAAGCGGCAAGAAGATATGGATTTGAATCCCACACCACAAACTGGAAAGAAGTTATAGAAGATGACAAGGTTTCAATAGTTGACAGCTGCACACCTAATAATATGCATGCAGAAACTTCCATCGCTGCTGCCAAAGCAGGAAAGAACATAATATGCGAGAAGCCATTGGCAAGAAATGCCGCTGAAGCAAAAACCATGAGGGATGCTGTTAAAAAATATGGTGTTAAAAATATTTGTAATTATAACTATCGCATGGTTCCGGCAATAGCGCTTGCAAAAAATCTTATAGCTGAGGGCAAACTCGGAAGAATATTTCATTTCAGGGCAAGATATCTGCAGGAATGGATCATAGACCCTGCATTTCCTATGATATGGAGATTGAAAAAAGAAGTATGCGGAAGCGGGGCCCTTGGTGATTTAGGCGCGCATATAATTGACTTGGGAAGATTTTTATGCGGGGAATTTAAAACAGTTTCTGCTGTGAGCCGGACCTTTATAAAAGAAAGGTACAATCCCGAGACTTCAAAAAACGAAAAAGTCGATGTAGACGATGCCTTTGCTTCAGCTGTTGAATTTGAAAACGGCGCTATCGGCACCATTGAGGCATCAAGGTTTGCGTCAGGGAGAAAGAACCAAAATGTTATCGAAATAAATGCAGAAAAAGGCAGCATATGGTGGGATTTGGAAAACTTAAACAATCTTAATGTTTTCTGGAGGGAAGAAAAGCCGCTTGAAACTCAGGGATTTCACTGCGTAAGTGTCACTGAATCGCATCATCCTTATTACTCATACTGGTGGCCGCATGGACATATTATAGGATGGGAAAACACTTTTGTTCATACAGCTTTAAACATGGTAAATGCGGTAGTTGAAAATAAACCGCTTGAGCCTTATGTTGCGACTTTTGAGGATGGTTACAGAAATGCGGTAATCTGTGATGCAATTCTTAAGTCGGCAGAAACCGGCAGTAGAGAAAAGTGCATTTTTGAATAATTTCAAATTGAGGATTTATTATTTAAGAAATATTTGTATTGGAGGAGATAATGAAATTCGGGATAAATACCTTGTTATGGACAGGCGCTTACACGGATGAACATGTAAAAAGCCTGACCCCAAGGTTTAAGGAAATTGGTTTTGACGGGGTAGAAATAGGTCTTGGAAGCAAGGGTGATTTTGATTATAAAAAAACACTTAAAACATTTAAAGAAAATGGTCTTGTATGTTCTTCAGTTTGCGGGCTTTTTGGAGAAAACAGGGATATAAGGGGTCCCAATAAAGAATATACTGAAGGAGGGCTTTCATATATAAAAGACGGTCTTGAGGCTTGCAGTGAACTTGAGTGTAACCTATTTGCGGGCCCTGTTTATTCTGCTGTCGGCCGCGCCAGCATGGTTGAGCAAAAGGAGAGAAAAGTCCAGTGGGACACAGTCGTTGAGAATTTGGGCAAAGCCTGCAAGTGGGCCGAGAAATATGGTGTTTTTATAGCTCTTGAACCTTTAAACAGGTTCGAAACTGATTTTATTAATATATGCAGTGATGCTTTAAGAATGGTTAAGGATGTTGGAAGTAAAATGTTGAAGATCCACCTTGACTCATTTCATATGGGCATAGAAGAAAAGAGTTCGGCAATGGCAGTGCTTGATGCCGGAGATTTATTGTACTTGTTTCACGCCAGCGAAAATGACAGGGGAGCTGCAGGAACCGGCCAGGTTCACTGGAAATCAATAGCTGACGCTCTCAAAAGGATTAATTATGACAAATGGGTGGTCATGGAATCCTTTACCCCTGAAAACAAGGTTATAGCAAAAGCTGCCTCTATCTGGAGACAGACTGAAAAAAGTGATTTTGTACTGGCTGAAAAAGGATTAAACTATCTTAAAGGGTTATTTAGTTAAAATAAATTATTAGTAAAAACAAATTATTAGCAAAAACAAATTATTAGTAAAAACAAATTACATGGAGGAAAAATGACTGGTATTCGTGAAATTGTAGAAAATGTCCTTGAAAAAGGCGGAGGAGTTATTAAATTAAAACCTGCCTGGGTGGCCAGGGATTTCCTTCCACCCGGACGAAGGCTTGGGCTTACTGAAAAAGAATACAATGTCGGGAAAAGGGGATTTATCTGTGAACGGTGGCTTGCTTCTGTCACAAGAGCAGATAATGCAATAGGTCCAAAAGACGAAGGCCTGAGCTATTTAAATGTTGACAGCGGCGAAGAAGTAAATTTAAGAGAAGCCGTAGAAGCTGCGGGTGAGCTTATAATGGGGACCCAATATGCAAAAACCCATACGGGTCTTGGAAGGCTTGCAAAAATCTATGATTTTGGAGCCAGGATTCCTTATCACATACATCAGATGAAAAAGGATGCAAAACTGGTTGGCGCAAATTCAAAGGATGAAGCGTACTATTTTCCTGAAGATGTTGATACCGGTCCGCACCCTGAAACTTTTTTCGGTGTTCACCCCTATATTGTCGATGAAAAGAAATATGATATTCTCCTGCCTTACCTGGTTGAATGGAAAGACGATTTGATTTTGCAGCATTCAAGAGCCTACCTTAATGTTCCGGGTGAAGGTTTCTTCCTTCCATCGGGAGTGCTTCATGCTCCGGGAACTGCCCTTACCATAGAACTGCAGGAGGATTCTGATGTATTCTCAATGCTTCAGGCATTAAATGCAGGAAAAATAATCTCAAAAGAGTTGCTATTTAAAGATGTATGCAAAGAAGACAGGGAAACCAAAGGCGAGAGAGCAATCCTTGACCAGCTGGACTGGCCCGTAAACGGGGATCCTTATTTTTATGAAAACCACCATCTGCCAAATGTTTTAGTGGAGCAGTCCAAACAAGCCGGGGGTACAGAACACTGGATATATTATAATACAACCAAATTCTCTGGAAAAAGGCTTGTAGTAAAACCGGGTGAAAGTTTTACTTTTACCGAAAACGGAGTTTTCAATATCCTGGTTTGGAGAGGGAAAGGAACTTTCGACGGCCATAAAATAGAAGGGCAGAAATTTGATTGTGATGAGCTTCTTATTACTCATGACAGGGCAGTCAAACCCATTACCGTTAAAAATGATGGCCGGAATGACCTTATCATTATCAAGTTCTTTGGACCTGACATTAATATGGACGCCCCTAAAATAAAGTTTTACAAAAAATAAAGGGAAATAATACATAAGGAAAATGATGAATAAGAGATCATTTATAAGGAATGATGAATAAGAGATCATGCATAAGGAAAATGATACAAAAGGGAACATGCATAAGGGAAATAATGCATAAGGTCAGTAATTAAAATTCTAATAATAAAGGAGAAAAAGATGGCGATAAAAACATCGATAGGCGGTTGGGCATATATTTGGGGCGGCTATTCTGAAGCGCCCATTCCTCTCGAAGAAGTCGTAAAAAAACTTGCTGAGCTTGGATTTGACGGTATCGAAATGGCAGCTTTTCCTCCGCACCTTGAACCCAACACAAAAGAGAAAAGGCTGGAAGTCAAGAAAATGCTTGACAAATACAAACTGGGGATTTCCGGACTTGCAGCTCCATTCCCTTCACCGGCTACATCCACACAAGAGGATTACATTAAGGCCGTTAAAGAAAATCTTGAAATATGCATTGATATGAATATTCCCAAATTACGTGTAGATTCTGTAGATCCTCCGACCGGAATACCCGGCGGTATGGATTATGAGGCCTGTTTTTCAAAAGTAGCTTCTACCTGGAATAAATCAGCCGAAGTTTGTGCAAAAGAAGGGATAAAGCTCGTTTGGGAATTTGAGCCCGGCTTTTTTTTCAATAAGCCAAGCGAAGTAACCAGGATGGCATATGTAGTCGATCATCCCAATTTTTCAATATTATTTGATTCCTGCCACGCTTATATGTGCTCTGTCCTGGCTTCAAGGCAGCTAGGCAAAAAAGAAATTCTACCTAAAGGTGTTGTACAATTTGCCTATATGCTGACCGGGAAAATAGGCCACATACATCTTATTGATTCCGACGGTACTCTTCATGGAGACGAGACAAGCACACACGCACCTCTAGGCACGGGCCTTTTAAATTTCGACGAAATAATTCCGGCAATTCTGGATGCAGGGTATAAAGATGAATGGTGGCCGATAGATCTTTGCTTCTGGCCCAAGGCGCTGGAAGCTACCGGGCAGTGTAAGACCTTTTTGGACGGGCTTATAAAAAAATACGGGAAATAGTTTTATATGGTTATTTATGGTTAGTGTTACTTTATAGTTTATTAAGCAGGGGATTTACAGCTAAAAGTAAAGGATTTGCTGACACAGACAAGGTGATTACAGGTTTTCAGCCAAACTAGATACCCTTTAAGGCAGTCGGGCATTTGATCCTCAAACTTAAATAGAGTGATTAAGTCTTTAAATAAATTGAAGCAGCGGTATCAGTATTTATATTAATATTAAGTATAATTCTAAAGGAGGCTAAATTGAAAGGCACAATGAAGGCCCAGGTTTTTTATGAGGCTGAAAAAATGAAAATGGAGGATATTCCAATACCGGAAATATCCCCGATAGATGTACTTGTAAAAGTAAAAAGTGTCGGTATTTGTGGTTCTGATATTTCTTACTATTACGGGCTTTCTCCGGTGGGAACAGCTACCGGCAAAGGGCCGATTGTCCTTGGACATGAGTTTACCGGTGAAATAGTGGAAGTCGGCAGTGTTCCGCGGATGCTTGGATTATTTAAGGCTGGAGACAGGGTTGTGGTAAACCCGGTACAGAATTGCAACGCATGTTACGCGTGCGCAGAGGGCCAGACACATTTGTGCGCAAACTTAAGTGTTCCGGGAGTTACTGTAAATGGGGGGTTTGCTGAATATTGTGTTTCAAGATATACGGGTCTTTTTAAAATTTCAGACGATATGAGTTATTCTGCAGGAGCATTTACAGAACCGCTTGCGTGCGCACTAAATGGAGTAAAAAAACTTGGTATAAAACTGGGGGATTTTGTCGCAGTTTTTGGTCCCGGCGCAATGGGTCTGATGATGATTCAGATGTGCAAGGCTCTTGGAGCAGCAAAAGTTGCTTTAATGGGGGCAACAAACGATGACTGGAGACTTGAGCAGGGGAAGAAACTGGGGGCCGACTATATTTTTAACACAGTGGAAAAAAACAGCAAATATTATACTCAGGATTTGAAAAAAACTCTCAGTGAGCTTACCAAAGGAAGGCTTGCAGACAGGGCAATAGTCCCGACAAGCTCTAATGCAGCGTTTGAGCAGGCAGTAGAATGTGTAGGCAATTGTGCGGTCGTAGTTCACTTCGGGCTTCCGAATGGAGATGATGTATTCAAGATACCGGCGTTAAGCTTTCATACGATGGATAAGGAAATACGTTCGGCATGGCTCGCCCCTCTTGCATGGCCGGGCGCCATTCGTTCCATAGAAGAAGGGCTCGTTAAGGTCGCCCCACTTATAACCGGGACATATCCTCTTGAGAAAACCGAAGAGGCAATCAGGCTTTTAAGAACAAACCCGGGTCAGCAGATCAAAATACAGATAGAGGTCGCAAAATAGAAAATAGGTTTTTCAAGATAAGAATATTAAACGGAAAAATTAAATAAGGGGTAAAAAATGACGTACTCAATAACAGACACCAGCTATCAGAAAAAAAGGCTTTCAAGGGAAGAACTTGTAAAGCATATGAAGAGTTTTTCTCTTGATTTGAAGATTTCTTTAGGTATATGGTATTTCACACCGGGCGGCGGGCGTTTTCATGAAGCCTACATTCCAAGCAAAACTATTGCTGAAAGAATAGAGATGGCTGCAGGCATGGCTAAATTCGGGGTAAAGGCCCTGGAGGCTCATTATCCAAATGAAGTAAATGAGGAAAACTACCACCTTTACGAAAGGCTTGAAAAAGAGACCGGCATCGTATTGCAGTCAGCTTATCCTGCGATTTTTTATCCTAAAGAATATGAATTCGGCTCACTTTCAAACCCGATAAAAAAATACCGCGACAAGGCAAGTGAGACACTTGTAAATACCCTTAAGTTTGTAAAGGCAAAAAAGCTTCATCACGCAGGGATATGGCCCGGTATTGATGGTTATACGTATTCTCTCGGAACTCTTTATTATGATATGTGGGATAATTTTGAAGGCGCCGTTGCCGAAGCAATGGATGAGGTGCCTGGTGTTATTTGCGCCATTGAACCAAAACCTTATGAGCCTGCTCCTAATAATATTTACAGGACAACTGCAGATGGTCTTATTGCGTGCAAGGATATTGAAAACAGAATGAAGAACAAAGAAAACAGGGAAATACTTGCAAAGGGCATCTCACTTATGGGAATGCAGCCTGAAATCGGCCATATCAGGATGGGTTGCGAAGACACGCCGTATGCAATTTCCAGGTGCCTAAGGGAGGGAAGACTGTTTAATACCCATTGGAACAGCCAGCCTTTGGGTAACTACGACCAGGATTTAAATGTTGGTGTGATAGAGTGGCAGCAGGCCGAAAGTATGCTTTTTGTCCTTAAAATGGCAGGATTTAAGGAATATTTCGGAATAGATATAAATCCTGAGAGAATGCCGGTAGAAAAGGCAGTTGAAATCAATTCACTGGCTCTTAAGATAATGAATCAAAGAATTGATGCTCTTCCAACTGAGAAAATCATTGATTCATATTTTGATCCTGAAAACAACAGGGGAGAAATCGAGATGATCCTTGTAAAAAGCATGCAATAATAATTCCTTCGGAGGACAGAAAAAATGAGTTTAATGGGAATAGATATCGGAACTACCGGTACCAAAGCGATAGCCTTTGATGAAAACGGCAAAATACTGGCTTCTGATTACAGAGAATATGACCTTTTATTTCCTGAGCCCGGATGGGTTGAATTTGACACCGATGCGCAGTGGAAAAAGGTTTTTGATGTATTAAGAAATGTAAATACCAATCCTGCCGTGTTAAAGGATCCGGTAACTGCACTGGCAGTGTCAACTTTTGGGGAAGGCATTACGCCAATAGATAAAAACGGCGATGTGATTTTTAATACGATTTACTCAACTGATGCCCGGAGCATGAAGGAACTTGAGTTTGTCCTCTCAAAATACAGCGCTGCCGAGTTATTCAGGATAACCGGTTTTCCACCGGGATTTATCTGCCCGTTAAACAAAATTTTATGGATTAAAAATAACAGGCCTGATATTTATAAGGCAACAAAAAAAATCCTTTTTACGGATGATCTGCTGGCGCACAAGCTTGGGGTGGAAGAGCCAAGGATAAATTATGCTCTTGCCTCAAGGACCTTATTTTTTGATGTAAGAAAAAAGAAATGGACCGAAGATATTCTTAACCAATTTGATATAGATGTTGCCCTGTTTTCAAAACCAACAGCCTCAGGAATCGAGATAGGAATGGTCAGCAAAAAGATTGCAGAAGAACTCGGTTTTAAGTCAGAAGTCTCAGTTGTTTCAGGGTGCCATGATCAGCCATGTGCAGCTCTCGGAGCAGGAGCAATTACAGGGGGCATTGCTGCAGATGGCATGGGGACAGTTGAATGTGCCACTATTTGTATGGAAGAAGCGCTTACAAATGACCAGATGTTTGTATATAACTTTGGCTGTCAGGCACATGGAGTTGCAGATAAATATGTGACCCTTGCTTATAACCTGTCTTCAGGCAGTGTGGTCAAATGGTTCAGGGATAATATTTCTGACGGGCAGAACCAGACTATAAGGAACATTTCTTCAAAACTCGACTACACTCCCTCAAGGCTTTTTACACTGCCATATTTTTCTGCCACCGGTACCCCCTACATGGACCCTGTCGCAAAAGGTTCGATAATAGGGCTTGACCTCGGAACTACCAGGGAAGACATCTTTAAAGCTTTGGTTGAGGGTCTTGTTTTTGAGATATGCTTTAATCTTGAACTTGTTAAGAAAAGCGGTATTAAGCTCACTGAGCTTCGTGCAAACGGCGGCGGAGCAAAATCCGATTATGAGCTTAAATTAAAGGCTTCGCTTCTTGACAGACCCATACTTCGCATGGATATAACAGAAGCAGGATGTCTTGCAACGATGATGCTTGCAGGC
>JBBQDW010000043.1:0-14309 GCA_038320085.1 Candidatus Humimicrobiales bacterium
ATATCTTTAAATATCTGCTCTAAGATAAATGCTTTCTTTAATTCCCTGTATTCTTTTCTTTTTTCGGCGCAGCGTTTTACCGCAATATCCAGAGTCTTTATCAGTTTCTGGTAATTGTCTGATTTACTGTAGATATTTACCAGCATATCAAATATTTTCTCATCATCGGTGCCTTTTTCAATGTTCTCAAGAAGCAGCTTCTCTGCAGAAATAAAACTATTGTTGTGGTAAAAAAAAGATGCCTTGTTATAGTTTGTCTCAGATAGGCTCATGCCATGGCTGTTTTGGGTTATATCCGGACAGTTTTGAGCTGTGCCAGGACTGCCTTGGGCATGACCGGGACCGCTTTTGTTTATGCCGGGGCCGTCTTGGATTGGTCTTTCTATTTTGTCCATAACCTCTTCCTTTTTATAAAACCATCAAAAAATTTACTTTTAATATATATCGGCAGAGTTTAGTAAAAATCCTATAAATATTTAATAAAAATCCGGGCTCAGTGCTTTTATTTTGGCCCGTGCCTGATATTGCCGGCTTTGGTACCGGACTTTTTAATAATTATCAGGAGCCGGGCGATGTGCCTGTATGCCAAAGGGCGGCTACTTTTACAAATAACCGCCCTTTTTATTTTTAAAGAATTTCTTTAAATGAATTCCTTTAAATACTATATATCTAAGAATTTCTTTAAATTACCATACAACTAAAAAAACATAGATTTTAGACTACATCATTCCGCCCATGCCGCCCATGCCGCCGCCGTATCCTCCGCCCGGAGGCATCTGTGGGCCGCCTTTATCCTTTTCAGGTTTATCGGCAATAATTACTTCTGTTGTCAGAAGCAGTGCAGCAATAGAAGCAGCATTCTGGAGCGCGCTTCTTGTGACTTTGGCAGGATCAATAATTCCGGCATCTATCATGTTTACATATTTGCCGTTTAATGCATCCAGGCCCTGGCCTTCAGGAAGAGATTTTATCTTTTCAACTACTACTGAACCTTCCCAGCCTGCATTTGTAGCAATCTGCCTGACCGGCTCTTCGAGAGCTTTTACAACAATCAGTGCCCCAGTTTTGATATCCCCTTCTAGTTTTGATACATCGATTTTAGGGATTATGTTTATCAGTACCACGCCGCCGCCGGAAACTATTCCTTCTTCAACTGCAGCCTTGGTTGCTGAGAGTGCATCTTCAATCCTGTGCTTTTTCTCTTTTAATTCAACTTCAGTGGCAGCCCCTACTTTTATAACTGCAACTCCGCCTGAAAGCTTTGCAAGCCTCTCCTGAAGCTTTTCTTTATCAAAATCTGAATCAGATAGTTCGATTTCAGTCTTGATTTGTTTTATCCTGCCTTTGATTGCGTCTACTGTGCCTTTGCCTTCAACTACAGTTGTATTTTCCTTGTCTATCTTAACCTGTCTTGCCTGGCCAAGCATTTCAAGGGTGACGTTCTCAAGCTTGATTCCGATTTCTTCAGATATTACCCTGCCGCCTGTGACAATTGAGATGTCTTCAAGCATTGCTTTTCTTCTGTCTCCAAAACCGGGAGCTTTTACTGCAACGCAGACAAATGTTCCCCTGAGTTTATTGACTACAAGTGTTGCAAGAGCCTCGCCCTCAACATCTTCTGCAATAATAAGCAGCGGCTTGCCTCCCTGCATGACTTTTTCCAAAACAGGAATAAGGTCATTAACTGAAGCAATCTTCTGGTTAGCCAAAAGTATATAAGGCTCGTTTAGAACAGCTTCCATTCTTTCAGGGTCCGTTACCATATAAGGTGAAAGATACCCTTTATCAAACTGGAGACCTTCTACAAGCTCTATCTCGATTCCGAACTTATTTGATTCTTCAACTGTTATAACGCCATCTTTGCCGACTTTTTCCATAGCATCTGCAATTGTCTGGCCGATAACAGAATCTGCGGCAGAAATAGCTGCAACTTCAGCGATTTTCTTCTTGTCAGTAGCAATATCTTTTGAAGCTTTTCCTATTTCTTTAA
The DNA here is from genome assembly GCA_038320085.1 of Candidatus Humimicrobiales bacterium. Lineage (GTDB taxonomy): Bacteria > Actinomycetota > Humimicrobiia > Humimicrobiales > Humimicrobiaceae > Fen731. The sequence goes on from JBBQDW010000043.1 coordinate 1,991, forward strand.
CAGCGATACTTACAGCTTCTTCAATACCCTTCTTCAAAAGCAATGGGTTTGCGCCTGCTGCAACATTCCTTAAACCTTCTTTTACCATAGCCTGCGCAAGAAGAGTAGCTGTAGTTGTTCCGTCTCCGGCTACATCGTTTGTCTTTGTTGCGACTTCTTTTAGAAGCTGGACACCTGCATTTTCAAAAGGATCTTCAACTTCTATTTCTCTTGCAATTGTTACACCGTCATTAGTGATTGTTGGTGAACCATACTTTTTCTCCAGGACAACATTACGTCCCTTGGGCCCAAGTGTAATCTTTACAGCATCCGCTATAATATTAACACCTCTCTCCAGTGCTCGCCTGGCTGTTTCATTATATTTCAGCTCTTTTGCCATATCTTCAAACCTCCTCATACATTAAATACTTATTTGATAATTAATTAACCGATTTTGCAATTATTTGGTAATTATTGCCAAAACATCGTTTTCCCTTACGATAAGATGTTCGATTCCATCGATTTTTACTTCAGTTCCTGCATACTTTGAATAAAGCACTGTGTCCCCGACTTTGACATCCATTGGAATCCTGACGCCTTTATCATCTCTTCCGCCTTCACCGGCTGAAATTACGAGACCTTCCTGTGGTTTTTCTTTTGCAGAATCAGGAAGAACGATTCCGCTCTTTGTCTTCTCTTCGCTCTCTTTTGGTTTCACAAGTAACCTGTCTCCAAGTGGTTTGTAACCCATATTGTCTACCTCCTCTTTTTAACAAAAAATATTTTTACTTAATCATTTACATATTTATGTATATGCTCAGTAAATGTTTGGCACTCTCGTATACTGACTGCCGAACTATAGCAAATAATATTACACTACGAATAAAAAAGCAAGGGCTAAAATATATTAATTTGGATTTATTTTTGAATTTTTTTTGTAACTGGTGATAGATTTTGTAGTTGGAGTTAGTTCTTGCAGATAGCTTTAATTTTTAGGGATGGCTTAATTTTAATAGATAGTTTTGATCTTTGTGCGTGGGGTTGACTTTTATAGATAACGCTAATCTTTGTGCGTGGAGTTGATTTTTTGCAGCCGGAGCCATTAATATCTAAATGTCGCTTTTTGAAAATACATCAATATCAAGTTTTGAGTAATTGCCTTTTATATATTCATGGTATCCAAGGCAGGCAACCATCGCCGCATTATCCATGCAAAGATTTATTGGGGGGATGCAGAGTTCAATATTTTCCAGCCCTGCCCTTTCAGTAAACAGTTCCCTTAGCCTGCTGTTTGCAGCAACTCCTCCGCTCACAAGGATTTTCCTGCAGCCAAACTTTTTGCAGGCTTTAATTGTCTTTTCCACAAGGACCTCTGCAATTGAATTCTGGAAGCTTGCAACAAGGTCCTTTAAATTGGCCGCGCTTTTTATGTCAGGCTCCTTTTTGGTCCTGTATATCAATGCGGTTTTTAAACCGCTGAAACTGAAGTTAAAATCCCCGCTTCCAATCATCGGTTTCGGCAGTTGTATTTTTTTGGCGTCGCCCTGTTTTGCGAGCCTGTCTATCACCGGGCCGCCGGGGTAGCCAAGGTCTAAAAATCTTGCTATTTTGTCAAAAGCTTCTCCTGCAGCATCGTCTACAGTATGGCCGATTTCCGTTATTTTCCAATCCAAATCCACGCTGTAAAGGCTTGAATGCCCTCCGGATACTATAAGCCCTATAAAACCTCCCCCCATTTCAGGGTTGGTGAGCATATTGGAAAAAAGATGCGCCTTAAGGTGATTTATTGCAATCAGCGGTATTTTTTTTGCATAGGCGATTGCTTTTGCCGCACCGACGCCTACAAGCAGTGAGCCGACAAGGCCGGGCCTGTTAGTAACGCTTACTGCGTGTATTTCATCAAGGGTGACTCCTGATTGAAGAATCGCCTCACTGATAATTATGTCAATGACCTCGATATGCCTCCTTGATGCCAGCTCCGGCACCACGCCCCCATATTTCTCATGGATCTGGTGTTGGGATGCAACCACGTTTGACAAAATGCTGCTGCCGTTTGCTACAACGGCTGCACAAGTATCGTCACAGGATGTCTCTATTCCCAAAATAACCAGGTCTTTTTTCTTAAATTCACTCATAAAATATATCTTTTTTTAAATTCAACTATAGATTTCTTTACTCTTAAATAATGACATGCTTATGCACTGATGTATAATGTTATCATGTTTATTTTACACTTTTGGCCCTTTGCCAATTTGCTGATCTCCTCTTTTTAGCAAAATTTATTTATATATTCCTTAATTTATTCATTAATTTATTGTGCTGTTTTTTTAGCAAACGGGATAAAATCCCTTACATATAAAGGAACAACATTTTTGTCTCCAGGCAATATAAATTTTTCAGGTTCCCTGCGAAACAGCCCTGGGCCTGACGTTTCAATGCTTCCTGTTTGCCCTGACCGTATTACTTTTAATGTTTGAATATCCCTGTCCTTAATGTTTAGTATGCCTTGGGCCACATCTTTGGCAGCCTGCTTTTTAATTTCACCCGCAATACGAAAATATGCGCACATGTTCAGGAATCGCGCGTCAGGGTAAACAGCTTTCCTGTTAAAGTAAAAACCATAATTTATTCTTTTAATATCATTAAAAAGATGCCTGTAACTTAGAAATCCCGTGCCTGAGACAAAAACCGATGGTTTTTTTTCAACCGTTACAATTATTGGTTCGGAAAGGAAAATCTTCTCAAGTTTGTCATCAAAACTCTCGCAATCGATAAGATGATCCCTGGTAACTTTGTTTATAAAAATATTATTTTCCTTATAAGAATACATAAATAACGAATTACTGTCTTCTGCCAGACTCGCCTGATATATGGAAAAGAATATCTCATTTCTTTTTACATCCAAAACAGGAAGCAGGAGAACACTCTCCTTTTTAAGCAGCAGCCTGCTTATCTTTTCACAACCGTTAACAAGAAGTTGTGCTGCGCATACATCAAGCGCCTTAATACCGTAAAGCGGTTTTCCTGTAACAAGAGCCAGCGTTTTTGCAATACTTATGCCTATTCGTGAGCCCGTAAAATCACCCGGACCGATATTTACTGAAAATACATCGACATCATAAATGCTCTTGCCGGCTTTTTTAAATACTTTGTCAATACATGAAATGATATTTACCATAAAGCCGGTTTCCTTGCTTAAGTTTACGACAAAACATTTGATGCCGTCTTCACTTAAGGCAACGCTTAGATTTTTTGTACTTGTATCTATCCCAAGGATTTGCATTTTTTTAAATTACCTTTAAATATCTCAATTTTATTATCCCAGTATCTGCCGCTGCTTTTAAAAACAAGCTTTCTTGACTGGTCATCTGTCAGCAAATACTCAAAACCTATATCAATATAAGGAGCCTTTAAATAGTCCTGTATCCTGTCTCCCCATTCTATAAAAACTATGGCTTTTTTATCATATATATATTCCTGGAGGCCGGTATTTAAAATCTCATCTATATTATCAAGCCTGTACAGGTCCGCATGAACAAATTTTTTGCCGCCTTTCAGGTTATAAAGGTTAAGAATAGTAAAGCTGGGGCTTGAAAGGTGCGGCCCTATTTTAAATCTTTTGGCGCAGCCTGATATAAAAGTCGTTTTGCCCGCGCCAAGCTCGCCCGTAAGAAGCACGGTGTCGCCAAAGCTTAATACTTTTGAAAAAATCAATCCCGCCGTGCCTGTACACGCAGGATTTTGTGAAATATATTCAAAATGCATCTAGAATAATCCTAACTGTTGATTTTTATCAGCCGGATTTGCTCCGCCTGTGATTTCTTCATTACTGCCTTCGCTGCCGCCCGCCACTTGCCTATTATGGCCTTCCCCGCCGATACTACAAGTACCGGCATTTTCCTGTTGTTTTGCAGACGTAAGGCTGCTTCCACCTATATCAGCAGGAGCCGGTTTTTCTACTGCATCTGCGCCTGTTTCCGGGATCCCGGCAATTTTTAAAACATCCCATTTGCCTGAGCCCGTGACTTTATCAAGAACTGACTTTATCCTGTTAAAATCCTCTTTTAATATCTGAAGCCTCGAAGGCGCATAAAGCGCTGCCGCCGGATGGTTTATAGGAAGGATCAGCCTTCCGTTTATTTTAAAAATATTGCCCCTGAGTTTTGCAATTCCTTCAGTTGTATCCAAAATCAATTGCGTTGAATATTTACCCAGTGTGCAGATAATAGCCGGGTCAATAATCTCAATCTGCTCAAACAGGTATTGTTTGCAAGTATTGATTTCTGTAAGGTCAGGGTCCCTGTTTGCTGGCGGCCTGCATTTTAGCACATTGGCAATAAAAACTTCACTTCTTGTGAGCCCTATTCCGGCAAGCAGGCCGTCAAGCAGTTTCCCCGCCTGCCCTACAAACGGCTTTCCCTGCAAGTCTTCATTACGGCCCGGGGCTTCGCCAACAAAAACTATGGAAGCATTTGCGCTGCCGCTCCCGAAAACAAAATTTATCCTTGTATTGCAGAGTTCGCAGCCTGTACAGCTTTTTATCCTGTTATAAAATTCCTTCAGCTTTTCATATTTTTCGTTATTTATTTCCATAGGGTAAAATCAAATCTTAGCTGTAAAAGGCCTAAAATCTTTTTCTTGACATTAGGTATTCTTTTGCAAAAGGAGCTGATTTCCAGCCGTCCGATATTACTGATTTGGCTTCCAGTTTTTTATAAGTCAAAAAGAAATTTTCAATTTCTGTCAAAATATGCCCCGGTATTTCATGCAGGTCCTTTGCATAGTTCCAAGTGGGATCAGTGGCAGGAACTGCCAATATCTTGTTATCTATGCCTTTTTCATCCTTCATCAGCAGCATTCCAATCGGTCTTGCCTCTATAAAACATCCTGAAAAAGTAGGTTCTGCTATAAGGACCAGGACATCCACTTCATCTCCGTCTTCAGCAGAAGTCCCGTCTACATAACCGTAGTCTGCAGGATAATGAACCGAACTAAACAGCACCCTGTCAAGCTTTATCCTGTTAGTCTGCTTGTCAAATTCATATTTATTCCTGCATCCTTTTGGAACTTCGACTATGACATCTATAATATCCGGAAAAACATTACTCTTCATATTACTGACCTTTTCTTTAAATTTTAAATGCTTTAATCTATTTTGAAAAACATTATAAACAAATTACCTGTTTGTTTGAATGAAAAACTTGGACATATATTTTGATGTCTCTCGTTTTTTGGTTTATACATATCAGCTAAATACTTTTATAAACGATATTATAAATCTAAAATCAAATACTTTTAAAAGAATTTTGCACATTTAAATAAAATATAATTTCAGCAAATAAATCAGGTATTACGGCAAAATATCTGTAAAAACAAATCAGATGCTATTATAATAAACCTGAGAATGAATTATCATAATATGGTCTTTAAAAACAACAGGAGGACTTTAAATGAAAATCACATCTTCCGCATTTGGGCACAATTCCCTGATTCCTTCAAAATATACGTGTGAGGGCCAGAATATAAATCCGCCGCTGTCAATTGCAGATATCCCCGCAGCCGCCAAATCACTTGTGCTGATTGTAGATGACCCGGATGCGCCAATGAAGACCTGGATTCACTGGACAGCCTGGAACATAAGCGCCGACACTACTGAAATTACTGACACTGCTGAAATTACTGAAAACAGCATCCCCAAGGGATGCACTGAAGGCACCACAAGCTTTGGCCGCGCCGGGTATGGCGGCCCATGTCCTCCATCAGGCACGCACAGGTATTTTTTTAAGATTTTTGCACTGGACAGGGTGCTGGATCTGCAGCGCGGGGGCCATCTTACAAATCTTACTGCAGCAATGCAAAATCATATTATTGATAAAGCTGAGTTTATCGGTTTATATAAAAAGAAAAATTAAAAACATTGGGGCAATTAAATTTGGGTCCAAGTAATAAAAAGAATATGAAACAAAATAAAGTGAAACGAAATAAAGGAATTTTATTTTTTAATTTTTTAATTTTTACGGCATTATTTTTTCTGTGCAGTTTAACCTTCATAGTTTCGGGCTGTGCAATCAAAGAAATAGGAATAGACAAGGTCCAGGATGCAGTTGTTGGCAAAGCTGAAATCACTGAAATAGTAATATGCAAAAATGTCGACAGTAATTTTGCACCGATCGATCCGACTTCTGTGTTTGATACCGGGACAAATTCAATATTTTTGTCAGTCAGATTCACCAATTTTAAGACAACAGATACAGTCAAAGTCACATGGAATTATATTGACACTGACAAGGAACTGAGCATACAGGAATTTTCACCACCTGAAGACAGCTCCGGACACTTCAACAACTCGGGTTACCACAGCTTCAATATAAAAATTGCCGATGCTTTCCCCGGCGGAAAATACAGCGCGCAGGTGGAGTTTAATGGAGAGATTATAAAAACAATCGACTTCAGTGTTTCTCCTTAAATATATTTGTAATAAGAATTTAAAGATTTATTTTAATAGCCCTTTTTCTTTTGTGGCGCCTAACTAATATAACCACTACGATAATAATGATTATAACCAACAAACAAGCAGCAATGATTGGCACAATCACCGAAAGTACGGAGACTGTGCCGGAAGTAACATCTTCAGCAATACTTACAGGAATATTGCCGGCTCCGCCGGTAGCTGCTGTGACGGCCGGACGAATTGCCAGTGATTTAGCTGTATGCACACTGCCAGAAATAAGCAGCCCGGCAATAATAGCAAGTACAATATTTACATGGGTAATGTTGGATGCACTGGCAGCAAAAACGATGGCACCTGCAGTAGGACGTACAAAGCTCTGAACTATATCATTAACATGGTTTACTGCCGGAACTTTATCGGCAACTGTTTCAATGACTAGCAGAAAGATCAATGTACCAATTACCCACCAGGAAGTCATGGCATCCCAGGGCGAGCTGAGTTTGATTAGATCGGTATACTTTGCCAGCAGCGAAACTACCAGCAAGGGGATATATGCATTCAACCCTGCGCTGGCTGAAAGTCCAAATGCCGACATAATGCTAAAAACAGCCATATTATTTTTAATCCTCAATAAAAAAGAAATGGAAATCTTGACAGACAATAATTACTTTTTACGCTGCCTGCATTACAGATCATTGGTATTAAAAGTATCACCATCTTCTAAATTACCGGTAGTAAAACCTTTATAAAACCATTTCTGTCTTTGTTCGGATGTGCCGTGGGTAAAACTGTCAGGCATAACATAACCCATTTCTTGTTGTTGGATACGGTCATCCCCAACAGCGCTGGCAGCATTCATGGCTTCCTGGATGTCTCCTTGTTCAAGATAGTTCCATTTATTTACATAATGACCCCATACCCCGGCCAAAAAGTCTGCCTGCAATTCAAGACGGACAGAATAATCATTGGCCTCTGCCTGGCTTGCGTTTGATTGCAATTCCGTTACATTATCCATTATACCCAGGAGGTTCTGTACATGGTGGCCCACTTCATGGGCAATAACATAAGCCATAGCAAAATCACCTGGCGCTTGAAACCTGCTCTGAAGCTCCTGATAAAAGCTTAGGTCTATATAGACTTTTTGGTCAGCCGGGCAGTAGAACGGGCCCACTGAAGAGCCTGTCGCCCCACATCCTGATTCAACATAATCTGTATATAACACAAGACCGGGATAGACATAATTCATACTGTTTGCGCTGAAAACCTCCGTCCACACATCTTCCGTGTCGGCAAAAACAACTTTCACAAACTGTGAAAGCTCATCTGTTCCCTGTGCTGCTGTCTGGCTGGTTTGCCCTGCTGCAGAATTTGTAATCTGGGTATTATTAGTGGAATCAGGGATATTGCCAATGTTGCCGCCTGTGCAATAAGTAAGTATAAGTATGATTACTGTTACCAGTATTCCTACCCCGCCTAATCCACCTCCGATAGCAGCTCCCTTTACAGAAGTGCCTCTTCGGTCTTCGACATTAGTACTTTGTCTTCTTCCCTGCCATTTCATAGTATTTTCTCCCTGTCTATATAGCAATCTGATAGAATGCTTATTATAATAAAATTATATCAAAAAATAGGTAAAAAGAATTAATAGGTATAAGTAAGCATATTTAATATAAAAATAAAAAATCCCAATTTTATTATCCAGCGACATTTATGTATAATTTTAACTTATTATAGTTTAAAATAAATACTTATCATGCAAACAATAACAACAAATGCAGAAATTGGAAATTGCCTTAGAGATATCCTGAAAGAAGAAGGGTATAGGCTTGGCAGCAAAAAAGGCCTTGGCAAACTCAGTTCTGATATTAAAGCAATTAAAGATAATGAAACATGGTATATCGAAATAGCAGTATCTGAAGGTTCAAACCTTGAAAGTATTAAAGATTTTTATGCAGCATTCTTTCAGGCAGTATCAAGATTAAATAACAAAGACTGCAACCACTGCGTAATAGCGATGCACGAAAGCTTAAGAAAGATGTTGCCTATTAGGGCAAAAATATATAAGGTCGCCTGGGAGAGAATTGCAAATGTTTTTCCGGAACTTGAAATCTGGCTTGTTGATGCAGAAAATAAAAAATATCAAAAAACTTCCTGGATTTACTGGTTAGCACCCAATAGATGATTATTTGCGTTTTATGCACATATACTCCCTCCTTTTTACAAATATAAAACAATAAGACTCCATATTGGGTATAGAGCCTTATTGTTTTTTTACTTATTAAATATCACAATATAGCTTATTTCTTCTTAAGCTCTTCAGGAAGTACAGGGATTTTAAAGACTTGCCCAGGGGAAATAACATTGACATCTTTAATCAAATCCTTGTTTGCAGCCTGTATAAGATTCCAATACTTAGGGCCCGTAACACCATAAAAACTCTTGGCAATTGCACTTAAGGTGTCGCCTTTTTTAACTGTATATTCTGATATAACACTAGGCGCTGCCATTGGCTTAATTCCCATGCCGGGTGGTACCATACCGGCAACCCTACCAAATGGGGAGCCTGTTCCAGGTACTGATGTTACGCGAGGCTGCATAGCTTTTTGCCTGGCAATCATCGCTTCTCGTTCTTTGGAGTCTTTCAATTCTTTTTCTGCTTTTTCAGCACGTAATGTAGCCTCGCGTGCTTGATTTACTGCAAGATTTGTTCTGTTCTCAGCAATTTTAGCATTTATTGCTGCTTCTTCTGCTTTCTTCTTAGCTTCTTCTGCTGCTTTCTTATCTTTACCTAAGTCAAATAATGCCATTTTACTTCCTCCTGTTTGCACTTAAAAAGAATATTTTAAGGATCTTAGTCTTCAATAATGAATGTGACCTTCATTAAAATTTTGTATTCAGAAATTTTGCCATCATTATCTACTGTGACTTCAAAATCCTTTACCCAGGCAGACTTGACATTTTTAAGGGTTTTGTTTGCGCGGGAAATACCTTCTTTTATTGCATCATCAAAACTAGTGGGAGAAGATATTTTGATCTCAGATATTTTTGCAACTGACATACTGTCCTCCTTTATTATTATAGAAAATTACTATATCAAATAATAACTATTGAATATTCATTTTACTCCTTTATTTAAGATATACAAAGTTCATTTTATTTAAGAAGGAGGATTTGAAATGAATTTAAATGCGCCAACAAAAACAATTTTCTGGGTAAGCGTAGCTTTAGCAGTTATCGGTATAATATTATATGCAGTAAACAGGCAAAATTTACCATTTTCTCCCACCATAAAAATATTTAATTGATATATTTAACAATTTATTCAAAATACTGCACACTTTCAAGATCTTTAAAATCAGCGTCCATCGTCCAGATTATTGCATTATTTTCCCTTGCAGTGATGTATATTATGCTGTCTGCAAGAGGTAATTTAAACATATGGCTGAATTTTGCTGCCTGCATGGCTATAGGCGGGCCTATGTCTATTACTCTTGCTTGTTGCATTATTGCCACAGCTTCAAGCGCATTATCTTCATCAGCCTGGCTAATTATTTTTTTATATACTTCATAGATATTTATAGATGAAACTATAAGCTCTTTAGTATTTATTATCACAGGCTCAAATATGTCAGCTTTTTGTCCGCCACTGAAATACTCCAGCCATCCAGATGAGTCCACAAGGTTCAATACCTGTCACCATCTCTTTCTATGTGTGTATCCATACTTTTTAAAAAACCTTTTGAATCCTTGATATCCCTTACAATTATATATTCTATCCTGTTTCCAGAATTGAAAACCTGCAGCTTTTGACCTGGCTTTATTCCCAGTTTTGCGCGTATCTCTTTGGGTATTACAACCTGGTATTTTGGGGAAACCGTAATTGTTACCATAACTTTCACCTGCTTTACTGTTATGTAAATAAGAGAGCTTTTAAAAATGAATATAAATAAATCTAACACAAAATTATAGTATGTCAATATATTAATCGATAGCAATATTGTAATACCTTAATGCTATTTATTTGATGCTTTTTAATCTTGAGTTTGCAGTCGAGTTTATTTTAATACTGCTAATTCCAAACATTTTTAAAAAATAACATTCGACTTCCCCCTGGCAGGTTACCTGAAGATATTTTGGATTTGAACTTTCGTCAAAGACGCTGCAATTAAAATCTATGATGCTGCACCCGGTTTTTTGCAGATAATTCCGGTTAAAATATTCTGCTGCAATTTCTTCGGCCCGGGCCTGGTCAAGCCGGCTCAGGCCTGACTGCTGCGCTGCTGAGACCTCGATTTCTTTTACCGCTTCTTCAGAAGAAATCATGCAGGCCTTGTTGATTTCTTCCTTATAGACAAGGGCCCTTCCTATGTCCACAGTCATGCCTGTTATCAGCATAAAAAGCGGCATAAGAACAGCAACAGTTATAAGTACAGTCGCATTTTCTTTTTTAAAATAGCTGCAGAAATTATTGTTTTTTTGCATTATTGCTTTCATTGTCGCGCTATTTTTTATAAAACACTGTTTCCCCATCATAATTGTTTTTTTGTATTATTGCTTTCATGGTTGAGCTATTTTTTTTAAAACATTTACCCTTACTCATTATTGTTTTTCTGTATCCATGCTTTAATTTTCAAACTTATCTTATTAAAATATTGTCTCTTCGCCTTTATTGCTTTTTCGTATCCATGCTTTAATATTCAAACTTATCTTTTTTAAAATATTATCTCTCCATAGTTGTTTCCTCCGAGCCACCCGTCCGGAGCTGACACTGTCCCACCGCTGTCAATATTTATTGACCTGAAGCCATTGACCGGATTACTAAAGTAAATATGGATGACCTGGCCGCCCTCGGCACTAAGGAATATGTGGAGGACGCTGTTTTCGTTGCCTGCAAAATTAAATAGCGTAAAAGTGTTTATGGAACCTGCAGAAGCCGGGCTTACAGCGCCATTATAAATAACGACCTTATCGGTGCCTTTATCCTTATACCTGTTTACCTCTTCAAAAATATTTGCGCTGATAATCTTTTTTGTAACCTGCCCCGGCAGCAATCCGGCTGTGTCAATTTCCCAGGAAACTTTTAAACTCATCCCGCATTCACTGCCGCCATTGTCTTTGTGCCACCTGGTAAAAATATACTGTGGGTCCTTCCCGACTGTCACTTTTCCGTGCAAAGGTTCTTCGTAATATCCGTCTTTAACCCAAAAATTCTCGGATTCATAGCGGCTGGTATCCACCCACTCCTTTTCAGAGTAACCCTCCCAGTAACCGCCGGTTACCCTGTATGACGTATCCACCCAATACCTGCCTGTCCTTGTTTCCCAATGCGAAGTATCTGCAAGGTATCTTACGGTATAATTTTCCCAGTATCCTGAACTTACCATAACACTATAGGCTTCCTGCACCATTACAAACTTATATAAAAACAGATATTTGGTCGCATAAACACGGCCGCCCCTGGCGGGCCTGTAGTCAATAACGTATAGTACTGCCATGTACCGTCCCCCATTGTATGTTATCTGCTGCATGCCCCTGGCCTGGGCAGCAAATGCGTAAACACTCCAGCCATAACTGTCTGTACCCTCTATAACGGTAAAATTTACCGGTACAGTTTTATCAACATATCTGTATCTTGTCTCCCAATGTGAGGTGTCGACATATCTTTTTGCAACATAAGACCGTATGTTTTTTTCTTCGACCCATACATTGTATTCGCCCGTCCTGTAATAACCCTGGCTTACGGTGCGTGATGTATCAACCCACCTTTGTCTTGCGACATCCTGGTAATAACCGTCTTTCTTATAAACCTGCCTTGACTCCCAATGCGACGTATCGACCCAGACCTGCTCACCTGCAGTAGTGCCTGACTTTAACCAGCCTTCATTTGAT
>JBBQDW010000044.1:0-13880 GCA_038320085.1 Candidatus Humimicrobiales bacterium
GTAATCAAAACAGAGTTTCCCGCCAAACTCAAGGTAAAGCTTATTATCAAATTTCTTAACCCTGTCGCTAATTGCCGCAGTCTGCTCCGCAAGATATTTTTCGTTATCAAAACCTGTTTTTTTCATGTTTTAAACCAAATCCATTTCAACAGCGTGCCTATTTCACCTGTACGTACTTCCTCAAATTAAAATAAAAAAAACCAGGACTTTAAACTCCGGCATTTTTACAAAAAACATAATATAAATACAAATAATTATTTAATGTACACCTATAAAGATGTGTGTGATATAAATATAATTCCAAACAGCAAACAATTCCTGTAGGCCTTTATGCCGGTCAAACCGGGTTTTTTAAAGTTTACTAATTTTTTAAAACTTTCCGTTACTTTATATCAACTGAAATAGGCAGGTGATCAGAGGCCCTGCTGTAAGTTACAAAAAGATTTGAGAAATCAATATCCGGAGTGGCCCAGATATAATCTATCCTTTCGTAAGGTTTGTAATATATCCAGGTGAGTTCATCTTGTTTTCCGAGTGCAAGCTGGGTATCTATAAGACCGGCATCCTCCATCATTGTAATTTCAGGTGCACCTGTCTGCGCATTGAAATCACCAAAAATCACAGTTCGCTGTCGGCCCTTCAGGATATCTGTCAATGCCTTGACCTGAGCCTGTCTCTTGACTGATTCAGCAGCAATATGATGCAGATGAGTAGTGAGTGTATCAATATTTTTTAACCCTATACTGCTCAAATCAACTTCTGCAAGCAGATAACTTCGACGAAGGGGCGCATCCATCCTCGGCAGAAAACCACTGCTGGCAAGCTTGAGAGGATATCTGCTTAAAATAGCATTCCCCCACACAAGGTCTGATGCAGGTGTAAAAAGTTTATATTTCATATCCAGCCTGTTTGCAAGCCATTCATACAAGTCCGCTGAGCCGTTTACTACCCAGCCTCTCGAGACTTCGTTAAGGCTGACAATATCGGCGCCGTTTTTTTCAATGACACGGGCAATACTTTCCAAATCCTGGTATCCGTCTATATTAAACCCCTGGTGGATATTGTAGTGCATGACCCGAACACTGTCCCTTTGGATAGCTGTTGCAGGGCTATATGCTGCAGGCAGATCGATCACTGACGGTACTATAAAAAGAAAGATCATTAAAAAAATCAGGGCATATTTTTCTGCTCCCGGACCAAAAAGCGCATTTCTTAAGGACCAGGCACCCGAGTACCTTCCCTGTCCTGAAGAAGTATTTTGGCCATAATAACTGCCCTGCCTTGAATAGCTGCCCTGTCCTGAACCATTCCCCTGACCAGAATAATTCCCCTTATCTGTCCTGCGCTCACTGCCTGAATATGCGCCTTTTTTTTCAAATACTTTAAATCTTACAACAGACCTGAGGGATGCAGAAAAAATTGCAAAAATTGCCAGGATAAAAGATATAGAAATCGGTATCATCCAGCTTTTTATCGGGAGACTAAGGTCATAACTGCCATAATACATAAAAGCAAAAATAAACAATAAAATCCCGCTGATACCAAAAGCAGTATTATTTTTCCAGGGAATTTTTTCCTTTGAGTATGACACTGACCTGTTTAAAACTATCAGGAGCAGCCACCAGGAAGCAATATTGCCGGCAATTACCTGGAGGATATATGGGCCGCCTGTTATATCCGGCCAGAATGAAAGAACTGCCACTACTGATGTTACTGCAGTAATTAAAATCCTTGATTTCTTTATAGAGATAAGATATGCAAAAGCCAGGGCAGCAATATTCGAAGCTGTAATAATAGCCACAGCTGTATTTGTATCAAATGATGTTTTAGCGCTCAATGCTGCAATATTCTGGAATTGGTAAAGCTGTAAAAATACAAAAGGCATTACAATAAGGAGCGAGTAAAAAACCGCCCTTGAACCATCAGAATAATTTTTTTCATACTCAAGGTCATAAGACAGCCTTAGCGCCAGCCGGATTTTTAAAATAATAATACCCAAAAGTATAATGACTATCAGTGGTTCAGGCCTCCAGACCATATCCCATGTGCCAAGAAGTCCGTTTAGTGAAGTGTTAATGGCAAAACCATAAAGGACAGCCGGGAAAAATGAAAAAAATAGCTTTATTTTCCGCTGCTGCGCAATAGATATAAAAAATACAAGGCTGAGAATCCATATAATAGTACCGAGAGCCGATGCAGCAAGTGAAAGCGGTGCCCATCTGCAAATCTGCACTATGTATCTTACAATTGAGATGGCGGCTACAAGGACAATAAACAACATACGCTTTGGCAGCTTCTTAAAAAGAAACCCGCCAAAAAAGACCAGTAAAAACGTAACGACAGCATAAATTGCAACCTGGACAAGGGAAACTGTCGGGCGTTCACGCAGGAAATTTACGAGCAATGAAAAAAAAGAGTTTAGAAGCTGAAGACCGAATAATGTATTTATTACAATGATAATAAAATACAACCTCTCAGGGTTTTCCGGCGTAATGCTTCTTGCAGTTTTAAAAGAATGCATACTGTACATGTAATGCATTTTACTTCATGATTAAAAAACACTCAACTTAAATATATATTTTTTTGAAAATTTTATAATAATTCAATTGATAAATGACATCATTTACAAATCTTTGCTTAATGCTAAAGATTGTACATAAAATATTGGCTTACCTTGTATACCTGTTTCTTATCCTGTCTTTATAGCCTGACATATTGCCAGTAATATCTTCTTTTTCTATCTTGAAAAATGCAGTATGTATCACTGAGTCTTCACAGACAAGCGCTGAACCGACAGCATACTGGCCCTCATACCGGTAATCATGACCCATGCCGTTAGAGTCAAACTTGTTTTCACTGCAGCCTTTTATCTCATCTAAAAAGTATTTTGCCTGTTCAAGTGAAGCTTTTGGCTTGTTTTTTGGTCCGGTTTTTATTGCTTCCATATTTTCACCATGATTATTTGGGCCGGGATTGACTTTGTAAGCATTTTGGCGCACTTCTGCTTTTTCGTCCCGCATATCTGCCCGCACGGCATCCATTGCATAGCTTTTAATAAGTTTTGGAAAAACTTTCTTAAATGCTTCTGTTTTTGAAAGTATGTCAAATCCTGCGATCTTTCCATCTATGAAAGCAAAGAGCCCGTTTTGCCCTTCAGTAAAATCAAAGCTGTCAAAATACTTTTTCAACCTGTCTGAAACTGAATCATATGCGTCATGCATCGCGCCGGTGCTGCTTTTTATACTTAAATCATTACTAAGCTCTTCAATCTTGCTCCATACTTTTCCCTGATTAGACTGGTACCCTTGTTTTGCCATCAGTGACATATGCACGTCCCGATGCTTTTCCCTGCGTATGTCATAATTTAAATACGCATCCGAGTGGCTGAAATCCTCAGTTGTATAGTTCCACCTGTGAGCCTCAACACAGCTTACAGGTATTATTATTTTTGAGTTAGGCGCAAGTAGAATACTGGCATTTAAAATCCTGTTCTGCTTTGCTCCGATTACCTCTTCACCGTCAAGCAGCAAAACCGGTTTATCGGCAAGATTTTGTGCAATCAGTTCCGGCACTGAGCCTCCAGAATTTTTTTCATTGATAATTAAGAGGCGGCTGTTTATCGCTTCTTCCATTGTAAGGTAATCAGGGCTGTTTGGGCCCGTTTCTGCAAACAGCGGTATTATGGTAAGGTTGTTAAATTCCCTAAGTTCACCCCACCTGATATTTGAAATAAAATTAAACATTACACTTTCCATTTGGTATTATCCTCTCCATTAATAATATTATTTTCCATTCCGGAGAAACTATCGAAATTTCCATTCCGGAAAAACTGCATAAATTTTCACTTTTAGAAAAACTACAGGAAGTTGCTTCCCGGATATTTAGATATGCTCTTTCAGGCGTCCAGCTATTTAAGCATCATAAAACTAATTATAAGGGAGTGTTTTGACAACTGTTTGTCATACATAAAAACAAAATTTTAATTAAATCTTATGTAGGATTGTTTCTGAGACTTCCGTGCGGCTTATCTTTTCCCAGTATTTTTTGTACAGCTCCAGCTGTTTTAAATATACTGACTTTCGCTCTTTATCTGCTTCAAAATCATCAGTTTTATAATCAACTATCACCCATTTATTGCCTTCCCGGAAAACCAGGTCTATTATTCCGTGAACGATAGTGTCTTCGTGGGTTAAAGCAAACGGGACCTCGAATAATTTTTCATCTGCAAGGCTGATTCTTTTAAATAATTCACTACAGATAAATTTTTCGGCCAGCGCTGTCAGGTCTTCTGCAGATTTATTTTCAAGGCCCGCTTCAACGGCCCATTGCCCTGCAACGGTTTTTAATTTTTCGATGTTCTCCCTGCAGACCAACTCTATCACCTTGTGCGCAAGCATACCCCATTTTAAACCCGGAATCCATGATTGTGAAACTGGGGCCTTTTCCCTTTTCTCACCGCTGTTTTGCCCGCTTATGCGTTTTTCATTACCAACTTGATCATTTTCTCCAAACCCGCTTATGTCCTGTTTGTTACTGTCCGGTTTATCGCCGCTTTTATGCTGATTACCACTGTCCGACCCATCCCAGCTTTTGCTTTTTATACCATTGTCTGGCCAGTCGCCGCTTGTGCCCTGTCTACCACTATCCGGCCCGTCACTATCCGACCCGTCGCCGCTTTTGCCCTGTTTGCTGCTGTCCGGCTCGTTCCAGCTTGTGCCCTGTCTATCACTATCCGGCCCGTCCCAACTTTTGCCCTGCCTACCACTATCCGGCCCGTCCCCGGTTCCGGTTACATTAAAAGAGCCAATGCCGCTCTCCGGGTATTCATCAAGGTTATCCGAAGCCTCATCAAAGCCAAATAAATAACCGTCTTTTGCTTCGGTTGTGACGCTTGTCTTTCTATAACCTGGCGCAGTTAACCGCTTTAGTGTCCCTGATATTTCCTCTTTTTCTTTCTTCCACTGCGCCGGGCTTATATAAATTATTTCCATTTCTTTTCCCGGGTCGTCTTTATTTATTGGAATCTGCCCAGCCGCTTTTTCTTTTAAATAAGCATATAATATTTCCCAGGCTTTGGCCCTGCTGCCTTCCCTGTACGTGCTTACTACCAGTATATTTTTTGCCCTTGTCACTGCTACATAGTCCAGCCTTTTTCTCTCAGCACTCTCGTACTTTGTTTCTTCGGCGGCTTTTTTATCCCACTCGGGGGGAACTCCAATGATATCACTGCCATAGCTTCCGTCAGACTTTATGATACAAAAATAGCCTTTGGACATTTTATCACTTTGAGCTTTCACATCTGATAATAAAACACCTTTGTCGCCCTGGAGTTCAGTACTTTTCTCAATCTCGGTGTCTATGCCTGCCCTGCTTACATGCAATTCAGGAGCGCGTTCGCCTACTTCACCAAGCGGGTCCGCAAGAATGACAACCGGAGCCTCAAGCCCTTTGGCTTTATGAAGATTCATTATCCTTACAACGTCTTTTCTTGAAGCTAAAAGGCTTAGTGATTCAACTTCCCTGACCTTTAACAGTTCTTCCAGATTTTTTACAAGGTCAAAAAAAAGCCTGACTTCCTCCTGTTTGTAATCCCTGAGCAGTTCCAGCGCTTTATAAATATTGCCCGCCTTTGTAAGGCCTTCCTCTTCAGAAACTGCCAGCAGTATAATGCCAAGATCTTCAATAATCATTTCAGCTGCTGTAATGGGCTCATTTTCTTCTACTATTTTTTTATATCCAAGCAACCTTCCATACGCCTGGCCAAACTCAGCAAAACCCTCAGGGACAGCACTGTAAAAATAAAATCGTCCCCCTGCAATGCTAAAGTCGTAAAGCCTGTCATCACTGATACCAAAAAACAACCCTCTTAAAGCAGTTACAAGCGCAACCGGGTCCCTGTCATCTTCAACAGCCTTAAATAATTTAAGTATTTCCTTAAGCTCTGTAGATTTATTAAAAATCCTGCCGCCGGAAATATCATAAGGTATGCTTTTATTCTCAAGAGCCTTTGCATAACAACCCAGGTTTTCTCTTTTACGTGATAAAATAAGAAAATCTGAGTAAACAGCTTTTTGCGTCAGGCCCGATTTTATCTCATCAGGCGTTCTTTCAAGCAGTATGCCGCCGTGATTTACTGCGAAATCTATCCAGCCGGCAATCCTTCCGGCATCAATAGCGGCAACATCTGCTGAATTATTTTTTGGCACTTTTTCAATATTGTTTTCAAGCACACCACAATCGTAGTCTGCGCTTTCAGATCTAACGGTATTTAGCGCAAAATATTTGGCCTGGTATGCATCTTCTTCCTGTGGAAATATGGGTTTAAAAACTTCTTTTACCAGGTTCTTCATAAATGGCAGGGAACGGAAATTTGAAAAAAGAGATAATACCTCACTTTTATTATTACCATTTTTACCGCAATTATCGCTTCGCATTTCCTTAGTGCTGCTGTTAAAAATATTTTTAACCGTGTTATAAATGCTGATGTCGGCCCTCCTGAACCTGTAGATGCTCTGCTTTGGATCACCGACTAAAAAAAGCGACCCCGGAACCGGTATGATCTCTCTCCAGTCATTCTGCTTCTCGTCAGTGCCTGTTAAAAAAAGGAAAAGCTCTGCCTGTATGGGGTCAGTGTCCTGAAACTCATCAACAAGGACATGGGTAAATTTATTTTTAAAATATGACCTTACTTCATGGTTTGTTCTTAAAAGTCCGGAAGTCATTATCAAAAGATCCGTAAAATTTAAAATAGAATGTTCTTTTCTCCACTCTCCGTAAAATTCAGCGCCTTTTTTTATAAAATCAGCGCACGGCTTGTGCAGATATTCCTGCCACATCCGTATTGCGGGCCTTACTGTCTCCTGCCGGAATTTTTCCATTTCCTCCTCATAAATCTTTCCATCGCCATCCGGCCACCTGTTCTGGGTGACTTTTGCACTCTTGTCCAGTTCTTTTAACATCCTGACAAACAATACATCGGTGTCAAGATACCCATTTTCAATAAAATTGACTGCTTTTCTAATAAGTTTTTGCAGTTCGTCCCAACCGTTTTCATGCGCACTCCCGGGCAAGGCTTCCTGTAGTTCTAAGATAAAGCGGCTGACATTTTTTTTTACGTTTGTAAAATCCGGTTTTAAAACATCCGCTGTTATTATTTCAACATCCGGAAACTGGAGTATCTTTTTATAAGCATCCTTTAAATCATCCGGCAGAACGCCGTGTCCTTCAAAAAATTCAAGCAAATAATCCGCTTCATCCTGATAACAATCCTCAATATATCCGGACCAGGCATTATCTGCATATACGGCATCTTCCTCTTCCTCGATTGCAGTAAATCCTGGATCCACTCCTGCTTCAACCGGCCTTTCACGCAGTATTTTAGAGCAGAAAGAATGGATCGTACCGATAAAGACCTGCTCGAGATTGGACAGTGCTTCTTTTATGTTGGCTTTTTCCGGCGCATCAGGATTTTGTTTGAGGCTCTCTTCAAGCCTAATCTGAAATCTTTCCTTAAGCTCCGCTGCGGCCTTTCTTGTAAAAGTCACTGCTGAGATATTTTCTATTTTTGCTTTGCCTGTTTTTATCAGGTTTACCATTCTTTCAACAAGGCAGTGGGTCTTACCGGAACCTGCGCCGGCCTCTACAAAAAAATTCCTGTCAAGCTCATTTATTATTTTTTCCCTTGATTCACTATCAAGCAAACGGTCATTCATAATATTTTTATCTTTTCTTTTTATATATTGTCTTATTGGTTATTTAAACTTCTTCAGCAGGCTCCATTTTTCAAGAATTGCATTTACCGGATTTTTTATCTTTCCCTTTATATTTTTCTTGTCGTCCCGGCTTCCATAAATATCATCATCATCAAGGTATGGTGGATTATCTTCATCGGAAATTATAAAAACTCCCGCTGAAATCAAATCAAGGATACAGTTAAGCACATCCTTCCACAACTTTTCCTGATGAGGATCCCTTTCCAAAACGCAGCTTTTTCCCGAATCCATTCCTTTGCGTGTTGGAAAGATATAGCCGCATTTTGTCACTTTGGCGTTTGGATTTTTGCTTTTCAAAATCTCTTCCATCACCCTGGCATACATTACATGCTGAAGCTGCCTTCCTTTACTTACAAAGCCGTCTTCTTCATACCCGTAAGAACTGCCTGTCTTGTAATCCCAGACATGGTACTCGCTTGTCTTTTCAATATCAAAGTCTACTCTGTCTATCCTCCCTCTCACATAAATATATGATTCCCGGCCATCCTTGTCTATTCCCGTACTTATTTTTACAGGGTCATTTTCACCTGAGCCGAAATCAAATTCTGCATAGTAAGGGTTTCCCAGAGTATCATTTATTTCAAGAAAAATATCTGTATCCCTCTTAAGCTGCAAAATTTCACGATTAAAAACAGCCTCGCCGGGAAATGGTATCTCCAGCTTGTATTTTTCTATGGCGCCATCTAAAATCTCATGAATTATCTTTCTCTGTTTATCCATATCAGGATAGCCATAAGAGCCGCTTGCCATACTTATCATCCGGAGGGTAAAGTTTTGGTACACATCATGAAGAAGGCTGCCCTTATTTTTACCATCAAGCCATAAAGTCGGGTCCTTTTTTATATCTTCCGGCCTTTTAATCTTTAGTATGTAAGTTAAGAAAAATGCAAATGGAGACTGGGCATACTTCTCAATACCGGTACATGAAAGTACAAAGCTGCTGTTTTTTCTCGGGTCAAGCTTTTGCTTCCGTATGCCTTCCGGTGAGCCGATAAATCCGTCAAAACAGGTAAGTTCGCCTGTTTTTTTTACGTTACGGCTCTCAAGTGCAATGGTGCCCGGGTTTAACCCCGGGTATATATTTAAAATCGACTGCCTTGCATTTTTAAGGCTGCCGCCTGCAAGCAGCTTGTCGAGCCACCAGTAACTTTCGTCGACAGGCGGACAATCCTTGTAGCCCTGTCCATACCCTGCAGGCTGTCCCAAATACTTTAGCAGCTCATTATAGTCTGCATCCGATTTGCCTGATTTAAGCCTGTAAAGCTGAAGCAGCACTGAAGATGCAGAAAGATTCCTCTCATCATTCATATCAAAGACTGAAAAACTGAAAGTGACTTTTCCCCTGATAGCTGCGAGCATTGCAGTAAAATCGTACAGCTTTTCTTTCATCCTGTCTTTTGAGAGGGAAAGCTCGCTACTTATTTTTTCCCTTTCTTCATCTAAAAGAATGGGATCCTGGATTTCTGTTGACGGAAATTTATGGTCATCCATACCGACTATATAGGTATTGCCCCGTCCTGAAAGCCCGCCGCCCGCAAGGCCGGAAACATAAAGACTTCCGGGTTTAGGGCCGGAAATTAAAAACCTTGCATCTTTAATAAGGCGGATTATCTTCTGCACAGCTTCTTCAGTTGAAATCATCTTACCCTTTTGAACGGCTTCTTCTGCTGAAACTGCCGAGCTCCTTTGCGTTGCTTCTTCTTCTAAAACTGCATTGCCCTTTTGCGTTGTTTCTTCAACTGGTGCTATCTTACCATTTTGTGCTGCTTCTTCTACTGAAATTGCATCGCCGGTGACAATTCCAAGCGTATTCAGGCTTTTATTAAAATTTTCAAGAAATGAAGCTTCACTTTTATCTTTTACATTTACAAAATAAGATAAAAAGTCCCGGCAGCACTTGCAAAACAGGTTAAAATCCACCAGCCCGTTACTTGTATCAGGAATAATACCAAGAAGCTTTGATACATATTCTTTAAGGTTTTCAAGCAGGCTTATACGCTCCAGACAGATTTTCGGACTTTTTTTGCTGCCTTCCATGCGCGTTTTTATATCAGCAATGCTTTTTTCCAGGACCGGGATATAACGCTGCCTCCCCCATCCTATTTTTGATTCCCTCAATTCTTGCGCAAAAACCCGGCTGTTTATCTTTGGTTCCTTGTCAGTATTTCGGGATTTGTTTTCAGCACCCTCGACATCTGTCTTTATAAGGCTGTACTTAAAAAGATTCCTCAAATAAACCTCAGGAAAATCTTCATTTATCCACAGAAGAAAACCTTTCAGCGCTTTACCGCAACTGCTTTTTTCTCCCTGCAATCCCGCTGACGATGTAACCGGAATATTTAATCTATGGCAAAGGTTATTTATTATATCAAGGTAAGGCTCGCGACATGTATAAATAATCTCAGTATCATCAAGCAAACTTTCAGAGCCTGCTATCCTGCCAAGAATCGCATAAATCTCGTCCCTGTAATTCTGGGCACAAAACAATTCCATATCAACGCTATCAGTGGTGCCTGATTTAAAAACCCCGGCCTCCCTAACTGCTCCAGTATTACCGGGTTTAGACAATAACCCGGCCGAACCTTCCGGAAGGCTGTCCAGATTAAAAAGATAACTGAATTTATTAACAGCAAATTCGCTTATTGGGGGTGTGGAGGTTGTGGAAGAATTATTCATATTCTTTCCCGGGGTCAGTCTGTTTATTGGCTGTGGGAGATTAAGTACTTTTTCCTCACATATTACGACAAGGTCATTTCCACAACAGGCGGTTAAAAAATCTTTTTCAATCTTTTTGTAGCCATACCTTGCCAGCGTAATATATTTCTTTGAAGCGCTGCTTTTTGGCAATACAGACGCTGCAAGAACGACAATGTCTGCAATGTCTATAAGTGATTTTTCTTTTAAACCGGCTTCATATTTTGCAAAAATCAGCCTTAAGTCATGTGCCTTATTTTTATCAATAAAATACCTGTCTTCAAGCTGTGAATTTGCAATGCCTGCAAATTTTAGTTCCATCAGGCTTGCGGATAAAGCGTTTATAATGCCTGAATTTATAGTGTGCTTTTTAAAATATTTTAACTCCCCGGATTTTGATGATTCTGTAAATATCCTGTCTATCAAAAACAGGGTTGCTGTTGTGGAGATCTTTTCTAAATTTCTTTTACAGATTTCTTCTTGAGCCAGATCTGCGGCCAGAGACTGGATTGTACTTACCCTATAGTTTATCCAGCAGTTTTTGGCCCAGGTGAAACTTTCAAGGATTTTGTTTCCTTCACCAAATGACGGGCAGATAATTATTTTTTCTGTAAAAAAATCACTGTCCGATATTGCTTTAAGGCTTACTGTCAAAAGGTTTTGCATTTTTAGCTTGCCTTTTCCCTTTGCTTTTAATTTATAAAAATAAGCTTAAACAATATTATAGTTTTTCATACCGTGTTTTTAAATATATTTATTTTTAATATTTAAACAGATATAAAAACAGCCTTTAGACATTTAGATTTTAAAACACACCAGAGCTTTATCATTTATTACCGGCGGGTATTTGGAAATTTCCCCCATGTCTATTCTAAACTCATATATGCAATGTCAACCAGATATTTTTCCAATAAGGTAATATTTCGTCAATAGCTCCTAATATGTATATAATAGGAACTATATCGCAGGTAAAAGCAAGTAGTTATCGAAATCGGAACTATATCACAAAAAATTTGTCTTGATGCTTCTTCAAAAATTGGTACAAAATTTTACTACTTGGGCAGGTAGTTTGACTTTAATTGGAAACGATCTTCCCCAACTTTTTTTAAACTTAAATTCGAATTTTGTTACAATAAAAATGTGACAATAAAAATAAGAGTATTATTGAAAACTTTTAAATAGTACAATTTATAAAAGTATTTATAAATTAGAATTAAATAATAAAAAAATGAATGCTCCATTTGGAATAGTATTTTTAAAAAAAGCTGAATTATACAACTTGATAAGACGTTTGGATAAGCAGGCAGCTGACGACGAAAAAGATTCAATAAATCCTAACACTTGGCCTGTTGAAAGGATGATATTAAAATGGACTTACAAGTACCACAAACATTTAGGGACCCCTATGATGGATGATTTCTTTAAAAGTGGCAATAGAAAATTGAAAGATTGGGGTTTGGCTGATATAAACGATGTTATTAAAAAAGAATATAAACAGACCCTCAAATTTCCTGATAAGATTCGCGAAAATATGACTATAAAAGGATTCGCAGATTTTGATAATAATCCAGCGCAACCTAAAAATATTATTATTAATAAAGAAGGATTACTATTAGGAGAAGTTATTTATAATGTTGAGTGTAGAAAATTTCCTGTTAGATGGATTTATAGGATTTATAGTATTCTAATTGATTATGTAGGTGCTTGGATTTTATTGCTATTTGTTATAATCCCAACAATAATAATATTAATCATAAATTTAATAAATTTATTCTGTAAATAGAAATATTGGAATCCATTCTTAAATAGATTAAAGTAAAATTAATTTTTCAGTACCCTAAGTTTTATTAATTCTTTAAAAATTGGTTAGAAATTTCCCTACTTGGGGCAGGCACTTCTAATAGACTTCCATAAATTATCCTAAATTCTAATCTCCTAATACTAATGCATTGCTGTGGTTTTCTATAGGCGTCAGGATAGCTTTGAATTAAAGTGATATTATTAATAAGACCTCATATTGTAATGAGGTCTTATTAATAAAGATGTAAATTGTATCAGCTGCAATTAGGGCTTTCCTATAACAAATTCCTGTATCGGTTCCGGTTGGTCATTAAATGTCTTTACCGTATACATACCATCAGGCAGGTCTGCTGTAAAGTGTGCATCCCCATATGGCATATCTATAGAAAATACTTCATTGCCTGCCATGTCATATATCTTTACCCAGTTATTGTCTGCATATTCCCAGAAGAATACAAACTCAAAGGCATTGTCTGAATTTATCCAAACACTGGAACAGGTCATCTCTACATTCCTTACCCAGGGTATTACTTCTTCTTCACAGGTACCTGATACATTAAACTCCTTGATAATAAAGGTTTCCGGGTTAATCCCACCATCATCCCCTTCCATAATTGGAGCTAAAACAGCAATATAATGCCCTGAGTTAAGGGTAAGGTGTATACTCTTATACCAATCATCTGAGTCAATAGTAAAAAAGCCTTCTGCATCTTCAGGAAATTCTTCATTCGGTATAAAGCCGTAAACTAAAAGTGGTATAACACCCTCTCCATCAGTGCTTTCACCGATCTCTAGAAGTTCTTCAAAACTACCGCCAAACTTAAAGACCCATACAAGAATCTGTATCCCTTCAGCATTCCATGCATGAAGCTTAATTGTTGTTGTGCATCCTGCTTTGCCTGGGTATACATCCATGGAACCGCCACCCTCAGAATCATCGTCTGCAGAAATTGATGCTGGCATTGCCGAAAAAAAGAGCACAAATACCATGATTAGAGATAGGAACAATAGGATTCTTTTCATTTCTTTTTGCCTTTCAGTATAAATTTAAAAATATTATATATAAATAATATCGACAAAAAGATTGTGAAACTTTAGTAAAATAATATGTTCCAGTAGGTTCCACAAATTAATCAATTCCATTAAAAATTGGTCAAAATCTTCGTAACTCGGGGCAGCCAGAATTTATTATTACGACAATTCTTAAGAAATATAATCTTATTAATAAGTTTTTAGCTGAAATCTTTATTTGATTATTGTTTACACTATAATTACCTGTAAAAAAGGTTAAATAAGCTAAATCCGGCAACTAAACCAATAAAAGAAATTAATGCCATGCTGATAAAAAGGATAAATGATGTGGTTCTTTTTTTATTTAAATAAATAGTATAGATAACAACAGGTAAATATAGCCAGATAAATGTGTTTGCAATAAACTTGGAAAAAATAAAATTAAAAGCAAACGGAACAGCTATATTTGTTCCAATTTCTATATTCCTGGATACAATATAATACTGCACAGGCCAGCCAAATCTTTCATGATAAGCAGTGCCACCATAATTGCCCCTGGCAATAATCATAGATATTACTGACAGTATTAATGCCAGTAATATT
>JBBQDW010000045.1:0-13645 GCA_038320085.1 Candidatus Humimicrobiales bacterium
TATCTACAGCAACCCTTCTTCCAGCCCAACAACTATCGCGGTGAAACAGGTCAAGTTAACCGAATACGACACGAGAAACGATGCCACCCGAAAGGAACCGGACCATGCATCCGTAATACCTGACCCTGGTAAGATTCTTTACCCTATATATCCTGCGGAGGGTGATAATATCGGCAGCCTGTCGATTCCGGTTTTAAAACAGAAACTACCCATTATCCAGGGAACTGGTGCGGATGAGTTGAAAAAAGGCGTAGGGCACTTCACCCAGAGCGTGCTGCCCGGGGAAAAAGACAATTGTGTTCTTTCCGGACATCGAGATACAGTCTTTGCAAAGTTAGGAGAGTTGAAGATAGGCGATCAATTGATTGCGCAAACATCGGCTGGGATATTCACCTATGAGATTAAACGCATCCGAATCGTTGATAAAGACGATAAAACGGTTATAGTGCCTGCTGACCATGCCGTCCTGACACTAACTACCTGCTATCCATTTCATTTTGTTGGCAGTGCACCGGACCGATATATCCTCATTGCAGATTTATTAAATTACCCTGGATTATTTGAAAGTTCTAAAGTTGAGTAAAATAAAAGACTTAAATAAGCCTTTTATTTTTATATTAAATTTTTAATTGTTTTTTACTTTGTTTTATTAATTTCTAATTCAACATTTGAAATATCTGTATAGAATAAACTATTATTTGTTGTACTTACTCCCGTAACTTCTCCATCTATATCTATAATAGGACTTCCGCTTTCTCCTGTGATATTAGTTGTATTGCTATCCTTTATTCTATTAAACTTTTCATATCCTATAATATATAAAGGAAAATCATTTTTATTATCAATTTCAAATCCTGTTTTTATCTTATCAGAATAAAATATCGCATAATCATTTCCTGCCATATAATCATTATTATATGCAATCAATTTCGGATATATCCATTTATCACTAAAATTAGCTTTAAATTTTAAGTTTTCATGTATCCCCCACTCACCGTTTACAATATGACCTGCTGTTATTAGATAAAATTTATCTTTATAAACCATACTAAAACCAGTGCCAGATACCCAAGTTCCACTACCTTCACCATAAACATAATAAACATTTTTGAGCAAGTCACTAAGGTTAGCAGTTAAGTTTTGATACTTAATGGAGCTCTCTTCCTTGCTAATACCAAACAGCATACCTGATGGAATAAGCCAGAAGATCATAAGTGCAATAAGTGCAAATATGACTATCCCGGCAACAAATTTGTTTTTGAAGATACTAATTTAATCCACCCCCCTATTAAATTTCTAATATATTATGTTTATTACTAATTATTTTATAAAACATTCCTTAGACTCGTAAAGAAAATAATTGTCATAAAAAAATTTAATAATTTTGTATTAAAATTCCTATAAAAAACACAAAAACCGACTAAATATATTTAGACGGTTACGCTATTAGCTCTGCTTTTCCTTAGCGTCCATAAATTTTAAGAAAAGCCTCTAAGCTTCTAAATTATTTTTTCTTTTATTTACCTTATGTTTGAAGATTACACTTTTATTAGCTGAATGTCAAGTATTTTATAATTATTTCTTTATACTTTTATAGCACTTTTTGTAGTTTTTTATAATATTTTTATCTTAAATTAAATTTGTATTATTATCTTTATTTTTTGCGATATAGTTCTGATTTCACACACTGTGTCATTTTTGATGTGATATAGTTCCTGGAATCTTGCTATTGGGAGGTATTGGTAGCTCCTATACTTAAAGATTATAAAGTGATAAGGAAAATTCTTGACTGGCTTGGCATATATGAGTTTAAAAGAGACAGACCTCCACCAAGGGCACTTGCTGTAGATGATTCCTTTGATGACTGCAAGTGCGATGATTAGGTAAATACCGATTATAGGATTTCTGGAACAAGTATGATCCTAAAAGTCTATGATTTATACTTGTGAGATTCAAAAGCAAGTTCTTATAAATTTCCTGAATTATAAAACTACAGCATCGCTATCGTATAATATAACCAAATATTTGATAAACTTCGTATAATGCTGCGCCAACCAACAGAATTGCAATAGCCGCAATAGATACTATAAAAACAGCTTTTTTGCGAAACAGGTTTTTGGCAAGGTGCTCACCAGCAGTTAACGCAAGACATCTGTATAATGCTTCAATACAAACAAGGATTACAACCTCAAGAGGAATTATTGGCTGCTGGTTCCTTATAGTGCCTGTAAATAGAAGCACTGTTATTATAAACCCGGTAAGTATTGCAACAGGTATCAGTGTCTTTAGCCACCCGATTGCAAAATATGCAGCGGTGGAGATCAGGTTGCCGGCAAGTATTATCAGCAAAACTTTAAAAAATCCTATCCCCGGCTGGTATTGCTTTATACCGAATATTCCCTGTATGAATTTATACCTGTCAATGATGAAGACAGAAAAATCTTTGAAAAAATAATAAAAGGCAAATCCGGCTGCCGCCCCAAGAAGAAGCCAGCCGGTGCATTTAATGAATATTACCCAGAAGTTAGTTATTACTGTTGGGCTTGCTGTATAGCGTGCTCTTGCTGAATTCATTTTTAATTCTTGTATAATAAGATAATTATTATTCTTTAGTCATTTAATATTTTAAAATTCATTCATATTTTCTAAATATGCTTAGGAAGAAAGATAAATTGGCCAGCCTTTAAAATAAAACCTCACCTTATACAGGATTTAAGGTTTGCTCCAACCCGGATGTTTTAGCTTTTATTATTCCAATCATTACATCGCACACTTTGGCATCAAACTGCCCGCCCTTATTTTTTTCAAGCTCAACCAATGACTGTTCATCGGTCAAAGCTTTCTTGTAGGGCCGGTCTGTTGTCATTGCGTCATAAGAATCGGCAACGCTTAAAATCCGTGCAAACAAGGGAATTTCTTCTTCCTTTTTTCCAAACGGGTAGCCCTTGCCGTCAATTCTCTCATGATGATAAAGAATGGATAATGCTTTGTCTTTGAGAAAATCTATCTGCTTGACAACTTCATAGCTTATAACAGGGTGCTTTTTTATTTCTACCCAGTCCTTATCGGTGAGCATAGTTTTCTTATTAAGTATTGACAAGTCTATTTGTATTTTACCAATGTCATGAAGATTTGCCAGGTTTTTTACTATTTCGATATCATATTCGTTCAATCGCATTCCCCGTGCTATTTTTTCACAATATGCAGCGACCCTCATAGAATGGCCCGCAGTGTATACATCTTTTGCTTCGATTATTTTTACGATTTGCATGATACTGTTAAGTATCGTTCTCCTTTCTTTGATCCTCAGCAGATATGTATACTGTGCGATTATAAGCGGCAGCGATGTAAAGATAAGTGTAAACGGGCTGTACCGGAGGTATAAAAAAGCGATAGCTATAGCCATCGAAGAAAGAAAGAACTGGAACGGTATAAGCCAGGCAAAGTTAAAGATCCACACATTCAGTATATTGGTTCCTGAACTTAAAGAGATGGCCCCTGCAGTCAATGTAGTATTCAGGATGAAGAATATATAGGTTATAAGAATTATTATCCAAATATTTTTTGAATAAAAAAAATTTGTTTGGGATCTGTCATAAAACAATTCAAAAAGCACTGCTGCTGCCGAAAAAGATAGCAGGTATTGCCCGGCATTAAAGAGGTGTTTATAGTATGGCACCCTTTTGACAAGCTCTTTTATGTTAAAAATAGAGATAAGTGTAACGATAAGCGCGGTGGAAGGCCCAAATATAATAAGGCTCGCCAGGGATATGCCGAAATTAACTGATACGCTGCCGGTTTTTGGCAGGGGTGCAGAAAGATTATCAGATATAAAAATAAGTAAACCGAAAAGAACGGCTCCCAACAAAGAAATATTCCTATATTTGATAAGGATATATACAAGAGATGCTGATCCTGCTATGAAAATTGCAAACACATAAAATAACAGACCTACTTTATTGCCTTCTTCTTTCAACAGGAATCCCTCTTCTAATTATCAAATATAGGAATTATTTCTTTTTCTTTATAATTCTCTATTGTTCCTGCAAAAATACTACCATCTTACAGTAGCACAGATGCCAACTAGAGAACCAAGGACCAATAATATTTTCCAAATCTTGCTCATTTTCCCCTCCTGTACTTTTTATTCCAAAATTGCTGACTGCCAACCTTGCTAAAACAATGCTAACAGTGAAAATTAATAAAGTGTAAAAAAATTATAATTTAAGTATTTTAATTTCTTTCGACTAATCTTATTACATTATTATACTTAACCTTAACAATGTCAAGGTATTTTTAAATATTTTTTAATATATTTTTTATAAAACTATAAAAAACATTATTTGGTTTTATTGCAATGATATTATTGAATATTATTGATATAAATGTGGGTATAAATGCTTTATATATACTTTTAATATGCGAAGTATTAATAAAGGTAATTTTGCATATAAAAATATAATTTATGCAGCAGGCATAGATTTAAATGCAGAAAGCCTTGAACCACTTTTTAGATATAAGATAGATGGGTATCAGCTTGACTCAGGTGACCACTATTTGTAGTAGTTTGTCTAAATTACTCTCATGCTGCGATACTGTATGTAGTATGAACCTGAGTCAGTTGGATACCCATAATAAGATATCATCCATGCTGGCAAAAAGGGGACCTATTGGTGAGGCCGCAATTAAGCTTATTTCTGCATGGCAGCACTTAAGGGTTTAATACTTACTGCAGTGAAAGGATTTATCCACGATGTGCCCAATCAATGGAAAATCCTTCCCGGTATATTATAAGGGTGTCATTTTCTTAAGGAGAGGCTAAATTATACAAGTGAGCAGTCTAAAGTGATATATAAAATACTTGTGAGATCCAAAAGCAAGTTCTTATAAATTTTAATATTGCTCTTAAAAAATAATGTTTTTAAATAAAGTTTGATGGGTATCAGCTTGACTCAGGTAACCACTATGTGTAGTGGTTTGTCTAAATTATTCTCATGCTGCGATACTGTATATAGTATGAACCTGAGTCAGGTGGATACCCAGTTAAAGTTTTTTAGTCATCAGATATTCTGCAAGCGATATTTACCATAAATAATTTGAATCATTTAACTGTCATTCCTCCCAAAAACTACTTATCTTATTTATAATAGGCTCAAACTCATCAAATGTTATTGTCAGATTCTCTAAATCAAAGCTATCTGCCTGCATAGAAAGCTTTTTGCCCCAATCAGACAGTATGTCTGCATTGTATTTTCTTCCCAGTACTCCAATCTCTTCTGCAAAATCCTCTATATCATTTATTATAAATTCTTTTTTTAATTTACCGTACTTAATAAAAATCTCATTTTCCAATTTGTTTATTAATTCAGGTATTTTCTTTATCTTTGCAAAATTGTCTTCCTGAGCTGCGGGAACATTCCCCTTGAAATCTGCTTTTAACCGGGCAGAGCCGGGCATTGTTTCATCTTTTTTTACGGTTTTAAACTTAAGATATTTTTTAAGCTCCGCAAGAAGCTCCGGCCTGCTTATGGGCTTTCTTAAATAGCCGTCGCTACCTATTTTTTTAATATCATCATCATTGATCTTCATTGCCGATGCTGTCAGGATTATTACAGGTATGTTCTTTAATTTGCTGTCTTCTTTTAATATCTTTGTTGCCTCATATCCATCCATTACCGGCATCCTTAAGTCCATGAGAATAATATCGGGTTTTATGTTCTCGGCAATCTTTATTGCTTCCTTTCCATTTTTTGCCTCCTGCACATTAAGCCCATAAATGTTTAATATTTCACTTAGCACCCTTCTGTTGGACTCAATATCATCAACTACAAGTACCTTTTGATTGTAAAAAGCAATATCTTTAATATCCAATTTTCTTACTTCAATTTCGGGTTCGACAGTTGAAATAGATATTTCTTTTATTAAAATTGTAAAAATGCTGCCTTTGCCTACGGTACTCTCAACTGCAATATCCCCATTCATAAGCTCTACCAGCTTTTTGGTTATCGCGAGCCCGAGCCCGGTGCCGCCATATTGTTTTGTATCCTGTCCCTGGCTTTGTTGAAAAGCATTAAAAATTATTTTTCTATCATCCGGTCCAATACCGATTCCGGTATCCTTTACTGAAAATATCAGGTCGATTTTGCTTCTATCAGGATAAAATATACCTTTTACTTTTAATTCAATATATCCCGCAGGCGTAAACTTGACTGCATTTCCCACAAGATTAAAGAGTATCTGCCTTATTCTTACTTCATCAAGAAGCAAAGATGCGGGGAGTTTGTCGTCAATATCAATTATGAGCCTTAGGCCTTTTTCCCTAATTTTGACTTCAAATATTTTTGAGATATCCATAAATAGTGTATGAAGGTCCACCGGTCTGTACTGAAATTCCAATTTGCCTGCTTCTATTTTAGAGAGGTCCAGTATGTCGTTAATAAGTCCAAGCAGGTTTTTTCCGCTTGAAAGAATGATATCGATATAGCCCATGTATTTTGGGTCCTTTATCTGATCTTTAAGTATTTCCGAAAACCCCATTATTGCATTCATGGGGGTTCTTATTTCGTGGCTCATATTTGCCAGAAATTCGCTCTTTGTGTTGTTTGCCGTCTCTGCCTGTTCCTTTGCTTTTATCAGCTCCCGCTCTGCTTGCTTGCGCTCTGTGATATCCGTCAAAGTCGTAAGCCAGCAGGGAGTGTCTGCAACATCAACAAAATCAACAGATAAAATCCCTGTATGCACGAATCCGCCCCGCCCCTTAATCTGTACTTCCAGATTAGAAACTCTGCCTTCTTCATCAAATATTTTTTTAATTGCTGCTCTTTGTCCTTTGTCAACAAATATATCCAAATCGGCGGATGTCTTGCCTATTACCTCTTCTCTATTAAAACCCAAAGTTTTTAAAAATACATTATTTATATCAATAAAACAACCATCACTTATTCTTGAAATGGCCATTAGCACTGCGCCTGAATGGAATGCTTTTGAAAACTTTTCTTCTGACTTCTTAATCTCTGATACGGCGCTCATAATTTTATCATTTGCAAAATTTAATTTGTTCTTTTCTTCTTTAAGGACCTTATTAATACTTAAAAGTTTATAAAAGGCCAGCAACAATAAGATTATGGCTATGAGCACAACACCTGATTCAATAGTTCCGGTAATAGCATTATTGCTCCACATTTTTGCGGGATAATCCGTTCCAAATACTGCTATTATTTTACCTGTTTGGGGATCTTTCAGCGGGACAAGGACACTGACCCACGTTCCCCATCGGTCGGTGACCGGTTTTGTAATTAAAGTCTTCCCATCTTTGAATGGCTGGAAGTCCTCTATGTCAGCTTCAGTGAATTCCTGGCCCGGTGGTGAGTAGTCTTCTGAGCTGGTCGGTTCAGAGTCAGCCATAAAGTAAATCTTTCCGGCTTTTTGAGTATAAAAATAAGCGAACTTTATTTCTTTGTTTATGCTTACAATTTCCATCAGCTTATTTTTTATGCTTTCATATGGTTCTGTCCCAACATCCTCCGGCAGGCCGCTTAGTTTCTTTAGCATTTCCCCGTTTAATGAGGATCCTGCAGTTCCAGCTATTTTTAATGCCTGGCTTGAGATTTTATCTATGCTTGAGCTCCATGAATAATGCATATATATAAAGCCAAAAAAAACTGTTGCAGTTAACAATATTGCAAGCAATCGCCTCGGTTTATTAATTCTATTTATTAAATTCAAAAAATACTTAGTAACCTTTGTCTTAATGGTAGTTCCTCCTAAAATCAAATACCAAGAGGCAGTTTAATATAAAATGTGGTGCCTTTATTTTCTACAGATTCAAACCAGACTTTCCCATCATGGGCTTCGACAATTGCCCTTACAATATAAAGGCCCAAACCGGTCCCATCCGTTTCGGAAAGAACAGCATTGTCCGCCCTGAAAAATTTTTCAAATAATCTTTTTTGCTGTTCCCGGGGTATTCCTATTCCGTTATCTCTAACAAAAAAAAGTACTTCGGACTTATCTTTTACACAGCTTACTTCAATCCTGCCATCCTGTTTTGAGTATTTTATGGCGTTGTCGATAAGATTTGTTATAACATGCCTTACCTTACTGATATCAATATCAACCATCAACTCCGGAGGGGTCTCTTTGCTCTTTTCAATTAGGATACTCTTTTTATCGGCATTTTCATTTAACTCTTCAAGAACAGCATCTAAAAGTACTATAATATCGGTCCTCTCTTTTCGTACATCGAATTTTCTTCCTGTCTCTATATGCGATACATCCAGAAGCTCATTTATGAGTTTTATCATCCTGTTAGTGCTGTCATGAGCGCTTTGCGCAAATTCTGTCTGTTCTTCACTTAATCCGCAGCGCATTAACAATTCGGTCATCCATTTAATTCCGGTTAATGGTGTTTTAAGCTGATGGGAAGCAACAGAGACAAATTCTGTTTTCATTTTGTCTATTTCACGGTCCTTAGTTATATCCCTGAATACAACCACACATCCGGTAACCTGTCCTTCTTCGTCAATCAGTGGAGCTGCGCTTGCCGCAACAGGGACATACTCCATTTTTTTAGTGACAAGCAGTTTATGAATACTCATTTCACGGATTTTCCTGGTGCTTAACGCATCTCTTATAAATTCGTTATCAATCTTTTCAGGGTCCGACTCATAAATAAATTTTAGAACTTCATCATATTCCATCCCCAAAACCTCTTTTTCTGAGAACCCTGATATCTGACCTGCTTTTGGATTAAAAAGTGTGATTTTCAGATCCCTGTCAACAACAAAGACACCATCGGCAATACTTTTAACAATTGTTTCCAGTTTATTTCTTTCTTTGCTGAGCTGTAATGCATTTTCCTCAAGTAAATCTTTATTTATCTTTAATTCAGTGTGGGTTTTCACCCTTGCCTTTAGCTCATGAGCGTTGAAAGGTTTGGTAATATAATCAACTGCACCCAGTTCAAAACCCCTGATTATATCGTCCGAATCAACTTTTGCAGTTAAAAAAATTATTGGAATATTTTCTGTTTCAGGCTGGCTTTTTAATATCCTGCAGGTTTCAAAACCATCCATTTCAGGCATCATTACATCAAGGAGTATCAAATCGGGCCGGATCTCTGTTGCTATGGCTATCGCCTGTTTACCATTATTGGCAAGAGATACCCTGTAGTTTTCATTTTGTAATATATTGCCGATTAGCTGTATGTTTTTTGCTATATCATCAACCACTAAAATGAGCGGCTGTTTACCTTTTTTATGCTGTATTTCCATTATTCTTATTTGTTTTTGTTTGTTTTCTCCTCCAGATAATGAAAACAACAATACCCATTAGCAGAACAAATATTGTCAAAAGAGTTGTTGGCAAATCAAAATATGACAAGAAAACTGCAAGAGGGCTAACCTTTACCTGGAAATTTTTAATATCGCTGATCTTACTTTTAGCCTGGCTTTTTGCGTCCAGGGTCAGGGCATATACTTCGTGATTTCCTTCTGCAAGTTCAGCATTATCCTGGGAATGGTTTAAACTCCAGTCACCATTTTCATTTACCTGTACCCTATAAGCTATAACCTGTTCAGAGTGTATAAAAACTATTACCTCTGAATTAGCAACGCCTTTTCCTATAAACTTGATATTATTCCCGGCATCTGTTCCTTTTACCTCTATTACCTGGGGCCTTTGCAGTATCGAAGATTCTGCCGCTTTATAGACATCTTTAATGATAGTTGCTTCATCGGTCCCTGCCTTATCAGTTATTGTAGGGAAAGTCAGTGATGTTTGATTATTTTCCGTTCCAAAATCAATATCTACATTTATGGTATTGGAGCGCTTGCTTGAATTCCCGTCGCTGTCTTTAGACATTACATATATTTCATGCTTTCCTTTATCCAGTTTTATGGTGCCGTTAAATCTGCCGTCACTCTGGGTTTGAGCAAATCCTGAAATCGCTAATTCTCCATCAACATAAAGGTCATTATCGCTGTTTGTATCCGCAATACCTGAAACCAGGATCCCTGGCTGGGTTGATGGCGGCGGCTGATTTAATATCGGAGTAAATGGAGGCACAGTCGCGCTGTCATCCTGGGCATTTTTAGTAATAAATTGAGATTCCAAAACAGTTGCCTGGTTGCCAAAATTATCAACGGCCCAAATTTTGGCATAATATCTGGTGCCTTCAGATAGCCCTGTAATAATAGTGCCGGAAGTCCCGGCTATGGATAAATCAATATCATCTGAAACATCCCAGACTGATGCTGTTCCTGTTGCACTTTGCACATCTTCCAGGTCCTGGCCATAAGAGATCTTATAATATTTAAAGTTTGTCTCTGAGACCACTGGTGTCCATGACCAGACTATAAAGGATTTATCAGCGCTTACACCCAGGAAATCATTCAGCCCAAGCGGAGCGCTGGTATCCAGGGCAAATAATGGTGAATAGGCATAATCGCTTGTATTTTGCATTGCGCCTGTTGCAGCAAGCCTTATTTGCATATCCTGTTTATCTTTGCCATTAAAATCTATGCCGGCATCCCAGATTATGTTCCTGCCTGTTCCTGTGGTAATTTCCGGGCCCATGTCACCGGTAATGCCTGCAGCAGGAATGGTCCAGGTCGTTCCGCCATCTTCTGAAATCTCCAGTGTGACCTGCAGCTTATCATTATCAGCAGAGAGATCATAGCTTACCGCAACTTTATTGGTACCGGCAGTTTGCAGCGCCGATATATTGGATATTACAGGTTTTTTAAAACCGGTAATATACGAATTGAAGGCGGCAAATTCTCCCTGCTCAATACCATCATAGGGCTTTAATCTAATGTAAAGATTAAGATTATGCGCACCCGGCAAATCAGACAGTGCGTCCCACACAAAAGTGTGTTCAACCCCGGCAGCAGATGAAGAAAGTCCCTCAAAACCATCATGTTTATCATCTGAAGCCGCAGCTGTCATTGAAGATTCCTCACCGGTAAAGTCGCCTGTCAGTGAATACTCGTAATTTGACAGATCTATAGCATGGTTTTCCGCATCAACTAGCGTATAGTTAATGTAAACATATCCATGATCTGTTTGTTGGGCGGCTGAGTTAATGGTGATTTTTGGTTTGCCGCTATAGCATTCAATCGCAGCGCTTTCCCTGGGTTCCCCTGGTGATGTTCCTGTTTGCGCTGTCGGAGTTATCATGACTTTGATAAATTTTCCCAAATCTATGGCTGCGGGAGTATAGACGCTATTTGTTGCACCCGATATATCGTTATAGGTCCCTTCTGCCGTGTTGGAGATTTTCCATTGATAAAGAGGTGTTGCTTCCAGGTCATTGTTTATATCAGCGTATTCTACACCTGAAGCTGTAAGTTCTGTGCTGACTTTGCCTGTGCCTGTAATTATAGCGTTTGCAAATGCCGGGGCTGCCTGTTCAATTACAATTTCGCCTGTTTCCACTGAATAAACTTTAAAAGTGCTGATATCTATTACATTATTAGCGTCTTGTTTATGATAGTACCAGACTCCTTCGTTTATATAATAAACAAAGTTATATTTTAAAGTATAAGGCATCCTAATTGTCTTACCTGTTACTTTGTTAACTGCTTCAAATCCAAAGCCATCTGCGGGTTTGACATTTAACCTGTTGCCGGTTGGAGAATATATTATATTGTTGTGCGCAACATTCCATTCCGATTCTATAAGGCCCAGATCTGTATAGTTATAAGGAGAAAAACTTCTGGGAAATTTGCCATATTTTGCATAATAATCTTCTATAAGTTTGATCATTCCACTTGATATTTCACTGAAAGTTGACCCTAATGATATAGTAGGGGTATATTCAATTACTGCTGCGGTTGCATCAGATATTACCGGTGTTCCCTGGGATGTCCCCGTTAATGCTTTCGGGGTCACCTTGACTTTGATAAACTTGCCCAGATTTCCGTATACCGGCGCGTAGGTACTGCTTGTAGCACCTGATATGCTTGCATACGTTCCACCTGCTGTACTGCAGATCATCCACTGATAAGCGGGTGTTGCTTCAAGATCACCATTTAGGTCAGCATATCCTACACCTGAAGCCTTAAGCACTTCACCGACTTGGGCGATGCCTGTGATTGCTGCGCCTGTATATGACGGCGCTGTTGCCGACGCTGCCAATATTGCTGCGGTTGCAGCAGATACCAGTGTTGTCCCGGGAGATGTACCTGTTAATGCTGTAGGAGTTACCTTGACTTTAATAAATTTAGCCAGATCTGCAAATACTGGTTTGTATGTGCCGTTTGTAGCGCCCGATATATCGATATACGTTCCGTTTGCAATGTCGCAGATCGTCCACTGGTAAAGAGGTGTTGCTGCCAGGTCACCGTTTAGGTCATTATACCCAATACCTGCAGCTGTAAGCACTGAACCGACTTTGGCCAAGCCCGTAATCGTTGCACCTGTAAATGTCGGAGCTGTTTCCGGCGCTGCCTCTGGTATTAATGCAATACTATAAAAATTACTTTTAACGCTCCAGGTTCTTAAACCTGTATAATATTTTTGATCTTGTTTTGGAATTGCGATCTGATAATCATAATCAAGTACAAACTCACCATCTATATAAACCATGATTTTTTTATTGTTAGTGCTTTCTCCAATACTGACTGTAGATACCTTAAGTTCAACAGTATGCTCGGCAGTCCACCATAATGGATCAATGCTTTTTTTAGGTATTAACCCATCTGAGCTGCTGTTTACTATTTTGACAGGAGTCTTTTCAACTCCATTTATTCGAGGCCTTATTAAAACAGCGCCTTCACCAAAACCTCTGTCAATCTGAAGAATATAACCGTTATCTTTCGAACCATCAATTTCATCAGTAGTAGTGTCAAAAAAAATTCCATAACCACCAAGTGTACCGGTTTGAAGCTTTGCCCTTATTGTTACAGAATAATCTGAATTTGGGTTATTGACATAAATTAGGCCGCCCGCTCCCAAAATAGAACCGCTGGCCGGATCGTCTTTCCACATG
This sequence comes from Candidatus Humimicrobiales bacterium, assembly GCA_038320085.1. GTDB lineage: Bacteria > Actinomycetota > Humimicrobiia > Humimicrobiales > Humimicrobiaceae > Fen731. Next base: position 12,992 of record JBBQDW010000045.1, read on the forward strand.
TTAAAGTCAGGGGAAACAGCCCCCTCATTCTTAAGCTCATCCAAAGTCATTTTAATTACTGCTGCGGTTGCAATACTTTCTACCGGCATTCCAGGTGAAGTCCCAGTCTGCGCCACTGGAGTTACAATGGCTTTGATGAATTTATCTAAATCAGTAATTACAGGTATGTATGTACTGCTTGCTGCTCCTGGTATTTCAGTATATGTTCCATCTGCTGTACTGCAGATCATCCATTGATAAAGAGGCGTTCCTTCCAGATCACCATTTTTATCAAAATAGTCCAGGCCGCTTGCTGTAAGAGCTGCGCCTACTTTTGCCGTCCCGGTAACCATCACACTTGCAAATGTCGGGGCAGCATTTGAAACTAATTCTAAGGCAATAATAGTAGTCACAGTATCAGACTCTTTATTGTCATCTACAACAGTCAGTTCAACTGTTACTTTTGTTTCAGAATCCAACTTTTTTGGCGCTTTGTATGTAATAATCGGCGAATTATTTCCTGTAAGGGAACCGGGGCCTTCTGTTATCTTCCATTTATAGCTTATGATTGTGCCGTCCTTATCACTGCTGGCGCTCCCATCAAGCTTAACTGTCGAATCCACTTCAACCGAATATGGCCCCCCGGCATCTGCGGTAGGAGCCTGATTGCTCTGG
>JBBQDW010000046.1:0-13186 GCA_038320085.1 Candidatus Humimicrobiales bacterium
GTTATTCCCATTGCATAAAATATCGCCGCATTTTTTGAAGATGCATACATTTTTGCAGCCTGAATGAGTTTGTCTTTGTCAACTCCTGAAATCTGTGATACTTTTTCAGGGGTGTACCCCTCAAAGCATTTTTTAAAGTCATCAAAATTTTCGGTCCTGTTGTTTATAAAATCCCGGTTATGCAGATTGCTGTTATATATGATATTCATCATGCCAAGGAGCACTGCTATATCTGTGCCCGGTTTTTGTTTAAGGTGTATTTTTGCATATTTCGTTATTGGAATATTTCTCGGGTCTATTACTATAAGTTTTAATCCGCCCGCAAGGATATTTTTTATTATTTCGTATCCGATTACAGGATGGGCCTCTGTTGTGTTTGAACCGATTATTATGGCCGTATCGCAGAATTTTATGTCATCAATAGAGTTTGTCATGGCGCCGCTTCCAAAGGTGGGAATAAGGCCCGTGACTGTTGAGGCATGGCAAAGCCTTGCGCAATGGTCAATATTATTGGTGCCGACAGCGGCCCGTGCAAATTTTGACATCAGGTAGTTTTCCTCATTGGTGCATTTTGCAGAGCTTAATATTCCAATAGAATCAGGGCCATATTTACTCTTAAAAAACTTCAACTTTTCTGCAGTGATATCCAGTGCTTTTTCCCATGGGATTTTTTTAAATTTTCCATTTTTATCTTTTAACAGCGGAGAGACAAGCCTGGCGGGATTATTTACAAAATCCAGTCCGAATCTGCCTTTTACGCAGAGGTTGCCCTGGTTTAAGTTCTCGCCGACATCAGAAGACACACATATTATTTTGTTATCTTTGACATGAAGGTTGATTGCGCAGCCTACTCCGCAATACGGGCAAACAGTTTTTACTTTTTTTGTATCCCATTTTCTTGCCCTGTTAATATAGGGTTTCGGTTCAAGTGCTCCGACAGGACAGGTGGAGATGCAGTTGCCGCAAAATACGCAATCTGTTTGGGTAAGAGGCTGGTCGAATGCAGGCACAACTGCGCTTTCGAAACCCCTGCCTGTAAATCCTATTGCATTTGCTCCTACAACCTTATCACAGATTCGGACGCATCTGCCGCAAAGTATACACTTTTCATTATCCCGGTATATAAACGGATTGTCATCCAGCACTTTTTTTGCATGTACTTTGCCTGTAAAATTGTTTTCCCTGATACCGTATTTGTATGCAAGGTCCTGAAGAGTACAATTTCCACAGGATTCGCATGTCATGCAGTCAAGGGGATGGTCAGAGAGTATCAGTTCAAGATTTGTTTTTACAAGTTCTCTAACATGTTTTGTATCGGTTTTTATATTCATACCCGGAAGAGCCCTTGTCGTACATGCCGGGACTGTTTCAGGAAAGCCTTCGATTTCAACCATGCAAATCCTGCATGCGCCCAGGGGCTTTAATCTTGGGTCATAGCAAAGATTAGGAATAAAAATATCATTTTCGAGGGCTGCTTCCAGGATACTGTTATCCTGCCCTGTAAGAACTGCTTTATTGTTTATGCTTATCTTTATTTTATTTTCCAGGCCGATAGTCGTTTTCATTATTTTTTATATATTTTTTTATGTATCCTATATATTTCTATATTACTTAAATATTTATTATTTAAAAGTCTGTTTTGATAAATTTATTTGTTTTTTTAGGTTTCATAAGATTTTATGATATCGACTGCTTCTTCAGGATTGACCCTTTGATAGACCTTTTCGTTTATCACCATTACGGGAGCAAGCCCGCATGCTCCAAGACACCTGTTTATCTGCAATGAATATTTTCTGTCTTCCGTAGTCTCGCCAGAGCAGATACCCAGTTCTTTTTCAATCTTTTCGGCTATTTTTTTTCCGCCCTTTACAAAGCATGCTGTTCCAAGACAAACCTTTATATTGGTCCTGCCTCTTGGTGTCATGGAAAAAAATGAATAGAAAGTTGCAACTCCGTATACTTCCTTTTCCGGTATATTAAGCTGGCGGGCCACAATTCTCTGAACCTCTACAGGCAGAAAGCCGATTTTTGTCTGGATCTCATTTAAGACCGGAATAAGTGTCCCGTCTTTGCCTTTATGCCTGCATATGATTTCGTCGACTTTACTTAAATCTTCATCAGTCAGTTTGTATTGTTTCTTTTTAATTTCGGCCATAGTAGGTTTATAATGATTTTGTTGTAAAAAAGTATTTGAAAAATTAGTTAATAATCCGAACAATTTGTTATAATTAAGCCTCATAATTGTATCAAAAGTAATTTTGAAATGCTAACTAATTTTGAAATGCCAACTAATTTTGAAATGCTGACTAATTTTGAAATGCCAACTAATTTTGAAATGCCAACTAATTTTGAAATGCTGACTAATTTTGGTTACCCGTTATTTAATAAAAACTATTTATCCGATAAGGAGCAGAATTGACCATAAGCGCCTTGATAAAACTAAATAAAGACTCTTTTAGTAGTCTGAAATCTAAGCTAAAAAGCGAAAGCGAAGCCTTAATTAAAAGCGGCAAGTTAAAAATAACAGTGCACCTGGGCACATGCGGCATAGCTTCCGGAGCTGATGTTATTAAAATAGAAATTGAAAGGCTGCTTGCAGGAATTGATCCTGAAAAAATAGTATTCGGGGTTTCAGGTTGTGCGGGCTTCTGCTCAAGGGAACCTATGCTCACAATAGAAAAAGAAGGCATGCAGCCTGTGGTTTATCACAGCCTTAATGTTGAAAAAGTAAAAACCATTTTTGAAAAACACATTTTGCGAGGTGAGATTGCAGAGGACCTTGAGCCGATTATTCAAGGGTCCGATTTAGGCTCTTTTTATTATTTTCAGGAGCCGCGAGTAATGCGTAACAGGGGAAAGATAGATCCTTTCAGGATTGAAGATTATATTGCCAACGACGGGTACCAGGCTTTTGTTAACGCGCTTGATTTAAATAGTGAAGAGATTATAAAAACCGTAGCAGATTCAGGCTTAAGGGGCAGGGGTGGGGCAGGATTTCCGACAGGCAAAAAGTGGGAATTATGTAAAAAGTCTGTGTCACTTTCCGGGATTAAATATATTGTGTGCAATGGGGATGAAGGTGATCCGGGGGCCTTTATGGACAGGAACCTTTTAGAGTCCGATCCTCACTCAGTTATAGAAGGCATGCTGATTGCTGCGCTGGCAATCGGTTCTAGTAAAGCATATATGTATGTCAGGGCGGAATATCCCCTTGCAATCAAAACTCTTAGCGCTGCTCTTGAACAGGCAAGGCAATACGGGTTTTTAGGTGAAAATATATTTGGCGCCGGATTTGATTTTGATATTGAGATATACCAGGGTGCCGGAGCCTTCGTGTGCGGTGAAGAGACGGCACTTATTGAGTCTATTGAAGGTAAAAGAGGGATGCCCAGGTCAAAACCTCCTTTCCCGGCAAACGAGGGCCTTTATGGTGAGCCCACCCTGATAAATAATGTGGAAACATTTTCCAATATTGGACAAATAATATTAAGGGGTTCTAAATGGTTTGCCTCTGTCGGAACCGCAACCAGCAAGGGTACAAAGATTTTTGCTTTGACCGGAGCTGTAAACTATGTCGGGCTTGTAGAGGTTCCGATGGGCATAACGCTTCGTGATATAGTTTTCAAGATAGGCGGTGGAATAAAGGGAGGCAAAAAGTTCAAGGCGGTTCAGATGGGGGGTCCTTCGGGGGGCTGTATTCCTGAAAAATATCTTGATACTCTTGTAGATTATGAAAAGGTCAAGGAAACCGGCGCTATAATGGGTTCTGGCGGAATGATTGTACTTGATGAGGATACCTGCATGGTAAACCTTTCACGGTATTTTATGGATTTCATACAGGAGGAATCATGCGGACAGTGTACCCCCTGCAGGATAGGGACATTAAGAATGCTTGAAATCCTTGACAGGATAACAAAGGGAGAAGGAGAGCTTCAGGACCTTGCAAAACTGGAAAAACTTGGCCTGGCCATAAAGGAAACTTCGCTTTGCGGGCTTGGAAAATCTGCTCCAAACCCTGTACTTTCAACCTTAAAATATTTCAGGAGCGAGTATATCACCCACGTTCGGGAAAAGAGATGCCCTGCAGTGGAATGCAGGGAAATCATGTCATCTCCCTGCCAGCACACATGCCCCATTGGAACCGAGGCACAGTCATATATTGCTTATATAGCCCGGGGACGATACAGGGAAGCATTTGATATTATAGTCAGGGATAATCCGCTTCCATCTGTGTGCAGCAGGGTATGTCATCATCCGTGTGAAACAAAATGTGAAGCAGGAAAGTGGGGCGACCCCATAATGATAAGGTCACTTAAGAGATTTGCGTCAGACTTTGCCATAAAAAGCGGCGCATACCCCCAGGCTGTCAAGCATGCAAATGAGCCAAAAGAAATCACCAAAGAGGGAAAAGTGGCAATCATAGGTTCAGGTCCGGCAGGACTGATGGCGGGTTACAAGCTTGGAACGATGGGTTATGATGTCACAATCTTTGAAGAGCTCGAGAAAGCCGGCGGCGGGCTTGCAGTATATATTCCGGAGTTCAGGCTTCCAAAAAAAATACTTGAACTTGATATTGCCCACATAAAGAGTTCGGGAGTTGAGATTAAAACAGGCATAAGGGTCGGCAGGGATATAAGTTTTGATAAAATACTGAAAGATCATAAAGCAATATTTATAGCAACCGGGGCGCATAAATCAAAAAAACTGGAAATACCCGGTGAAGATATTGAGGATGTAGTATCTGCAACCGAGTTTTTGAAAAATGTAAACCTTCAGAAACCTTTTAAAATCGGTAAATCCGTTGGAGTCGTCGGAGGCGGTAATTCGGCAGTTGATGCCGCAAGATCAGCAGCCAGGATTGACGGATGCCAACATGTTACAATAATTTACAGAAGGACAATTAATGAGATGCCTGCATTTGAAGAGGAAGTTAAAGCATTGCTTAAAGAGGGCATTGATATCAAATTTTTAACGGCCCCTGTAAAAGTGATAGCAGAAAACGGAAGGCTGACTGGTGTGGAGTGCGTTAGAATGGAGCTTGGCCAGCCGGATGAAAGCGGAAGGAAAAGGCCCGTTGCAATAAAAGGTTCCCAGTTTATAATCCCTCTTGATACTTTGATTGCTGCCATTGGTGAATACCCGGACTTAAGTTTTATTTCGGGTAAAAAGAAAATTGCTGCAACCGGATGGGGCACGCTCGCGGTGGATACTGAAACTATGCTTACAAATATTAATGGAGTTTTTGCAGGCGGAGATGTGGTTTCAGGTCCCGCAACTGCCATTGAAGCAATGGCTGCAGGTAAAATTGCTGCTGAAATGATTGATAAATATTTAAGGAAAAAACCTTTAACACGCAAGTATAGTGTAACCAGGCCATCAATTTACCTACCACCTTTAGAAGTTTATGATGCTGATACATTTGAGACAGATGAGCCTGTTTTGTCTTGCCTTACAGACAGATATGGTATAGATAATACTGATGATTCTTTGCATAAAATGACAGAGAAGCAGGCAGTCATAGATGCAAGAAGATGTTTAAGATGCGACCTTGAAACAGAACAGGCAAAATTGATTATTAAAAATCAAACAGACAGGTAAAAAATCGTAAATATTAAATTATTTTATATGATTGGTACTAATAAATGTTGTAATATTTTGCTCCAGTAAAACCTTTAAGCTAACTTAACTTTAAGACAGCTTAATTGACAATATGAATTTCAATATATATACTCATATACATAAAAATACATAATATTTTTTAAGGAGTATGCAAATGGAAAAAAAGCAGGACTACTTCAGGATACCTATCACCATGCCATCTGAAATGGTTTCATTTCTGGAAAATCTCGGGATTGAATGTAAGAGAACAGGCGGGCACAAGCTTGCCAATACAGAAATTGTCAGGTCCCTCATTAGGCTGATGATGGATCTTGATGTAGACATTCCCGGTATAAAAACAGAAGAGGAGCTGGAAACAAGGATAAAAGAAGCTGCTAAAAGGTACAGGTAAGACTTGAAAGAAATTAAAACAGATTTGTTAATAATCGGCGCTGGTCCTGCGGGTCTGGGAGCTGCATTATATTCGGCGCGCTGCGCACTCGAATTTAAAATAGTTGACAAACTGATGGCGGGCGGGCAAATAATAACCACGGAGGTCATCGAGAATTACCCGGGTTTTAAGGATAATGTTTCCGGTTATGACCTGATGGCAGCTATAATAGAACACTGTAAAAAGTTCAATATTTCAATTGAAGAATATGTGGACCTTGATACAATTGAACTGCCCTCACAAAATGGTACAGGCGAAAATGATACCGGCAAAAGTGATTATAAATTTGTCTGCACCGGCAGTGAAGTAAACATTACTTCAAAGGCAATAATCATAACAACAGGGGCAAGTCCGACAAGGTTGTTTGTAGAAGGAGAGAGTGAGTATGTAGGTAAAGGCATATCATATTGTGCGACCTGCGACGGGGCGCTTTATTGGGATAAAGAAGTAATGGTCATAGGCGGGGGTAACACTGCTATACAGGAGGCGCTGTTTTTAACCAAGTTTGCCAAAAAAGTATATATTGTCCACAGGCGCAATGAGCTAAGGGCAGTAAAAACACTACAGGACAGGGCCCTAGGAAATAAAAAAATAGAATTTATCTGGAACTCAGTTATTGAAAAGTTTTCAGGCGGCGAAAGGCTTGAAGAGGTCATAATAAAAAATGTAAAGTCAGGCAAAAAGACGCTTAGTAAAATTGACGGTGTTTTTGAATATGTCGGCATAAAGCCTAACAGTAAAATAACTGCCGGCCTGGCTGACCTGGATGATAACAAATTCATTATAACCGACAACAAAATGCGAACCAGCCTGCCCGGATTGTTTGCTGCCGGTGATGTAAGAAACACGCCGTTGCGCCAGGTAATAACGGCAGTTGCTGACGGAGCAATCGCCGCGACTTACGCGGATAAATATATTAATGACATGGATTAAAAACCCAAAGTGTTTGGGTAATATATTTTTAGGTTTTTTAATTTAACGGATAAAAAATTTTACTATTTAGAAGCTTAATTGTTCAAAAAAAATATAACTAAAGTAAAAAAGCATTGGTGAAAATGGCAGCTAAAAAAGGTTTTACGGGCGCAAAAGTTGTAGAGGTCCAGCGCAGGCTCAAACTCTTAAATTACGAGATAGGGGACAGCCAGATTGATGGGATAATGGGGCCCCAGACAAAAGAAGCCGTAAAGAAATTTCAACAGGACAGGGGGCTTAATGCAAGCGGAATTGTTGATGAAGAGACCTGGATGGAGATTTTGGACGCAGGTTATCTTATTGGCGAAAGGCTTCTGTATCTTAAAAACCCGCCTTTCAGGGGTGATGACGTAAAAACTCTTCAGCTCTGGCTAAAGACCCTGGGTTTTTATAAGTACAAGGAAAACGGGATATTCTGCAACCGGACACATAAAGCGCTGACAGAGTTCCAGAAAAACATGAAGATCCATGTCGATGGAATTTTTGGAGGAAATACACTGCAGCATCTTAGGAATTTAAAAAGGATCATAGAGTCCCAAAAATCTTCGAACTATCCTTCCATGAAAGGGTATATAAAATCAAAGGCATCAACTGGCTTTAAAGTCATTATTGATTACGGCGAAAATATCAACGATATGTCAAACAGCATAAATTATTTCAGTGACAAGATATATATTTGCAGAAGCATTGCAGGATTTTGCAGGGATATGCTGGTGCATATGGGTATTGATTCGGCTATTACAGTAAGTGACGACGAAAGCACAAGTTTTTTTTTGACAGACAGGATAAAATTTGCCAACAGAAGCAATGCAGATATACTTATAAACTTAAATCTCGGATATTCTGAAGACAGGGATGCAAACGGAAGCAGCTGTTTTTATTTCAAGGGCATTAAGTCTTTTTCAATTCCCGGAAAAGTAATCGCTAACCTTATCCAGGACAAGCTTACTGAAAATCTTAGTACATTAGACTGCAGGGTACATGGCGCAAACTATACTATATTAAAAGAAACAGTAATGACTTCGGTGCTTATCGAACCGGGCTTTATTTCAAATGAGCTTGACAAGCAGAAATTGCTTAATACGGAATACCAGATGGGTATCAGCAATTCCATTCTTGAAGCAGTCGCTGAATTTTTAAAAGGATAAAACTCCGGTTATTTATTGCTGATTTTTTAGATACTTTAAAACAAATTCATTTTTTACTTTCTGTCAGCCTTGTGTGTATTAAAAAACTTTTTGCGTGATAAAATATGAAAATTGTTAAAAAGCCAGTAAAAAATTTGCCAAAAAACCGGTATTTTAAATGCAGCCTGAAGATGTCAATAACTGCGGCACTTTTTATTGTTCTTCTGTCGGGCCTTATTCTTTCCATTACGGGCTGCAGGCAATACGACAACAAAATGGATTTGGTTTATTTTTTCAAGACTGATCCGGAAAAAGCTGTCCTGGATTTTATGTATGCAATGAATAAACAGGATGCTGAATATATCTATAATTTTCTATTGCCTGACAGGGATAAACGAAATATTGAGAAAGACAAGTTTGTTAGAGAAATGAATGAAATACTTGCAGACGTAAAAGATATTCAAATAAACCAGATTACTTACCTTGGTTATGAAAATGATATGAGTAAGGTTGTTGTTGATTTTACCATTAATTATAAAGGCGGCGCGTTGGGTGATTACAGGAAATATATTTACCTGCTCTCTGAAAACGGCAAATGGAAAATAGTATTTGACAAAACTTTTATTTAGAAATATTTGCATATATATTATAATAACGTTTATTCTTTCCAGGCTCTGAATCCGAAAATCTTAAACTGAAAAGAAGGAAGGTAATACAAGATGGAAGAAAAGAAAAATAAAAAAAATGGTCCAGGAAATGGAGATGAGAGAATAGAAGAATTAAACAAAGCAAAAAAAAGAGCTGAAAAACATTCAGGCAAACTGTACTCGGAAAGCGAAATCGAAATCAAGCAGCTAATGGATGAAATAGATCTGTTAAGGAAAGAGCTGGCCCATTATAAAGAAATCGAAGAAGATTATCTTGATAAATTAAGGAGATGCCATGCAGATTACGATAATTTCAGGAAAAGGGCCATAAAAGAGAATATAGACACGATTTCAAGAGCGGGTAAAAACATAATTGAGAAATTGCTGCCGGTAATTGACAGTTTTGATCACGCGCTTGCTGCGGGAGAAGGCTTGAAGGACCAGGAAGATGAATTTTTTAAAGGTGTGAAAATGATTTATTCCGAGCTGATGGAAACTCTCCATAAGGAAGGCGTATCTGTCATATACCCGGAGGGTGAAGAATTTAACCCGCATGAGTGTGAAGCGGCATTGACAGTAGATGTTGATGATGTCAGCGAAGGAACGGTAGTCGAGGTATTACGGAAAGGTTATAAACTGAATAATTTTTTGATAAGGCCCGCTGTTGTTAAAGTCTGCAGGAAATCATAAATTAAAATGATTCAGAGTTGGTACCGGAACAATTACTGTTATTGAATCGGCATAGACGGTATCATGATTTTTTACTTGTTTTGTATGCCGATTAAATAGTATTTAAATAAATAAATTTTATTTAAAGGAGGAAATTAAATGGTTGTTAATAACCAGATACCAAATCAATCTTCGGGCCGGCCGGCCGGTCAGGCGCCTGCGGGAGCAAGAAAATTTCCCGCGGGGTGTATAGGCGGTATTATTGCAGTTGTGGTTGTTTTGATTTTAGTAATAATTGGCGTTTCGGTCATTTTTGGCGGAAGAAACAACATGGTCACTAAAGAGACTGCTGTCCAGACAGCCTGGGCGCAGGTCCAGAATGTTTATCAAAGGCGGCTTGACCTTGTCCCAAACCTTGCTGAAAGCACAAAAGCCTATATGAATCTTGAAAAAGATATATTCCTGGCAATTGCGGATGCCAGGGCAGGAATAAGCAGTGCGCAGGGTCCTGCGGATCTTGAAAGCTCTAATCAGCCTATCACTTCGTTCTTAAGGGATTTAAGGGTTGTAGTCGAAGATACGCCTGAACTTAAATCAAGCGAGGTAGTAAGAGATTTGATGACTCAGCTTGAAGGTACGGAAAACAGGGTGGCCGTTGAAAGGATGCGCTATAATGAAGCGGTCCAGGGTTATAATACGTATATCAGGCTGTTTCCAAATAACCTGGTAGCCGGAATGTTCGGCTTTAGCGCCAAGGAGTTTTTTGAGGCACAGCCAGGCGCAGAGACCGCACCGTCAATTGACCTGAGTAATTAAATAAATAATTTGTAGAGCATTACTTATTAAAAAATATTGGCTCAATAAAGCAGGCAGGCTGTCTTTCGATGCCGGCAGGTGCCTGTTTTTTTATAAAACGGATTGAAAATAAAAAAAATGGATTTTTGGTATAGTCATAACAGAACAATATATTTAAAGAGTTTAAAGAAGGCCCTCTTTTTGGCTGCCCTGATTTTCGTGTTCCTTTCTTCAGGGCTTTCCTCATTTTTTTTATTTACCGGAAATATCCATGCTGAGGTCACTTATCCTGAGTATTCGGCATTTGTAAATGATTATACCGGAACCATCGACTCAGGGTGGAAATCATCGATTGAAGAACTTTGTGTAAAAGTCGGGAGCGAAACCGGCGCTGAAATCGCTGTTGCTGTTGTAAGCGACCTTCAGGGAATAACCATAGAAGAATATGCCGTCAAGCTTTTTGAAAAATGGGGGGCAGGAAAGGCCGATAAAGACAACGGAGCTCTGCTGCTGGTCTCAATGCAGGAAAGAAAAATCAGGATAGAAGTAGGGTATGGCCTGGAGGGAGTTATAACGGACCTTGAGGCCGGCAACATAATAAGTGACATAATCACTCCGAGATTTAAAGAGGGCGATTATAACGGTGGAATTTATAACGGTGTCTATGCAATAGCAGATGAAATATATAAGGATCAGGGGCTGACTCTTGAAGGCACAACAACTACAGAGACGTCCGGGCAATCCGGCGTCAGCAACTTACTGGATTTTAACAGCCGATGGTGCAATCCATTCTTTATATGCTGCATCCCGGTTTTTTTAATTGTCGCTCTTGTGTCTATTATAAAGGGGATTTTAAACAGAAAATGCCCAAAATGCCGTAAAATCAAACTTGTAATAAAAGAGACGGTTATCAGGGAAGCCTCCTACACAGCGTCCGGTGAGAAGCTTGTGGAAAGGACGTGCAGTTATTGCGGCTATTATGATAAGAAACTTGTCACAATCTCCAAAAAGACAAGGAGTTCCGGCGGCGGATTTATTGGCGGCTTTGGCGGCGGCGGCGGCGGAGGAGGCGGCGGCGGATTCGGCGGAGGGTCATCCGGCGGCGGAGGCGCAAGCGGGGGCTGGTGATGTATTCAAGCGCAGAAACTCTTGAAGAAAAAGTTATAAGTTCGCGGGAGGACCCTGAAAAAAAAAATCTTCTTATAAAACAGTTCAAGCCTTTTATTGCCAGTGTGATCCAAAAAAGACTGGGAAAGTTTCTTGAGTATGGTGTGGATGATGAGCTGTCTGTCGGGCTTACAGCATTTGATGAGGCAATAAAATCTTACGATATAAAAAAGGGCAAGTTTTTAAGTTTTTCAAGGCTCGTAATAACCAACCGCATTATAGATTATTACAGGAAACAATCCAGGCAGTCACATTCAACTTCAAGCTATAATGACGAAGAAGATGAAATAACCGCAGACCTTATTGATAAAAAATCTGTAGAACTGTTTTCCCTCCAAAGCGAGGCTGAAGATAAAAAGTTCGAAATCATCCAATACTCCCAAGACTTGAGCCTGTGGGGTATAAACTTCGGTGAGCTTGCAAGATTCTCTCCAAAACAGGGCAATCTTCGTTTGGAATACATAAGCTGTGCAAAAATGATAGCCAATGATAAAAACATCCTTAATGAATTAATGAGGACAAAAAGGCTGCCAATAAAAAATATTACGAAAATGATGCCTTTACACCGGAAAAAAATAGAAAGAGGACGAATATATATAATAGCTCTCGTAGTTGCCATTATTAAAAATTACAGTTTTATTGAGCTGTGAAAACCAAGCTGTGAATATTATGGTGTGAAAAAGTAGCTGTAAAAAAGAAAAATATTTGCCCCTCCTTTTAGGAGGGCATGTTGTTAAGGAAACAATTTAAAAATTTTACTTAAATATAAAATAAAGTAAAAAATAAATTATATATTTTAATATATGAAAGCATCAATTGTAGAAATACATAAGAAGTATTGCATAATTTTAACTGCAGACGGACAGTTTGTCAGGCAGGACGTACCTGCCGGCGCTTATGAGATAGGTGATGAAATAATCATCGATGCCGCAGATTTTTTAGACGTTAAAGAAAAACCTTTAAAGAAACCATTCAGCATATTTGCAAAGCTGGCTGCAGGCTTGGCGGTAATAATTATTTTAGGCGGTGTTTCCTATCTTGGTATAAAATATGCAGGACTGGGTCTTGCTTTTTCCCCGGTAAGAGTCGCCTCGGAGGCAGTGCAGGCAAAAACCATTGATACAGCTTCCGGGCAGGAGAGCGCGAAGGGAAGTCAGGGAGATAAAGGACAGGACCAGCAGGCTCTTTCCGCTGAAGCGCCGAATACTGAACCAGGGATTGCAGGTGCTCAATCTTCAGAATCGTCCGCAAATAAAGTGCAGGCTGAGCAGCCCTCTTCTGCTTCAGATCAGTCCGGGCAATCAGACAAAACCCAATCATCACAGGATGACTCGACAACTGCACCCGGTACAAATAACGAGGGGGAGCTTGATGAAGTACCTTTGCCGGTGTTATTTGAAGGAACTTTTAAGCTGGATAAAAAAAATATTGATATTTTAACAAATTATCCGGATTTATATATAACATACATATTTGAGGAGAAGTATACCCAGGATTCAGTTACCGGTGAAACAAAAACTTTTACGCTTAAAATAAAAAATCTGCAAAAATCGACTTTCAACGGAAATATTGATATCATTTTTATAGACAAAAGCAGTAAAACCCTGCAAACATCAGCCATTGAAATCGAAAACCTGGCTTTTAATGATGAGATTATTGAAGAAATTCAAATAGCGGAAAATACTGACAGTTTTAAAATGATTTTATACGGTAATTTTGCCGAGCCGTAAATATATTTTATACGGTAATTTGGCTGGGAC
>JBBQDW010000047.1:0-12993 GCA_038320085.1 Candidatus Humimicrobiales bacterium
ACCTTGCGCTGATATTTGTTTTTTATATAATTTGCAAGTTTTATTGTCGCAGTTGTCTTGCCGGTTCCCTGAAGCCCTACCAGCATAAGAACAGTCGGCGGCCTGCCGGCAAAATTTATTTCCCCGCCGCTTGTCCCAAGCATCTTTACGATCTCTTCATTTACAATTTTTACAACCTGCTGTGACGGCGACAGGCTTTCAAGGACGTTAGCGCCCAGCGCTTTTTCTTTGACATTTTCAAGAAATTCTTTAACAACTTTAAAATTTACGTCTGCCTCAAGCAGAGCCAGCCTTATCTCACGCAAGGCGTCATCAAGGTCCTGGGGGCTTAACTTTCCCTTATTTCTTACCTTGTAAAAAAGATCCTCAAATTTAGAGGTTAAAAATTCAAACATTTTATATCATTCATCCTTTTTTAGGGCCGGTCATCGGTCCATTTTTAAAAATTAAATGCCATAACACAATCACAGGAAGCGTTTTTTTAATATTTATATTTATCAATTATAAACAAAGCAGGCATTTAAGTATTGTAGAATTTAAGAAAAAAGTAAATCTGTAAATTTTTCTGCATTGAAGACTTCTATATTGCTCAGCTTCTCTCCAAAAGTCATGAATTTCACAGGTATCTTTAATTCATTTTTCACAGTCAGCACTATACCGCCCTTTGAAGTACCATCAGTTTTTGTAAGTATCACTCCGCTTAAACCGACAGCTTCATTAAAAATTGCGACCTGGTGTTTTGCATTCTGGCCGGTTGTTGCATCTATGACCATAAGGATTTCATCCGGATCCCGCCCGATTTTTTTATTTATTACTTTTTTTATCTTTTTTAACTCTTCCATGAGGTTATGTGCCGTATGCATCCTTCCGGCAGTATCGATAAGAACTATATCTATTTTTCTTGCCTGCGCCTTTTCCAGACTGTCAAATACAACTGCCCCCGGATCCGACCCCCTCTGGTGATGCACGATAGGAAGATTTAACTGCTCGGCAAAATGGTTTATCTGCTCATATGCTGCGGCCCTGAAAGTGTCGGCGGCGGCAAGCAATACATTTTTACCTTCATTTTGAAAAAATGCCGCAAGTTTTGCAACTGACGAGGTTTTACCGACACCGTTTACTCCCACAAGCATCCAGATGCTTGGTATTGACTTTGAAAAAATATATGCTGATGCGCCAATGTCATTATTTAGTATTTCCAGGATATATTTTTTCAGCAGCTTTTTTATCTGCTCAAGGTCATTTATATTTTCACTCCGGCAATGATTTTTTACTCCTTCTATAATAAAAGAGGCTGTCTGGGCCCCTATGTCATTTAGAATGAACTGTTCTTCGATTTCCAGCCAGAAATCTTCGTTGCTTTTCTTAAATCTGTTCCATATAAGATTTAAATTTTTAAATAATCTCTGCATCCTGTTTTTTTACTTTCTCTGCATCCTGTTTTTTTACTTTCCCTGCACCCTGTTTATTAGCTTTCCCTGCACCTGTTTATTAGCTTTCTCAGCGCACTGTTTGCTTACTTTCCCTGCATCCTGAGTGTTTACTTTCTCTTCATCCAGTTTATTAGCTTTCTCTGCACCCTGTTTGTTTACTTTCTCTGAAACTATTTTTGACATGCCGCTTGACTGCATCGTTATGCCGTAAATGGTATCCGCGATTTCCATCGTCTTTTTTTGGTGAGTGATAATTATCACCTGTCTGCCCTGTGCGAATTTTTTAACGAGCCAGATATATCTGTTTAAGTTCATTTCATCAAGCGCAGCATCTATCTCATCAAAAACATAAAACGGAGAGGAATTTGTTGCAAAAATTGAAAATAAAAATGCTATTGATACAAGGGCCTTTTCTCCGCCTGAAAGAAGCAGCAGCGGAATCATTTTGTTGTTCCCTGTGTCTACTTTCAATTCAATGCCATAATCATCTTCATCATTTACCCGGACTTTGATAAGCTGCATCTCCCCGCTTCCAAGTGGAAACAAGGCTTTAAAGTAACTTTTAAAATTGTCATTTATATTGTCGAACTTTGAAGTAAAAATCATTTCTATACGGACATTTATCTCTTTGATAAGCTCTTCAAGTTTTTTCCTGCTTATATCCAGGTCCTCCTTCTGTGAATACAGAAAATCATGCCTGTCTTTGACCCTTTTATATTCAATTGTAGCATTAGGGTTTACGCTGCCGTAGCCCTTGATCTCATTTTTAAGCCTTCTTACAATTCTTCTGGAAGCCTCATAATCAGCCGAAGGCTTATAATTTTTAAAAATATATTCTACAGAAAAGTTGTATGTATCTAAAATTTCTTCTGTCAGGTTTTTAACCCGTTCCTTTAGCTGGTCCTTTTTAAAATCTGTTTTATAGATCTCATTTTCTAGATTCTGCTTTTCAAAAGAAATGTCATTTAACTTTCTTAAATATTCATTGCTTTTTGAATTATAGCTGTTGATGTCATCGATTATTTTATTATAATTTTTATACGCGATACTTCTTAATACATCCTGCGCTTTCTTAAAATCTTCAAGGATCCTGCAAATATGCTCAGTCTGCGAAACTTTTTTTGTGCAGAATTCCTGAAGCAGAAGTATATTTTTGAGCTTGGTTCTTATGTCATTGCCGGCTATATCGCTTCCCGAAGGTTTTGTACCGGCTGCCCAGCCTGACGACGGGTCCTTAAATATCCCCGGCTTATAATCCCTTTCCAGCAGATGCCTGATACCGTTAAATTCTTTAATGATAATGGTCAGTTCCATCTTTATTTTATTTAATAAATCATCCTTTACCTGTATCTTTTCCAATTTGATCTTAAATTCAGACAGAAGGTTATCAAGATATGCAACTTTATCAAGTATGATGTGCTGGTCATCGGTATTTAACTGATTTGAAAACTGGGTTTGGCTGATAAACGCAGCCGCAGCATTCTGGATGCTTGAGTATTCTGTTTTAAACATATTTATAAAAGTGCTAAAAATCACCCTCTTGCTGTTTGCGATATTTGAAATACTTTCAAGCCTGTTAGAATAAATATTGAAATCATCCATAACGCCTTTAAGTTTTTCAAATATTATACGTTTTTCTTCATGATTTTTTTCAAAATCTTCCCTTTCCTTTTCAATATTTGCAGCTTTGATTTTAAGTTCTTCTATTTTTTTTGAATTTGTATCATTGCCGGCATTTTCCTTTTCCCACTGAAGATTAAAATCAGTAAGTTCAGAAATAAACAGGGATAATTCTTCGCTCTTTAGGGTGTTTAATACATCAAAATAAGCCTGAGCTTTTTTTGACTCTATTTCCAGGGGGTCAAGGGTCCTTTTTACTTCAAGCATCAAATCATTAATCCTGGCAGTATCAGTGATAACTTTTAAAAGCTTGCTTTTTGATTTTTCCCTCCTGTTTTTGTGTTTCGCAATACCGAGTATCTCATCGATTATCATTTTTCTTTCAGCAGGCTTAATCAATGCTATATCGTCAATCTGCCCCTGGTTTATAACAGTGTAAAGACCCTTGCCAATACCGCTTTCAGATGTTATGTCTAAAATATCAAGAAGCCTGCAGGGAGAAGAGTTAATAAAGTAATCACTTCCGCCTTTTTGAAAGACCCTTCTGGTAAATTTGACTTCATTGAATTCAAGGGGCAGGAACCTGTCAGTATTATCAAAAAGCAGCGACACTTCAGCAATTGCAAGCTCTTCTTTTTTGCTCCTGAATATCACGTCTTCCATAGAGCTTCCGCGAAGCGATTTGGCGCTTTGCTCACCCATCACCCATGAAATTGCATCTGCAATGTTGCTTTTTCCACTTCCGTTTGGCCCGACCACCACACAGATGCCGCGCTCAAATACAAGCTGGCTTTTTTTTGCAAATGATTTAAATCCCCTGAGGGTGATGTTTTTTAGATACAAGCTTACTAACCCTGTTAATTAATTAAGAAATACTGATATTAAAGATTTATTTATTTAATGCAGCGACGCTTTTTTAATGCTTAAAGAGTTATTTATTTAGCAGGGCACCGCTTTTTTTAATACTTAAAAATATATTTTATTTGGCAAAGCGCTGCTTTTTTAATGCTTAAAGATTTATTTATTTAATGCAGCGCTGCTTTTTTAATGCTTAAAGGTTTATTTAGAGATGCAAATTATAAACTTCTTTTAAAGCTTCCTTTGCAGCCTCCTGTTCTGACTGCTGCTTGCTTTTTCCGGAGCCCTTCCCTATTATTTTATCATCAATCATTGCAGTAGAATAAAAAATTTTGTTATGGCTTGGGCCCTCTGAATTTTCCAGCCTGTATTTTACAAGCTTTGAGTGATCAGCCTGGACTTTTTCTTGAAGGGAAGTCTTGTAATCAGAAATCCTTGGATTGTTTACTCTCTCTAAAATAAGGTCCTCAAACCTGTCAAGAAACCACTGATTGGTAAAGTTTATTCCTTTATCAATATATAAGGCGCCTATAAAGGCTTCGAAAGCATCTGAGAATATTGATTCCTTGTTTCTGCCATCAGAAGATTCCTCATTTTCACCCAGAAGGATTTGCCTGTCGAGTCGTATTTCTTTGGAAAGTTGGCCTAAGGTCCTGCTGGAAATCAGGCTCGCCCTTATTTTAGTAAGCTTTCCTTCATTTAAAAAACTATAATTTTTGTAAAGATAGCTTGTTACGATAAACGACACTACGCTGTCTCCAAGAAACTCAAGCTGTTCATTGCCTCTTGACTGTATATTTATCTCTTTTGCAAAAGACCTGTGCGTGAGGCTTTCAACATAAACCTTAAGATCGGCAGGGTCTATCCCCAAACCTATCAACCAGTTTTTAAGCTTCTGTCTTAACAATCCTTCTTCCATTTAAAAACCACAAATTTTTGGATTTATTTATTTTTTTGAATTAGCTGCGATAAAATCCAGCGCATCTTTTACGGTAACCAGCTTTTCAGCAGCTTCATCACTTATTTCCACGGCAAACTTGTCTTCAAAAGACATTATCAGCTCTACAAGATCCAGAGAATCTGCACCAAGATCTTCAACAAACCTGCTTTCTGCTTTTACATCATCTGCCTTTACACCAAGAACATCCACGAGTATTTCTTTTAACCTGTCAAAATTCTCCACTGCTGCCTCCTCCGGCTTTTTCAATTGTTATTTCCTCTTTTATCTTGTTTACGATATCGCCTTTTAAACTGACTGCGCCAACCCTTATTGCATTCCTTATAGCTTTTGCTTTTGAGCTTCCGTGAGAGATAATTGTAATGCCATTGATTCCCAAAAGTAAAGCTCCGCCATATTCCTCATAATCAAATTTCTGCTTCATTGCTTTTAAATTATTTTTTACAAGCAGGGCAGAAAATTTTGTAAGGATATTGCTGTAAAATACCTCCTTTATTTCCTTAAAAAAGAAACCTGCCATTCCTTCAAATGCTTTAAGAAGTATGTTGCCGACAAAACCATCACAGACCACGACATCTGCGGCATCATTGAAAATATCCCTGCCTTCAACATTGCCAATAAAATTTATATTTGTATCTTTTAATAACAGGTAACCTTCTTTTGTGGCCTCATTGCCTTTTTTTTCTTCAGAACCAACATTTAGCAATCCTACCCTGGGACTTGCTATTTTAAAGATCTCCCTTGAGTAAATACTGCCCATTATACCAAATTGCTTAAGGTATGCGGGTTTTACATCTGCATTTGCGCCTGCGTCCAGCATTACAAATCTTTTGTTGCCTAGCGGTATCACTGTTGCAATGGCGGGCCTTAACACACCTTCGATTTTTCTCATATTAATAAGCGCGCATGCCATGGCAGCGCCTGTATTGCCGGCTGAAAGAAAAACACTGTTTTTATTTTTGGATGCAAGCTCTGCTGCAATATAGACGGAAGAATCCTTTTTATGTTTAATGACATCTGAAGGTGAATCGTCCATGCCTATATCCTGGATAGCGTCTATAATACGGACACCCTCCAGCGATAAGCCTGACTTTGCCGCACTTTCTTTAATCTTACTTTCGTTACCTGTAAGAGTGATGTCTACTTCAAAATCTGACCTGCCCTGCAATGCTCCTTTTATTATCTCGTCAGGGGCAAAATCCCCACCCATCGCGTCTATGATTATATCGGGTTTTGATGAAGTCGAATCTATTATCTGTTCTTCCTTTTCTTCCATGTTTTATTTACTGGCTTTCAACTCACACATGATATTATAGCTTCCAGGTCTATATAATCTCTTGTGATTTGCAATATTTTATCGATTTTTTTGAATTCATGAAAACATGTATGCCCGAATAACTCGTTTAACTTCTCGACGGTTGTAATAGAGTCATACTTTACCAGTATAATCGGTACACCAAGTTCCTGTGCCCTGCTGACAACAATCGAACTAGGCGAAAAATTGCCGGTTAGAATAAGACATTTAGTGGCTGTCTCAAGAGCCGCCAGCTGTATGTCTGCCCTGTCGCCTCCGGTTATTACTGCCTTGTCTGTTTTTGTCTTAAAAAAACTCAAAGCCAGCTCATGGCCCATTGCGCCAAGCATAAAAGATTCTATAAGCTCATCCTGTTTTTCGCATGCAGAAAGCACCTTTCCGTCAAGGTGCCCGGCTATTTCTTTTACGCTGACAGACGACAAAAAATTATCAGAAGTTACATAACCGAATATTTTTATTTTATTCTTTTCAAGATATGGAAAAATTTCTTTTTTTAAGCGATCGACGCTGTCGTGTGGAACAAGATTAATTATAATCCCCGCAAAAGCTTCACCGAAAAATTCTGAATAATAAAGGACCTGGTCCAGCATCTCTTCGGCATATCTGGAAATGACAATAACTTTTGCGCCGACTTTCCTGCTAATCTCTCGCGCAGAGATGCCCAGATGCAGTCCGTCCTCTATCGTCCTTGCGCCCTCTATGAGCATGATATCTTTACCGGATGATAATTTTTCATATGATTTGCCTATTTTTTCAAGGAAATTTTCAGGGTTTTTTTCAAGATTTTTTGGACAGGCCGACCTGAGAAGTTCAATATAGTTTACAGGGCTCACATCACTTATATCATCGTCAATATCAAGCAGATTTAATATATACCTTGCGTCTTCATCAGCTATATTGCCTTCGACTGAAAAAGGCAGTGTGATAATAGGCTTCATATAGCCCACTTTGTATCCCTTTTCCTTCAGCAGCATTCCGATGCCAACGCAAAATGAACTTTTACCCGAGTATGCCTGGTTGGAAGCAAACAGCAAAGGTTTCATAATTACCCCACCTACTCCTGTATTTCAATCCTGACATTCTCTGTATTTTAATTCTAAAATTCCCTGCCAGAGAACCTCTTATCAATTCTTTTGCAAATAATGGATTTATGTCTGTGTCTGTTTTACCAGGAAAACCAACACCAGACTTATGCGATCTTTTACACTACATTAAGGCTTAAAAAGTCTTTTATAGTCTATTGGCCGCATTAATTAAAATCATGGAAACCACAGCATCAGCCTGGCATACAAAGTGCGTCATCTCAAGAATAAATATAATATATTTATGTTTTTACGGGTTCAATTTTTTTCTTTTCCGGCCCTATCGCATTTCTGCCTCGTCCGGATGTGCTTTTAGCTTTAGCTTTAGCATCAGCCTTAGCTTTAGCCTTCGCTTCAGGGCTCTTATCCTTAGTCTTGTCTTTTATCTTTATTATTTCTTTATTGTCATAATAACCGCAAGCCAGGCAAACCCTGTGCGCAACTTTTTTAGCGCGACATCTTGGACATTCCACAATACTTAATATGCCCAGTTTAAAACCGTTGCGTTTCATGTCCCTTCTTGATTTGGACCTTTTATTTTTTGGAACCGCTGCCACAATAAACCTCCTAAAAAAATTAAAAACTTAAATAACCTTCAGTTACAATCATGTTATAATGCAAATAACAGATTAAACAATATACCATATAAAAATAATTAATCAACAAAATAATCAATAAATAATCAATAAAAAATCAACAAAAAAGTCCTGCCGGACCGGTATATTTATTATTTTTAGCTGTTATTTGTCGTACCGGACGCTTTGAATTGCTCCCTGCCTTTTTCTACTGCACTAAGTATTTTATAAACTACCGCCTCAAGGCTTGCGAGTTTTTCATCTGAATAGTCCTCTGCTTCCAATCTTACGGTCCTTGCTTTAGCTTCTGAAAGAGAGAGGACCTCTTCTGATTTTTTCATCGCGCTTTTCATTATTTCACCCTGGCTTACCATAATCTCAGCTCTTTCTTCTGCTTCCCGCATTATTCTGCCCGCCTGCCTTTTTGCTTCTTCAAGCATGTTTTCCCGCTCCTTGACGATCCACCTTGCCTGTTTTAGTTCTTCAGGCATCACATTGCGCAATTCATCAAGAATCTCGTATATTTCGTTTTCATTTATAATAAAATTTGAAGAAAAAGGAATTTTCCTGCTTTTACCTATAATTTCATCAAGCTTGTCAATCAATTCTATTGTGTCCATAATCACTCCTGCTTTATTTTTTAAATCTTTCTATAATATCCTGTTCAATCTCTTTCGGGACAAGTCCGCTGATGCAGCCGTTAAAGCCTGCCACTTCCTTTACGGCGCTTGAGCTAAGATAAGCATATAACGGATTTGACACTAAAAACATTGTTTCTATTTCAGGATTTAATTTTTTATTGATCTGAGCCATTTGAAACTCATATTCAAAATCTGAAATGGCCCTTAGCCCCTTCACTATCACATTTACATTAAGCTTTGCAGCAGCGTCAATAAGTAAACCGTCAAAAGAAATTACTTCTATGTTGCCTATGCCTGCAAAAACTTTTTCCGCAAATTCAATCCTCTGCTTAAGAGAGTATAAAGGTTTTTTCCTTGGGTTTTTTGAAACACCAACTATTACCCTTTCAAAAACCCTGGCGCAACGGTTAATAACATCTCTGTGCCCTTCCGTAATAGGATCATAGGTTCCGGGACATAAAGCAATCTTTTCCATCATCTGCATCACAGTAATAAAAATTATATTAAAGAAAGACAATATTATATTATATTAAAAACAATTTAAAAGAAAACTTGCGGAAGAAAAATTTTTAATTATTCATATCGAAGATAAGAGACTATCTTATCACCAAAATGGGAACTTTTGAATATTTTTAATGCGCCGATCTCCCCTTCTATATCCCTTTTGGAAAAATATTCATAGACTATAGCGGCATTTTTGAAAATATTAATATTGCCTGAGAGTGCCTGGAAAATATTTTGCATCTCCCTGGCATCGATTTTATATGGCGGGTCAAGAAAGATAAAATCAGCCTCAAAATCTCCAAAGCGCTCAAGAAATTTAGAAATATCACTCTTTAGGATTTTACACTCACAATCCCTGTTTTTGAGTAGTTCCAGGTTGCTTTTTATAAGTTTTATTGATTTGAGGCTGTTATCAACAAAATAAACTTTTGCTGCCCCTCGGCTTATTGCCTCTATTCCGAGTGACCCGGAACCTGAAAACAAATCAAGCACTCTGCCGTCTTCCATATCTCTGCCAAGCACATTAAAAATGCTTTCTTTTACACGGTCTTGTGTGGGCCTGATATCATAATCCGATGGAATCTTTAATTTTAAACCTTTATATATTCCGGCAATTACCCTGATGTCCCGTCACCTCCCGGTTCAATATTTTAGAAATAAATAAACTGTCAGAAATAAATAAACTATCTGAAATAAATAAACTCTTAGAAATAAATAAGCGGGCCTATCCTGCATTCATACCTACATGATTAAAGACAGTAAAGAAAAAATCAATATTTGGCTTATTCAATGGAAAAAATATAGGGATAAAGAGGCTGGCCACCCTTATGAAATTCTATTTCAAGAGCAGGGTAATAGCTTTTTAATTTTGACTTTATTTCTTTGTCATCCTGGGGAGTGGCGCCTTCTCCGCTATAAAATGTCAGCATTTCTTCATTTCCGGAAATCATTTCCCTTACAAGCTCTATTACTGCATTTACCCGGTTTTCCGCAATGACTTTTACCATTCCGTTTGCCAGACCAATATATGCGCCTTTTTTTATTTCACCAAAGTAAAGGTTTGCATCTCTTACTGCCATAGTGACCTCCCCGGTTTTTAAAGACTCCATTGCCGCCGTCATATTGTCAAGATTTTGTTCAAGGCTTAAATCCTGGTTTAATAAAAGTGCCGCAGATATTCCCTGGGGAATACTTTTTGTAGGAATAACACTGATATTTCTTTTAACTATCTTTTTGGCCTGATTGGCGGCAAGTATTATATTTTTGTTATTCGGAAGTATTATTATTTTATCACAGTCAAGTTTGTTTATGGCTTTGACAATTTCATATGTCGAAGGATTCATGGTCTGGCCGCCTTTTATCACAAAATCAACTCCGATACTTTTAAAAATCTCCTCAAAACCACTCCCATTTGCAATGGCGATAATTCCAAGCTCTTTTTTTGGAACCTGCAAATCTTCAATTACCTCTGCAGATATTGCCTGTTTGCTCTGATCGACCATATTGTTTATCTGGATATCGTGAAGAGTTCCTTCTCTTAAAGCCCTTTTAAGCACTTTTTGGGGATGATTTGTATGAACAT
This sequence comes from Candidatus Humimicrobiales bacterium, assembly GCA_038320085.1. Classification (GTDB taxonomy): domain Bacteria; phylum Actinomycetota; class Humimicrobiia; order Humimicrobiales; family Humimicrobiaceae; genus Fen731. The sequence goes on from JBBQDW010000047.1 coordinate 10,569, forward strand.
GAATTTTCACAAGCCTGTCATTGCCAACTACCATTGCGCTGTCCCCAAAACTTTCGATGTCTTCTTTTAATCTTGCAATATTAATGGACGCGCCCTTTACCATCATTTCAGTACAATAAATATTTTTTATCCCGGAAATAAGGTTTAATCTTTTGGGGGCCAGGGAATCTTCAGGGTTTTCGGACGCAACTGTATTAACCATTCCTCCGGGGCCGATATCCTCAATGATTTTATAATTATCAGCAGATTCTTTTTCTTTTTTCATTTTTTTATCCTGGTTATTTTTGCCGGCATTTAAAGTTTTATGTCCCCCGCTAAAAGCTATTATCGCTTTTTTTAATCCCTGTAATATTTCAAATATACCCTGCGCGCCTGCATCGACCACACCCGCCTGTTTTAATACAGGCAAAAGGAATGTGGTCCTTGTAACTGATTTTTCGGTTTCATCTATCACCAGGTCAAGCAGCTCTATTGTGGAAAACTCTTCACCATTCAAACCCGACAATTTCTGGTAAATGTCCTTTATTGTAGTCAGCATTGTCCCTTCTGTAGGATTCTGGACAGAGCTGTAAGCAAGGTCCATGGAGGATTTGGCAGCAGATTTCAAAGTATTTATATCGAAATTGTTTTCCTTTATTATCACATCAAGAAAACCTTTCAGTATCTGCGAAAGAATGACCCCTGAGTTCCCTCTTGCACCCATAAGCGCTCCGTAAGATATCCTGTCTGCAATTGTTTTGGCGGAGTATTCTTTAACTGCCAGCACTTCCTGCTGTATTGATTTTAGTGTTAAAAGCATATTTGTCCCGGTGTCTCCGTCAGGAACAGGAAAAACATTGAGATTATTGATTTTAGCTTCTTTTTCCTTAAAATCAGATATAATTATCTCAACAAAATCTTTTACCGATTCGTTACTTAACTTTGTATCCATTTATTGCTTACCTTTTCTTTTTAATAAAATATCTACGCTACTTTAATTTATTAGTCTTTAGTCATTTAAGACCTTGTTTTTAATAATATAACCGCTAACACTGTCCGAAATCAACTCCAGGCCTGCTGAATCAGGATGAATACCATCTGACTGGATATATTCATTCAAATTCCCTTTTAAATTAAATATTTCCCATATATTTAAAAAATCCAGACTGTTTTCTTCTGCAATTTTACTGATTCTGTCATTATAGACTAAATAAATTTCTTTTTGTTTCTTCCGTAAATCGACATCCCCTTCTGCCGGAAAACTATCAGTTATGGGGCTTAATCCTAAAATAAGTATATTTATACTACTATCCTTAAGCATATTTATTATTTCTCTGTACTTTAAATCAAAATCAGAAATATTTACCTGTGGAAGAAAGTAAGACGAACCATTTTTATAGTATATGGTTTCATCATTTTGGGCGGCGGGAGCAGTACTTTGCGCCCTTGTTTTCAGCATACCGTCATTTAATCCAAAATTAATAATTACAAGATGAGGATTATATGAAATCACATCCCTTTTTAATCTGGAAGCGGCATTATTTATCGTATTGCCTCCTATACCGCAGTTAATAACTTTTAAACCGGGATATTTGTCTTTCAGGCTTTTTTCCAGGATATATGGATAAGAAAGGTCATAGCTTAAGTTCCACCCAAACGTTACGGAGTCACCGAAACAGACTATCCTGGGATTATTGTTTTTGATATTTTCGAACCTTATGCTTCGGGTTTCTATCCTAAGCCCGGGATAATTAAAAGGTATACCTGATGCAAGTTTTTCCGCTTTCCTGGTTAAATTGCTGCAGGCGCAAAGACTTGCTGCTATAATACAAAACAGGAATACAAAAAAATAAAAAAAATATTTGATAGGATTTTTTGGGTCCTTTACCCTTTTATTTGCTTTCACAATAATTTTTCTTGAAAATTAACATATAAGATGATAATATTCGTTGCGTTTTTTAAGTTAAATAAAATTTATGATAGCAGAGACTGTATTATTACAAAGCTGGCCGTTTCTAATATAAATAAGTTATTTAAAGAATTGCCCTAAATTGTGATAATAGTTAGGACAGTATCATAAATTTTGTATATTTTAGCAATATAATTATAAGTTTTTAACTGTAAATTTAGCAAATATATCAGTAAATTTTAAAAATTTATTTCTGTGAGGAGTATAAAATGTCAAATATATGCGCAGTATGCGGAAAACATCCGGCAATGGGAAATAACGTCAGCCATTCACACAGAAAAACCGCAAGGGTTTTCAAGCCGAATATTGTAAAGACCAGAGTGGAATATCTTGGCAAGATACAAAATCTTAATGTCTGCACACAATGTCTCAAGGCCGGCAAGGTTAAGAAAGTCATTTAGGGGGCTTTTTTTATCCATTAAAGCAACTTAATCTCTTTGAGTGACTTATCTATTTGAGTAATTCACCTCTTTGAGT
>JBBQDW010000048.1:0-12917 GCA_038320085.1 Candidatus Humimicrobiales bacterium
AGTCTTTTATGGATTTCTCATCCAGTGTCAAATTTTCAGGAATGGAGATACCAAGCATAAGGTTTTCAGCTGCAAGGACACCGGTATTTTTATAAAATACCTCAAATGCAACCACCTGGTCCGGCTCAATGCCTGCGCTTGCGGGTATTGCTATATAATTATATTCCGGATCGTTAAAGTTAGGAGTCTCATAATCTTTTTGGGCGCCAAGCAGTTTCTGCTGATTTGCGTAGATATCCTTATATTCAAAATAGGTGATCACACCGAGTATGATTGCTGCCAGAAAAAGGGCGGAAAAAAACCCCGCAACAATGCCGATAAATATTTTCTTTGCTTTTCTTTCCATCGCTGCTATTTTTTATATAACCCTTATATAACCCTTATGTAACCCTTATATAACCCTTATATAATCTTTTTAGGTCTGTCAGCCCTTATTTTAGGCTTATATTTCCTTGTTTTATATCTGCCGGTCCTTATTTTAGACTTGCATATTAGTATTAAGGACCAGCTTGCCCTTATTTAAATTCTGCCAAATCTAATGTTTAATTAAAAAAATAAATATATTTGCAGAATTCTAATTTTTTACTTATATAAAAGCAATATAAATCTTTTATGAATCTTTTTCCGCCCGGAGGAATTTTGTAAAATAACCGGGTTTAATTTGGCTTGATACTTTAACTATTTGGTGTTTTTAATTTCCAGTTCTTTAAATAGAACTGAAAGTACCCTGTTGTCGGGGCCAAGGCCAAGCTCAAGCGGAGTGTTGCTGTAAGCATATGACAACTCTATTATATTGACACCGGCCTGAAATATTCCGGGAGCAATACTTATTGAATAAAGCCCAAAGTCATCCTTGCCGGTGAGTTCGATAGTTCCCACCGGGGAGGAATTTACTCTTATGCTGATATTCTGTATTTTTTCAGGGTTTGGAAGCGGCCTGACAGTAACAGATATCTCGCTTGCCAGGTTTAAGTCAAAGCTGCTGCCGGAAAAATCAGCAAAAAGAACTGATGTTTTTTCGGTGCCCCATGTCCCGACTCCCTTTTCAACTTTTCCCCATCCGTCAATAAGATAATTTTCTGCAGCTTTATCACTGAAATTTATTGCGGCAATGCCGTTGTTACCAGTCTTTACTGTATTGGCGTTATCCGGATTATAAAAATCCTTTATAGAGATTCTTTCAGGATTTTCTGTTTTTTCAAAAAAGTAAAGCTTTGAGACGTTATCTCTTCCTGTCAGCACAAGGTTTGCATTTTTACCTTCAAAAAATTTCCTGTATATAGGGTCTATATGGTCCGAAACATTTAACGAATAAGAGCATATGACCCAGACATTCTTGTTGCGGCTGGCGTTTAAGACATCGATGAATTTATAGATATCACGTATTACTACAGCGCCGTACGTGTCATCCCTTATCTGGCCGTCACCTGCAAGATGATATGGCTGCCAGGAAATCAGGTCGCCGCTCCAAAGCCAGTAATCGACTTTCCTGCTGTATGGATAAGAATTGTAAATATCGGTAGTTATGACAATGTCATCCTCGTTTGCGTGCTTAAATACATAATTTCCGGTATCTGCAGCGTCCCAGTGATAAGGCATGACACTGGAAATCGAATAGAGGGTATTTAGCCTGTCAGTGTGCCTGATGTCCGGAATCGTAAATGTTTCTTTTAAATTGATGCCGCTCATTGTAAAAAATGCTGCGATAACAAAAACTGCCACGACAATAGCAGCAAATACCTGCTCCCCTGTTCCGGCTGAAAATCTTTTAAACTTTTTTAAAATAAACCTGCAAAAACTGCCGACGGCTGCGCTTATTACAAAAACTGTATATGAAAAGACCAGGATGAACAAAGGCATCAGAAAATAAATATACCTTTGCTGGTTATACATCTGACCAAACGAAATAATAAGCACCGAAACAATAAAAATAAAGTAAAGCATTAATATATTAAATGGGAACCTTGCCCGCCCGGCAGCCAGTTGGTTTTCCAACAAATATATTTCAGAAAACCTTGCAGATTTCCTGAGAGACATAAAAACTGCCAGCGCTATAAACACTGCAGTTCCCAGGATGAATAAATAAAACATTCCGGGAAACATTATTTTAAGGATTTTAAAATAGTATGGGTCAGGAAGCCTGAAATATGCGCTTATCGTGTCTCTAAGCCCACCCCCCGCCGAGTAGAAACTCCTTCCGACTTTCCAGAAAAAAAGCTGGTTGATTATCTGGAGGGCATAAAAAAATACTATTATCAAAAATGGTATTATTACCTGCCTTTTAAAAAACTTCCGGCCCTTATAGAGCAGCAGCGGTATAAAAGACATTATTAGAAAAAAGGCGTTGCCGTGCACAAGCGGTGAAATTATAAAAAATACGGTTGCAAGGATCCTGAAAGGCCTCTGGTCCTTAATAAATCCTTTATAAAAGAAATAAATCGAAATAAGAAAGAAAAATTGAAGCGCTGAAAAATACCTGGCTTCCCTGGAAAAATAAACATACCATGTGGAAAAAGCAACCAGGAAAGCTGCCAGAAAACCGACAAATCGGTTAGCCATTTCCTTACCTGCAAAGTAAATAACAACGATTGAGCCACATCCGAAAACCACGCTTGTAAGCCTGAAAGCAAACTCAGTTGCCCCAAATATCAGCACAAAAGGCACATTAAGATAATAGCCAAGGATGCCGTGGAAAAGTACAAAACCTGACGGCAGCCTGGGGAAACCGTATTTTAGTATGCTTAAGGTTCCGATAACAGTGTGGCCGTCATCGCCCCAGAAAGAAAGATAACCAAGATTTCTTATCCTTAAGAAAAATCCGGCTGCTGTTAAAAGGACCAGAAAAATAAAAGCCAGGATATTCTGCCAGCTTTTAAAATAAGTACTTAACCATATTTTTTTATTTTCAATATTCATTGGCATTAAATTTTAGTATTTTTCATACATTTCTTCAAATAATTGTGTTTTTAGTTTAAAATTTGAAAACTATGAATATTTTAGTTACCGGGGGCGCCGGATTTATCGGTTCCCATATTTGTGAAAAACTTTTATTTTCCGGACAAAAAATTATCTGTGTGGATAATTTCAATGATTACTATGATCCGCAAATAAAGGAAAACAATATTTCGGGAATGAAAAACAACAAAAATTTCATTTTATTTAGAAATGATATTCTTGAAAAGCAGGCGCTTGAAGAGATATTTTCAAAAAACAGCATAGATAGTGTCATTCACCTGGCTGCAAGGGCAGGAGTAAGGCCGTCAATTGTCAATGCCGGTCTCTATGAAGAGGTAAATGTGCTGGGAACAATTAATCTTCTTGAGTGCTGTAAAAAATTCGGTGTAGACAGGTTTGTTTTTGCATCCTCTTCATCGGTATATGGCGGAAACAAGAAGGTCCCGTTTTCGGAAGATGACAATGTGGACCATCCTGTATCACCCTATGCAGCTACAAAAAAAGCAGGTGAACTGATATGCCACACATATAGCCACCTGTTTAATATGAATATTTTCTGTTACAGATTTTTTACTGTTTATGGTCCGCGCCAGAGACCCGAGATGGCCATACATAAATTTACCGGGCTTATCCTTTCCGGAAAAGCAATAGATGTCTACGGAGACGGCAAATCTTCAAGGGATTATACTTATATTGATGATATAACAGATGTAATTACAGGCAATCTTGATAATATAAAAGGATATGAGGTTTTTAACCTTGGAAACTCCCGGCCTGTAGGGCTTGAGGAGTTAATCGGCTTTATTGAGTCTGCAGCAGGCAAAAAGGCAATAATAAACCGTATGGATTTTCAGCCGGGTGATGTTGTCACCACTTTTGCCGATATAACAAAAGCCGGGAAAATGTTAAGATATAAGCCGGTCACACCAATCGAGTCAGGGATATCAAAATTCGTGGAATGGTATAGGACCAAATAAATAAAAATTGTTATTGACGTTACTCCTGTTTAGGTTGTGGGCAGCGTATTGTCGCGAGAATAATATAAACATAATCGACTAATATATATCGCAGGTAATTGAGCAATCAAATATCTATCAAAATAGATTTAATTTCTGGCAGTATAAAAACAAGGCGTTACTTAGAATAAACAAGCGAGACAAGAGATAAAAATATGGATAAAATTCCTTTTAAGCCGTTCAAAGATCTGCAGGACGTGACCAAATTGCATTACCTGGAGGGCAGTGCAGATAACAACAGTAACGAAGTCCAAATACAAAATCATGACATCAATGATGGCATTAGCAAAAGCAGGACCGGGACATTTGGTGACAGGGTCCAAATTCGGGGAAACCACAGCGACCCCCCTGATATTTCAATAGTAATACCGGTTTATAATGAGGAAGAGAGTCTTGATTATCTGTATGATAACCTGATGGCTGTCCTTGAAAACATGGATGGAAGCTATGAGGTTATTTTAATTGATGACGGCAGCAGGGATAAGTCTTATGAAAAAATGAAGTCTATTCATGCTAAAAACCCCAATTTTAAAATCATAAGATTCAGGAGGAATTTCGGGCAGACTGCGGCCATGCGGGCAGGCTTTGAGTATTCCCATGGTGCAATAATAATCACCCTTGATTCCGATCTCCAGAATGACCCCGAAGATATCCCAAATATGCTTGCAAAAATGCAGGAAGGTTATGACATAGTAAGCGGATGGCGGAAAAACAGAAAAGATAAACTCTTTTCAAGAAGGATGCCTTCAGTAATTGCAAACAGGCTGATTTCCCGTTTATTCGGTGTGAGCCTCCATGATTATGGCTGCACTTTGAAGGCTTACCGGAAAGAAGTGCTGGAAAACGTTGAGCTTTATGGCGAAATGCACAGGTACATCCCGGCAGTTGCAAGTTGGATGGGTATAAGCGTTGCCGAAATCGAGGTAAACCATCACCCGAGAAAATTCGGTAAAGCAAAATACGGCATTTCAAGGACAATCAGGGTTATCCTTGATTTAATCACAATTAAGTTTTTACTGACATATTCAAAAAAACCCATGCAGATCTTCGGCCTGACTGGAGTAATTGCCACAGTAATTGGAACAGGAGTTACAATATGGCTCATTGTGGAACGGCTATTCTTTGAACAGCCGCTTGCCACAAGGCCACTTTTTACACTTTCAATATCAGTGATTTTTGTAGGAATACAGCTTATTACCATGGGGCTTCTTGGTGAAATAATAATGCGGACATACCATGAAAGCACAGGAAAGCAAACTTATATCATCAAAGAAATTTTGGATAAGTAGTTTTCAAAATAAGCAATTCCCGGGAGCAACAGTTCCCAGGATAAATAATTTTTGGGTCAAATAATCCTTGATGAATAGTTCCAGGAACAAAGAGTCTTATTTAAATAGTTCCTGGAATAAGCGGCTATAGTATAAATAATTTCTAAAGATGAATGGCATTAGGATAAGTGGTATTTAAACAAGCAGACTTTTTAACAAATTGGCCCTTACGGTCAGAGATAAACAGCAGATGAAAAAAATAAAACATTTTTCCAACCTTTTAAACATTTATTTCTCCTATATTACCAAGAAAGAAAAATGCAATTATCTGCCGGTAAGATTATGGATAGAGACTTCCTCAAGATGTAACCTTGCTTGCAGGCTGTGTGTAAATAAGGATATAGATGCTTCCCTTAAAGGGGACATGGATCTGGGCCTGTTTAAAAAAATAATAGATGATGCTTTGGGTTATGTTTCTGATGTAAACCTGTTTCACAGGGGCGAGCCGCTTCTTAATAAAAATATTGTAGAAATGGTGCAGTATGCGCACGGCAAAAATATAAAGACCCGGATACACACTAACGGGACCCTGCTAAACAGCGGGCTTTCTGAAAGGCTCATAAGGGCAGGTTTAAACTTCATCTCATTTTCTGTGGACGGTTACACAAAAGAGACTTATGAAAAGAACCGTATTAATGCAAAATATGACAGCACGATGGAAAATATTTTGGATTTTTTAAAAATTAAAAAACAGCTGGGCCAAAAAACACCGTTTACAGTCGTCCAGGTAATGGAATTTGATGAAAGCTTAAGCAAAGAGGAGTTTCAAAGCCAGAAAACGCAGTTTATAAAAAGGTTTGACGGGTTTGGCCCTGACAAGCTTACAATAAGGACACCTCACAACTGGGGCGGCCTGCTGGAAATCGACGGCCTAAGAAAAATTGACAGGAAAAATGACAAACTCATTGCATGCACCTTTCCATGGTATTCGATAACTGTTTTCTATAACGGCAAGGCATATCTTTGCCCTCAGGATTTTGAAGGTGAGATTTTACTGGGTGATTTGAACAAGGTATCTTTAAAAGAAATATTCAATAATGATATCATCAGGGCCATAAGAAACAGGTTTAAAAATAAGGACGTCAAAGATTTAAGCCCTTGTAATAACTGCGACAGGATATGGCGGCAGACTATCGCGGGTATACCGAAAGAATATCTCAAGGCATTTTTAAAAGACAGCATCAGGAAAAACTAATGCCTGTTTCGGGCCTTAGGATTTACAGGGATTTTGAAATTGCCAATTAACAATTGATAAAATAAATTTATGTTTGGAGTATCAGATGAAAGCTCTTGTAACCGGAGGCACCGGTTTCGCCGGGGGCCACCTTGTCAAAAAACTTTCCGGCCTTGGCCACGAAGTAAGGGTCCTGGCAAGAAAAACAAGTATTGTTGATAATATAGATCTTCCCGGAGTTGAAACTGTCTGCGGCGATGTGACCCAAAGAGATAGTGTTTTTGCTGCAGTTAAGGGAATGGACAGGGTTTTTCATATAGCTGCGGCTTACAGGCAGGCAAATCTTACCCAAAAGGATTTCTGGGATACCAATTACCAGGGTACAAAAAATATAATTGATGCATGTGTTGAATATAAGACCAAAAGGTTGATTCACTGCAGCACGATAGGCCTTGTGTCATCCGTAAAGAATCCACCGGCTGACGAGACTACTGCGTTATGCCCCGGCGACGCCTACCAGGAGTCAAAATGCGCCGCAGAACTGGATGTTATCAATTTATCCAAAGAAAAGGGCCTTGCGGCAACAATAATAAGGCCATGCGCAATATATGGCCCCGGGGACCGGCGGCTGCTTAAAATGTTTAAAATGATTGCAAAAAAAAGATTTTTATTTTTTGGAAACGGCAAAGCATATTTTCATATGGTCTATATCGACGATCTTGTAGATGCCTTCCTGCTAGCTTCAGAAAAAAAGGAAGCAATAGGCGAGGTCTTTATTATCGGGGGCGAAAAATATGTGCCGCTAAATGAACTTGCTGCACTTATTGCCGATGAATTTGATGTTCCTGTTCCAAAGCTGCACCTGCCTTACCTGCCATTTGAAGCCGCAGCAGTAATAGTCGAGGCATTATATAAATTCTTAAAAATAAAGAAAGAGCCTCCTATTTATAAAAGAAGGATGGCTTTCTTCAAAAAGAGCAGGGCGTTCTCCATTGAAAAAGCCAGACAACTGCTTGGTTACGAGCCAAAAGTGGATTTAAAGACAGGAATTCATATGACAGCAGAGTGGTATTTAAATAATGGATTTATTTGAAATAAAAAATAAGGATAGCAGAAACGCACTGCAAAATGACCGCAAAATCAGGGTTCTAATGATAGCCCCTACACCATTTTTTGCAGACAGGGGCTGCCATGTCAAAATTCTGGAGGAAGTAAGGGCCCTTACAAAAAGAAATATAACAGTCAAAGTAGTTACTTACCATATCGGCAGAGACATTGAAGGAGTCGATACTGAAAGGATTATAAAAATACCCTGGTATAAAAAACTTGATGCCGGCCCCTCTGTTCATAAATATTATCTTGACCTGATACTTGCAGCAAAAGCAATAAAAGTCGCAATAAAATTCAAGCCTGACATTATTCATGCACACCTGCACGAAGGAGTATTTGTGGGAAAGATCCTGCAGGTATTTATAAAAAAACCCCTTGTCGCAGATTATCAGGGAAGTATGACCGGTGAGATGCTTGACCATGGTTTTGTAAGGAAAAAAAGCCTGTCATTTAAATTTAATAACTGGCTTGAGAAAACAATTAACAAATGGCCCCAAAAAATAATATTTTCTTCATCACAGGCAAAAGATTTCTTTTTGGCAAATTTCCCGGCAAGCGCAGAAAAAGTTGTAAGCTTTGTAGAGGGAACTAACACGGAAGAATTTCACCCTGGTTATGATGTTGCAGATTTAAGAAAAAAACTTGAACTTGACCCAGGTAAAAAAATTGTGATTTATCTTGGAGTGCTTACAAAGTATCAGGGAATAGATGTTTTAATAAGTTCAATTGGCGAAATAGTATCAAAATATAAGAATGTGCACTTTATAATTGCCGGCTTTCCAAATGTGGCTCATTATGAGGATATGGCAAAAGACTTAGGTGTTTCAGATTTTGTTACTTTTACCGGGAAAATAAGCCATGAAGAGGTTCCGCTCTATCTTAACCTTGGCGATATAGCGGTATCGCTGAAGCTTTCACAGACTGAAGCAAATGGAAAACTGTTCGGATATATGGCTGTGGGCCTGCCGTGTGTTGTGTTTGACACACAGACAAACCGGGAAATCCTTGAGGACACCGGGGTCTATGCAGAATATAACAGCAGCCGATCCTTTGTAGAAAAACTGGTTTTTCTTCTAGAAAATGAAACAATATCAAAAGAATATGGTAGAATGGCAAGGTTTAGAGTTTTGGAAAAATATACCTGGGACAATACTTTTTCCAATTTCATAGATATTTATAAGGAAGTTTTGCAGAAAAGCCGGAATAAAAATTAAATTAAATTTGATCAGTTATTGGTCAATAATTAAATTTTTACTAAATTATTTTTAAGATTGATTTTTTAGATTTTTAATTTAACTTTTTATATAAATATTCACCGGAATTTATGAATTAATAACTAAATAGTTAAAAATGGCAGATAATTTTAAAAGTAAAATTAAAGCATTCTACGGAAAGCATAAAAAGAAGATTTTTACCATCTTAAGAATTGTCATCAGTGTCGGCCTTATTGCTTATTTGATTAAATCACAGTTTAAAGATTTTAAAACAATCCTTGCCCTGGTTAAAACCGTAAATGTCCCATTACTGCTTGCTGCGGCATCTATCCACATTTTTGGCGTATGGATCTCTGCCGTCAGATGGCAGCTTCTTTTAAAAACCCAGGGGGTAAGGATCTCGCAGGGTTATCTGTCATCGTCATTTTTAATAGGGTCATTTTTTAACAACATTCTTCCAACAAGCATAGGCGGAGATATTTTCAGGAGCGTGGACATTGCAACCAAAGGCGGGATATCAGTAGGTAAGTCTGCATCTGTGCTTGTAATGGACAGGTTTGCAGGCATTATAAGCGCTGCGCTCTATGCTGTCATAGCTTTGTTTTTGGGATTTGCAACAATCGGTACAACGTCGTATGTGATCCCCATAACAATATTTTTTGCAATCTGCATAATCTTTGGATTTTTAATATTAAACCCATCAATCCTAAGGCTTAATAAAATATTTTTTAAAATAAGATTCCTGTCTAAAATACGGGAAAAGCTCGTGGAAGTCTATCACACTTTCTTAAGCTTTAAAAAATTTAAAGTTGCTCTTTTTGAAGCAATGCTTTGCAGTCTGGCGCTGCAGTTTGGAGTAATTTTACATTATTACCTGGCTGCAAGATCACTTGGCATCAATCTGTCACTAACATCATTCTTTTTTATAGTTCCGGTTGTTACAATTATTGCAATGCTGCCTATTACCATTGGAGGAACAGGGCTCAGGGAAAACGTACTGGTATTTTTTATGGTGGCTCTTGGCGCCCAGAGTGAAAAATCTGCAATGACCTCGCTTTTACTATTTGCAATGATTCTTGTGCTTGGAATAATTGGAGGAATAATATACGCTGTGCGGCCATTTATACTGAAGCATACACAACCCGTACAGAAAGATTTGGAGCAGAATCCGGGCAATTCTATAGTAGACATCGCTGACACTGATGATAAAAACGAAGAATAATACTCTTATGGCAGAATCGTCAAATATAAAAACGGCCCTGAAATCTTTTTATACAAAGCACAAAAAGAAAATATTTACCGCCTTGAGACTGATAATAAGCGCTCTGCTTATTATATACCTGATAATTTTTAAATCAGGCTTTAAGGATTTCCGGCATTTTTGGGACATTTTAAAAACTGTAAATGTAGCGCTCGTCCTCGCTTCCGCATCCATACATATATTTATAATCTGGATGTCCGCAGCAAGATGGCAGATACTTTTAAAAACTCAGGACATCAGGATATCAAAGGCATATCTGTCTTCTTCCTACCTTATAGGCTCATTCTTTAACAACCTTCTGCCTACAAGCATAGGCGGTGATATTTTCAGGTCCGTTGACGTTGCAAACAAAGCCAAAGTATCCATTGGAAAATCTGCATCTGTTCTTGTCATGGACAGATTCTCCGGGGTTATAACATCTTCGGTATATGCAATAATTGCTCTTCTTTTAGGTTTTACAAAGGTTGGAAAGACTTCTTATATTGTCCCGGTATTGGTATTTTTTGGAGTAAGCGTTGTACTTTTGTTTTTTTTATTGAATCCTTCAGTACTTCGCCTTAACAAACTGGTGGCAAAAATAAAATTCCTTTCAAAAATCAGAAAAAGACTTAGGGAGGTATATCATACCTTCCGGAGTTTTAAAAAATTCAAACTTGCATTACTTGAGGTGCTTTTCTGCAGCTTTGCCCTTCAATTCGGATTTATTGTAAATTGTTATCTCGCAGCCAGGGCATTAGGTATAGAGCTGTCATTTGCATCTTTTATTTTCATTGTACCGATAGTTGCAACCATTGCCATGCTGCCAATATCCATCGGCGGAACAGGCATCAGGGAAAACTCCCTGGTTTTTCTTATGGTCGCCCTTGGAGCTTCAAGCGATAAAGCAACAGTAGTTTCCCTTCTTCTTTTTGCAATGATTATTACAGTCGGTACTACAGGAGCCTTTGTATATATTATAAGGCCATTTATTTTAAAGCAGCCAAAGGGCGATAAGGCCGTCATGGAAAAGGAGATTGAGATAGTTACGGAAGAAGGCCTTATTGACATTGCAGATGAAGAAATAGAAAAAGAAGAAATAAAATAACAGGATTTCTTTATGGCTGTTCTTCTTTGTGGCAGGACTTCTTAAAATGGGATTTTAAATATTTAAACTGCTTATAAAGCTGTTCAGGAAATTCTCAAGCGAAGGGATATAAAAATAAAAATTAACGAGTTTTAGAAAAATAAAGAAGGCAATAACAAAAATAAATATAAAAAATAAATAATATAATACCCTTAATAAAACTGCTCTCCACATGATACTTGACCTTTTGTCTTGGTTTTTGCCCTTGCTATCTTCTCTTTTGACCTAATTTTTTCCCCGGGTTATCGTCTTTATTATCTTCCTTAAGTTTTATCCCCATGTTGATCTGTTGAGGTCTTTTTATGGGTAACTCCTTAAGTTTTGTTCATTTGTATTTATGCCTGAATTCTTGCCCCTGATTTTTAGTTCATTGCAATCTTCTGAACACGTTTTTTTAGCGGCGCAAGTATTCTTATAAGAAATTCCCCGTATCTTGAATAATATATCTTGTGCAGAAGTGCCTTCTTTATTGATTTTTTCCAGTAAACCCGCCATGCAAAATTCCTGTAACAATTTAAAATCTGTTTTCTTGAAAACTGCGGCATTGTAAGCTGTGTGTCTGTCCTTGATATAAATTCTCTGCCATCTTCCTCTTCTTTAATAAAATTATTCTCAATACTCATATCGTAAAGCGGGGTCCCGGGATACGCTTCAAAAATATAGATTACCAGGCTGTTTGGCTGTATGTTCCTGTTTAACCTAACTGTTTCCATATGATTGGCGCTGGTTTCAAAAGGAAACCCTACAATATTGAATGATTTGGTTTTAATGCCGGCATTTCTAGCAAATGCAAACGCTTTTTCAATGTCTTCATTTTTCATCCGCCTGTTAAGTATTTTTTTCCTGAATTCTTCGTCTCCATGTTCGATGCCCATTGCAATCCTGTAACAGTCCGCGTCTTTTAATGCGCCCACCATTTCTTCCTTGAGATACTCGACCCTTGTATTTATCTCAAAAGGATATCCGACCTCTTTTTTATACTTCTTACAAAATTCACTGACATATTCTGTATCAATTGTAAAAACATCATCGTTTAGATAAATTGATTTGACCTTATAGTTTGTGATCACTTCTTTTATCTCAGCAATGATACTGCCAACACTGCGAAACCTTACATAGTGCCCGCGCTGGAGCTTTCTTAAACCGCTGTTGCAGCAATATGCACAGCTGTATGGGCATCCCCGGCTGCTCATGAAAACCGCCCTGTCATAATCAGAATCCACAACTGCCTGGTAACCGAACAACTCCCTGTCGCCGAATGGAAGGCTGTCAAGATCTTCCAGCAGAGGTCTGTTTGGGTTTTCATATATCCGGCCATCTATTTTTACCCAGATATTTGGAATGCCGGTAATATCGCTTCCGGCCTGCAAAGCATTTGCCAAATCAAGCAGTGCATACTCGCCCTCCCCTATGCAGATTGCATCGAGGCCCTCTGTATTTTGGAGCTCCCATGTGGCAAGGGATACATGGGCCCCTCCGCATATTATAAATATCCTGCTGCCGTAAATGCTCTTTATTTCGGCAATCATTTTCTTTATGTATTTGTACTGGAAGCTGACCGTAGTAATTGCAAGGATACCGGGTTTGAACTGTTCAATCTTTTCAAGGAGCGGTTTTATATCATAATTTCCGTAAAGATATTGAAGCGATGTCTCATGGCCCGCTTTTTTTAATACAGCCGCAAGGGACCCGAGGCCAAAGTGGTAGCTCATCGCGCCACCCTTTACATTAAAATC
>JBBQDW010000049.1:0-12627 GCA_038320085.1 Candidatus Humimicrobiales bacterium
AGCGGCAAACTGAAGTTGGACCCTCAAAACCCCAATATGGCCGGCAGGGACAGGATAGTTCTTTCCAAGGGTCACGCCTGCCCGGTTTTATATGCAGCGCTTGCCGAAAAGGGTTATTTTGACAAATCCCATCTGTCGACACTGAGAAAATTCGGAAGCATATTGCAGGGTCATCCTGACATGAATAAAACACCCGGAGTAGATATTACATCAGGTTCTCTTGGCCAGGGCCTTTCATGTGCGGTCGGAATGGCAATTGGCGCAAAACTTGATAATCTTAACACCCATGTGTACTCAATAGTAGGCGACGGCGAATGTGACGAGGGCCAGATATGGGAGGCAGCACTGGCAGCGGCACATTACAAGCTTGGAAACCTTACCGTGATACTTGATAAAAACGGCCTGCAAATCGACGGGTATACAAAGGATATAATGAATACTGAGCCTATGGCAGATAAATGGAAAGCATTCGGATGGCAGGTAATTGAGATTGATGGTCATGATTTTGCAGAAATAGATGATGCCATATCAAAAGCAATATCTTCAAAAGATGTGCCAGTTTGCATAATCGCAAATACAGTCAAGGGAAGGGGCGTTTCTTTTATGGAAGATAGGTGCGAATGGCACGGCAGGACACCCACCGTAGAGGAAAAAGAAAAGGCGCTTTGTGAAATATACGGCGCTGAAGAGGATTAGGGTTCCCAGTTTTTTTTGCGATATCTTTTATCTCAACTATAAATTTCATTATCAGATTATTATATTATTTTCCGTCCTTATTTAAAGTTAATAGGGGGTGGTCGATTAGCTCCACCTGTGGAGCGTGGGTACCCAAAAAACGCGACTACAGCTGCTGAAAGTGGGAGGTTGAGCCTGTTTTAACCACAATAATTGCCCCACGAGTGGTACGATTGTCTGTGAGGTGGAGCTAACCGACCACCCCCCCAAAGTTAAATACACATTAAAGTTATCACGAATCCATTATTTCATGATAAATTGATAGAAATTAATGGGATTCTGCTTTAAAGGCGGCTGTTACGCGGGAAATAACTTAATAAAAAGGGAAAACATGTAAAAATAATAAAAATTACGAAAATTACGAAAATTACTTGTATTATTTTATTTTCTGTATAAAATGTTCAATAAATTTTTAAAAGCAGAATATTTTTATATATTCTTTAGAAATTTAAAAAAACTTAAGTGATATTTACACAACGGTGTGTAAAAATAAGGCAATTGAAGCCTCTGTGTGGTGCTATGACCATACGGAGGTTTTTTGTTTTTATCATAAGAGTAGAGGGCCATAAATTCATTTTATATTTTGAAAAACAAAAAAAGAGGAGAGCAAATGAGTTATTGTCAAAAAGTCCTTGCTGCAGTTAAAAAAGCCAGCCCCCATGAGCCTGAATTTATACAGGCTGCAACAGAGGTGCTGACTTCACTGGAACCTGTGGCAGCTGAGAATCCGCATTATGAAAAACTGGGATTACTGGAAAGATTTGTAGAACCGGAAAGACAGATAATGTTTCGTGTCCCATGGGTAGCCGATAATGGTGAAGTCAAAGTCAACAGGGGATACAGGATACAGTTTAGCAGTGCAATAGGCCCATACAAAGGAGGCTTAAGATTTCACCCAACTGTATATTTGGGAATCATGAAATTTTTGGCTTTTGAACAGATTTTAAAGAATTCCCTTACAGGCCTGCCAATTGGCGGCGGCAAAGGCGGCAGTGATTTTGACCCCAAAGGAAAATCTGATAATGAAGTCATGAAATTCTGCCAGAGTTTTATGACAGAACTTTTCAGGCACGTCGGCGGCGATCTTGACGTACCGGCCGGAGATATCGGTGTTGGCGGAAGAGAAATCGGATTTCTTTATGGCCAGTATAAGAGGATAAAAAATGTTTCAGAAGGTGTTCTTACCGGAAAAGGCCTGACTTATGGCGGAAGCCTTGTAAGGACTGAAGCTACAGGATATGGGCTCGTCTATTTTCTCGAAGAGATGCTTGCTTCACAAAGCCATGAGATAAAAGGCAAGAAAGTTACTATTTCAGGTTCAGGCAATGTCGCAATCTACGCTGCACATAAAATAGCACAGCTTGGAGGAACCGTTGTAGCAATGAGCGACTCAAATGGATTTGTCTATAATCCTGACGGATTAAATATTGAGATGGTACAGATAGGAAAAGAAATAGGGAGAAAAAGAATAAAAGAGTGCTTTCTACCTTCAACCGGAACTAAATTTAATGAGGATTGCAGCGATATATGGTCCATAAAATGCGACATTGCGCTTCCCAGCGCAACTGAAAATGAACTTGACGAAAAGAATGCAGAAATGCTTATAGGCAATGGCTGCCTGGCCGTCGCCGAGGGCGCGAATATGCCGTGTACCCCTGAAGCTATTGAAGTTTTCCTGAAAAACAAGGTTCTTTATGGTCCGGCTAAAGCTGCAAACGCCGGAGGGGTCGCAACATCAGCTATTGAGATGCAGCAAAATTCGATGAGGACTTTCTGGACGTTTGACGAGGTGGATAAAAGGCTAAAAGACATAATGGTAAATATTTTCAGGAAATCGAGTGAAGCAGCAAAAAGGTATGGCTTCGAAGGAAACCTTGTGGTCGGCGCAAATATAGCAGGGTTTTTAAAAGTTGCAGATGCCATGATAGCGCAGGGAATAGTATAAAGGCTTTGCAGAAAATCTTTCCTGCAAGACGGTTTACAATATGTTTGCGGTATATTTTGCAGGATGTTTTGCAATATGGCGTTAATCTAATTAGTTTTAGATAATATAAATCCAGCGGTATTTTAATTCTTATGATACCGCTGGATTCCTTTTTTATGACGAATTCTTTCTCCCTTTTAACTATAAAGCCCGCACACAATTTTCGGAAGTATGTACTTGAATTTTGGATCAAAAGGATTAGCCTATAGTCTAAATTATTATCACGCTCTGATGCTGTATATTGTATGTACCTGAATCATGCGGATACCCCCCCCATAATTAAAAATGTCAGAGTATTATATATAAAATAAATGCCGGCAAAAATATAATCAGAAAAAAATATTAAAATACTTTAAAAGAAATTATAATACTATAAAGCTATAATTAGTTCTTGCTGAATAATTTAATATTTTCTGGGAATTTTAAGTCTCTTAAGCACAGATTATTTAGTTTTTTGAATTTTAAGGTAATTATTCAGCAAGAACTAATTAAAAATCTGACTGGTGGATTTTTTTAGGTTTATTAAAACAACTCTTAAATCAGACAGGCGGCAGGAAATGAAAAAAGGTTCTGCAACGATTGCGTCTAAAATACTTTTCTTTTTTCTAATCCTTATAATCACAGTATTTATGATTAACGGCAATGCTTTGGTTTTTGCAGAGGAAAGCTCCGGGGCAGGCACTACTGCTACCGCTTCAGAGACGGGCGCTTCCACCAGTGAGACAGGTAATTCTTCCACTTCGGAAACTATAGGCCCTGAGACTTCAGAAACTGCATCCACAAACGAAGCGGCTACCGGCACAAATACAGCAGAGGATATTACCAAACAACTTATTGAAAACTATAAGTTCGATGGAGCCGCCGCCCTTCTGCTTTCTCAGCCTGCAATCTGCTATATTACAACAATATATTTTGCCAGAGTCTTTGACCCGGCAACAAACCAGTGGAGCGAAATGTTCACCTATGGCCCATTTAATGGCACGGGTTTTGTTGTAAATCCTGAAATAGGCATCATAATAACCTGTGGGGACCTTGTAGACGATATTGAAACAAACTATGTTGCTTTAAAAAATGCTATCCTGGATGAATATATTTTAAAAACCTATCCTGAAGATTACGGCGAGTTAACAGATACGGATTGGGCAACAATTTATGACGGCTTCAAGGTCGAAGGAGAAACTACGCCTAATCCCGGCAGAGAGGTCTGGGTTCAATTTAATACTGCAACTGCATCAGTACCTGATAACCCGGGCAACAATTACATAAGAGCAGAAGTGGTTAAGTTAAGTGACAGCACTCAGGGCAATATAGCAGTGTTAAGAATAACACCTTCGACAGGCAGGGCGCTTTCAAGTACACTTATAGGAGATTCTTCCAAGATTGATATTGCAACGGCTGTTTTTGTTATGGGTTATCCATGGACCTCCAATATTGGACAGAATGACCCTTTAAGCATCACATTAGTTAAAGGTTCCATAAGCGGTAAAAGTATGGTAAACGGGAAATCAATTTACCAGATCTCGGCTTATGCTGTTGATGGAAATAGCGGCAGTCCGGTTTTTGATGAAGATGGCAGCGTAATCGGTATGCTTACTGCTGGAACTGATAACCTGGTCAATTTCCTAAGGCCCTCAAGTGAACTAAAACTCATGCTTGATGCAGAAAATAAGCTTGGGCCCGTGGATAAGGAGTGGAAAGCAGGACTTGCTCTATTCAAGCAGAACCACTTCTCTGAAGCAATCAAGCGCTTTAATGCAGTACTTAACTTAAGCTCGGGCCACCTTCTGGCACAGGAATATAAGGCCAAGGCCCAGGCAAATATGGGAAGCGATGTACCAATAACGGCTGAAACAGTACCTGAAACCGCAGCGGAAATTGCTGTGCAGGAGACTGTGCCGGTAACAACGGCACCAGAAACAACTTCTGCAATTTCTTCCCTATTGGCTTTCAGCCTCTTCGGTTTAAACCCGTTATATACATATTTAATATTTGGCGGTGCCCTGCTTCTGTTTATATTGCTTATAGTGCTTATCGCAGTATTATTTAGACGCAGTAAACCTAAAAAAACTGCCCCTAATGTTATACTTGCAAATGGTCCAATCTATATTGCATCTGTAAATCCTCCCATAGCTTTAAATCAGGGGGATGCAGGGGGAAGTGATACCAAAATGATCGAGACATCCGGTGAGCAAATAGAAATAGATAAGCAAACCAAAGTGTCTGAGGATACAGATGCAAAAACAGCTGAAGAATTTGATGCGGATAAAGATATTGTAAAAGATTCTGAAGCAACAGATGCAGCAGCAGCTTCTAAAACAGGCAGGCAAAAAGTCTCAAAAAAAGATAAAAACTCTAAAAAGCCTGTTTCATCAGACGAAAAAGGAACAAAAGAAAAGCCTGATGATGCAAAAAAGACGGAACCGGGGCAAAAAAAATTCTGCTCAAATTGCGGCAATCCTGTTTTAGGCACTAATATATTCTGCGCAAGCTGTGGAAACAAGCTTAAATGATGCTTAAAAAAAGTTTATAGTTTTATTACTGCAGAGAACAATTTATAAAAAATTTGTGAGGAAATTATAAAGGTATTTGTAAAATTTAATAGACTAAAAGTGGTGGAATGATTATGAAAAAGGGCCTCATATTCTTGTTTGTTTTCGTCTTAATTGCCGGTATCTGTTTTTTTAACCCAGTGGTAAAGCAGGGTTTTGCTGAAGGTGAGAAGAAAATAAAGCTCGCAGGAGTTATCCGGGGTAAAGGAGAGCCGAACTTTTTAGAGAGTGCACACTGGGTGGACGTTTCAGGAAATTATGCTTATGTTGTAAGTTATGATGACAACAGCCTGTCAGTTTTTGATATAAGTGACCCGGCCAATCCTGTATTGTCAAGCACTGTAAAAGTACAGGGCTATACAGAAAAAGACTGGGGTGCTTTTAGTGTGTTTGTATCAGGAAGTTATGCCTACATATATGATGATGGCGGAGTATTCCTGGTTTATGATGTGAGTGATCCGGTCAATGCCGGACCTATCCTTAAAGGTAAGGTCGAAATCGGTCCCCGGGATAAGTATGAAGCTGCGGATACGGCAAGGGGCGGTGTTTTTGTGGAGGGAATCATTGCTTATGTAGTTGATTATGTTTCTGACGGACTGACTATTATAGATGTCAGCAACAAGACCAAACCTGCAATCATTGGAACTATTTCCGGTGCCGGTGCCCCAAACTATTTAAACAATCCGTGCTTTGTGACAGTCAGTAATGGGTTCGCATATATTGCTTCAGGAAGCGATGATGCCCTTACAATTATTGATGTTGTGCTGCCAAAAAAACCGACTTTTATTTCGGTGATAAAAGGAGCAGGGGCGCCAAACTATCTTGATGGCGCAAACAGCGTCTTTATAGCCAATGATTATGCATACGTCTCGTCATCTAAAGATTCGGCTTTGTCGATTATAGATGTGATAGATCCATATAACCCTGTTTTTTCGGGCCATATCAGCGGTAAAGGCAAACCAAATTATCTTCAAGAAGCCTTAGATGTCAAAGTGGTCAATGATTATGCTTTTGTATCAGCTTTAACCGATAACGCAATCTCAGTTTATGATGTTATCGATGTCACCAAACCGGTCCTTGTGGATGTCATAAAAGGTTCAGGAAGCCCGAATTACCTGGATGGTGTAAACATTATGGATATCAGCGGAAATTATCTTTATGCTGTATCTGTCGGGGATAACGCCCTTTTGGTTTTTGATATCAGTGCCTTCGTCGGCACAGGAGCTGACCCGAAAACAGACGGCGCTGAAGGTGAAACCGGAACAATTGATAACGGAAATGTTTCAATACTGAGGCAATGGCTGAGGATACATAATCCATATTCTATTTAAATATTGGCAATCGATTATCACCCTTCCTTTTCACCCGACGGGAAAAGGATTGTCTTTATGTCTAACCGTGATGGAAACGATGAAATCTACATAATGAATACTGACGGTTCAGGTTTAAAAAGGCTTACACAAATAACGCGGTACCTGACGATCACCCTTCCTTCTAACCATAAGGAATGGTGACCCCGATAAACCCGGCAATTGGCCATAGAAAACCTTATAGTTTTGATATTTTTATTACGGAGTTTTAATCCGTACCTAATCAGAACTAATTAATCTGCACCTAGTCATAGTCAATTATTCAATATTCAGACTTGAAGAATATTTATTTGTTGTTGTATTTTACGAACAATAAGGATACAATAATAACAGCAAGTGTAAGGAGCTATAAGGAGTTTTAATCTATGCCAAATATCAAACCCATCTCTGATTTAAGGAATTACAACAAAGTACTGCGAGATATTTCTGCAGGCGAGCCAGTGTTTTTAACAAAAAATGGAAGAGGAAAATTTGCCGTTATTGATATTAGTGAATACGAAAAATTAAAGGTTTCGCAGGAATTGATGTCACAAATTACGCAGGGAGAGCAGTCCGGAAAAGAAAAAGGATGGATGTCCAACAGTCAAGCGGAAGAAGAACTTGGAATTAATAATGATAAAAAACAAATATCAGATAAGCCAAAAAGATATATAGTGTGGTCAAAAAATAAAATTGACTTAAATGATAGCTGGCAGAAAAAATGGTATGTTAAGCAGGTTTTAACTTATGGAAGAACTGAGGACGTTTCACTGCTTGATTGGAAAGAAATTGAAATTATGCTTGATGATTTGGATCTTACCCCTGATATAAAAAGATTATGGGAGAACTATTTTAATGTTAAAAGGCAAAGCAATTTTATCAGAACTTCAGAAGAGGGTTCTTAGAGCGCTTTCTAATATAGCTGATTTTTCCCACTTTTATCTTACGGGAGGAACAGCTCTTGCTGAATTCTATTTTGGCCATAGAAAGTCTTATGATCTTGATATTTTTACTGCTCAAACGGGACTTATTTTGCCTGTTTCAAGACTAATTGAAGAGGAGTTAAAAAAAAGAAAATTCTTTTTAAATATCGTTCGCAGATTTGAAAGTTTTACAGAATTTGAGATTTCACAGGAAAACGAAATAGTTTCAACGGAAAACGAAATAATAAAAGTACAATTTGCCCTGGATTCACCATTTCGCTTTGAAAAACCTTCAGATTCAGATTTAGGGATTAAAGTAAATGATTATAAAGATATAATTACAGATAAATTTTTAGCTTTTTTTGGAAGAGTAGAACCGCGGGACGCAGTGGATCTATATTTTATATTAGAAAAAGAAAATTTTTGGGAACTTGCACAACTTGCCAAAAAGAAAGACCCTGGTTTTGACCTTTATTGGATGGCTGCTGCTTTAGAAAAGGTTATAAGCTTTCCTGATAATATACGCCGTTGGCCGGTAGAAATGCTGATAGAAATAGATGTTGCAAAGCTAAAGGACAAATTTCTTTTTCTCTCTGTAGAGATTATGGACAGACTAAGAAAATAAAAAGAAAACTATAGATAATATTAAAAATTATTAATTATAGAAGGATGTTTAACCTACTTTAAAAATTTGTTACTGGTTTCCTTCAATTGATCCAAGGTCCCAGTTTAGAGTTATTGAACTCATAGACTGGCCCTCTAAATTTTTTGCTGTTGCGGTAAGCATGTAATTTGGAGTGTTTCTTGTCAGGTTGATTTGAGTATTAAAAGGGCCCCATACACCGCCGCTATCGTCTTTACTGAATAATACTTCAGTTACAGAGTTTCCTGTAACAATCGCTTTAACCCTATAATAGCAAATATCGTCTCCTGCAGAATAGGTTGGGCCCTCATATATTTTAAGGGCAATAATCGGGGCACTGTTTCCTGCAGTATCTTCGACATATGTTGTCATGTCTGTATACATTGCCACAGTTTCAGGTGCTTCTTCTTCGTATTTGAATTTCACCGTAAATTTGATTTTATTTGAGCTTGATATAATTTTATTATTATCATCCATAGCGTTTGCGGCTATTAAATATTCTCCGGGTTTATCAGGACGCCAGTCATGTCTGAATGGAGGTGAACTAAAAGTTTTTATTAGCTCATTATCGTTGATTACCAGGTTGAGATTATAATTAAGTCCCTGAATCGCTTTAGATTGAATTTCTATAGGGACATAATCGGTTTTACTTGCAAAATTAAAAACCTGCTCAGAAGCTGGAGAAGCAATCAGGATTGGATATGAAGCGCTTGCCGTATCTTTAGCTGCGGCGCCATAACCCGAAAAAAATGGCAATGGAAATTTTGTTTTTAACTGGAAAATAAAAATTACTGTAAAAACCAGTATTGCGGCAACGATTATAAAAGGAAACCTGTCAATAAAGCTGGTGTATTTATTGAAGTTTTTTTTATTCACTTTTTTTCTATGCCTTTCTTAAGTTAAATGATGAGGATTTAAATAAACCTCGCTGTTTTTTATTGCTTTCATCAAGTATTTTTCCCTGGCAAATGGGGATAAATTTGTTTAAAAGTATTTTCTTTATCTGTATCAAATGCTCAAATCTTATCAAAAACATACTTTTAATATAAATCAAATCGCCTGGGAAAAACACCTTTAGAGTTGCAGATTTTTACCTATACAAAGCAATAGTTTTTCTACGGGTAAAATTAACAGGTTAGGATTTAAAAGATTCAAAGGTTGAGTATTTAGTCAAAAAACACCCATAATTATTTTGTTGCAACCTCAATATAATATGTTCTTGGATTTTTAAATAAAGTATGTAAAAATATTAAACAATAAAATGTAGAAGCTCCTTATTAAATTAACTAATGCTTGATGATATAAACAGGAAAGATTCCCTTGGTAAGCCAAGGGGTAAGACAAAAGAAGAAATTATTGATTTATTAACATTTTCTTCAGAGAACCCTAATCCAGTATTTAGGGTAAGCGTTAAACCTGAAATTATTTATGCAAATGCACCCGGCAATATTATATTACAGGAGCTTGGTGTAAAAGATAAAAAAATCCCCGGAAAACTGGTTGATTCTGTAGCAGGTTTAATAAAAAAGAAAAATGATAACCTGATGTCTCTGGAACTTAAAATCGGAACTTCTATTTATGAATTCAGCATTGTTGAGATAGAAGGCAAAGATTATTATAATATTTATGGAATTGATATAACAAAAAGGAAAAAGCTGGAAAAATCCAAACAGAAAACAGAAAAGGAAAAAATTCTTCTTAACGAAAGGAATTATATAGCAAGAGAGCTGCATGATACAGTGACACAAACACTTTTTTCCGCAAATCTTATTGCAGAAGTTCTTCCCAAAATATGGGAAAAAGATCCTGCATCAGTAATGAAAAGATTAAATGAAGTAAGAATGTTAAATAGTGTTGCGCTTATAGAAATGCGTGCTTTGCTTTTTGACCTAAGGCCATCTTCCTTCAAAAACGAAGATTTGGAAGAAAATCTAAAAGAACTGATAAAATCAATGGCTGTAAAGACTAAAATCGCGATATCTTTTGAATTTGTTAAACACTATTGTTACTCCTACGATATTGAACTTAGTTTTTATCGAATTGCACGGGAAGCGCTAAACAATATTGCCAAACATTCTTGTGGGACCAAAGCCAAGATAATATTAAGTAGCCTTGCTGATAAAATCAGCCTTAATATTGAGGATGACGGAGTCGGATTTGATACTGAAGATTCATCTCCTGAAAACCTGGGACTTATCATAATGAGTGAACGCGCAAAAAAGATAAGTGCTTTCTTTAATCTTGAAAGTGAACCAGGAAAAGGAACTAAAATATCAGTAGTTTATAATAATAGGAAAAATAATTATGACAGAAAATAATAAAATCAAGGTAATGATAGTTGATGATCATCCGCTTGTAAGATTTGGCATTAAAACATTATTTGAAGCTTATGATGACATACTTTTAGTCGCTGAGGCAGAAAATGGCAAAGAAGCCATCAGTATGTATGAAAAATATCTACCGGATGTAATACTTATGGACATGATGATGCCGATACTTGATGGAGCTGAAGCCACCAGCCAATTGATTAAGAGCTGGCCGGATGTAAAGATTGTTGCTTTAACCAGCTTTAGTGATGAGGATTTGATAAAAAAATCACTGAAAGCCGGAGCAGTAAGCTATGTCCTAAAAACTGTATCGGGTGCAAAACTGGTTAAAACAATTAAAGACGTATATAAGGGAAAGTTTGCACTTTCATCAGATGCTACCAGGGTGTTGATTTCAGAGCTGAGAGAAAAAATTCACGAGAATATCAAGTTAACCAATCGCGAAAAAGAGATACTTGCCCTTGTGGTAGAAGGTTTGTCTAATAAGGAAATCGCTAAAAGATTGTTTCTTAGCAATTCTACAATTCAATTTCATGTCAGCAACATATTAAGCAAATTAGGCGTTTCAAAAAGAACTGAAGCGGTTTATCTTGCTTTAAAACAAAAACTGGTGGAACTACCAAGTTAAAACTAGCCATAATACCCAATAAATTTTCAAAAATATCTTTAACACCCCTGAGCCGTTAAAGCTAAAATTAGTTATAAACAGCGGCCTTACTGGTGGAATTACCAGGATAAAACTAGCCATAATACCCAATAAAACACTATAAGCTCCACCGTTATTATTATAGCGCTGCGAAGTTATACTTAAATCAAAAAAAAATGAAAATATTACTTGCAGAAAGAAGCAAAAATTTTGTTTCAGCTCTCATGTTGGTAGTTTCGCAGATAAAAGATACCGGGGTTAAAGAAATAGGTTTGATCCTGAATGTGGACAGAGTTGATAATTTGTATAAAGAATTAAAAAAAGAAAAACCGGATGTATTGATTATAAACGGAGGTTTTGTGGACCACAAGACCAGAGAAACTGTACCTGTTCTGCAGGGATTATATCCGGGAATGTCTATACTTATCTTAAGTATCGATCCCGATATGAAAAAAAAGTATTTAGAGATAGGTGTAGAGAATTTTATCTTAAAAGGGGAATCTGCTGAGGATTTTTATGCTTCTTTGCTTGGTTTTCTGAAAAAAGAGCAAAAAAAGATATTAATCAGAAGCTTGAATTAATATAAACCAAAAGTTTTAAATGAGCAAACTGAAGCCAATAATAAAAACAATGATCCTGACATTGGTTTGTGCTGCTTTCATCCTTACGGGATGCGTTAAAAAGGGTTACACAGAATATAAAGAAACTGGCTTTAGCAATATTGTCCTGACAGAAAAAAGCTTGGAATTCGAGAATCAGGCTGATTTTACAGAGTTTAAAGATGAGCTTAAGGACTTTAAGTCATTCAATGATGAATTCTTTCCCATATGGTCAGATCATATAAACAGGACCTCCTATATCCTTGAAGATTTTAATACCAGCACTATCCTGGAAGAAAAGATCAGATACTCTGAGATACTGGAGCGGAAATATTTGGATTTTAAAGTTAACCTGGAATATATAAAGACCCCGGCAATTGCCGCAAAGGCTTATGAACTGGCTCTTGAGGGCGTTTCTTGCAGGGCACTTTTTTTTAAAAAGTTTAATGAATATGCTCCTGTTAAGGAACTTGATAAAATAGAAAGCACGGCTTATATTGCCGAGACCAGCTTTTGGGAGGAAATTGATAATGTATATGTATATTTTGATAAAGAGATGGAAAAGTTAGAAGTTGTAGGCAAATCCCAATATGTAGCATTTGAATAATTATTTATTATAAAGTTGAAAGGAATATTATGAGTAAGATTATATTGATCGTTGTCGGGGTAATTATAGCTGTCCTGGGAATTCTTGCACTTTTTCCAACTGTGACCCTGGGTTTGTGGCTGTCAGTAGTTTTAATAGCAATAGGAATTATAAGTATAATTTTAGGGTTTCTTGATAAAGGGAAAACTGTAGCAGAAGCAGAGGTAAAAGAGATTAAAAAAGAAGAACAAATTGAGACTAAAATGTAATGACTAATTAAAATCAA
>JBBQDW010000050.1:0-12300 GCA_038320085.1 Candidatus Humimicrobiales bacterium
CTTATAAAATGGAAACAGTCGACCAGGAGAAAACCGCTTATTATCGGGGGCATACGCCAGTCCGGCAAAACATGGCTCTTAAAGAAATTTGGCGAAAAATATTATGAAGACATAGCATATTTTAACTTTGAAAATAATTCAGCTCTGCCAAAGCTTTTTTTAAAAGATCTTGATCCGGAAAGGATAATAATCGAATTAGGCATAGTCAGCAACAAGGTAATCCGGCCGGCAAAAACACTAATTATATTCGATGAGATCCAGTTCTGCAGCCAGGCGATTACCTCACTAAAATACTTTTGTGAATCTGCTCCCCAGTATCATATCGCCTGCGCAGGATCGCTTTTAGGAATTGCAATGGCTCGTCCAGCCTCCTATCCCGTAGGAAAAGTTGATATGCTGACCCTGGGCCCTATGAGTTTTTATGAATTTTTGCAGGCAAATGGTGAGGATATGCTTATTGATTATTTAACGGGCGATATAATAGGGCCCAAACCAATTCCAGAAATCTTTACGGGCAAATTACAGGATTATTTAAAAACATACTATATTATCGGAGGAATGCCTGAAGCTGTATACGTTTGGCTTAAAACAAAAGATATTGCCGAAACAGAGACTGTACAGCAAAATATCCTAAATCTGTATGAGCTTGATTTTGCCAAATATGCCCCTACACCTGATATTCCAAAACTAAGCATGGTATGGAACTCTGTTTCCGGCCAGCTTGCAAAAGAGAATGGCAAGTTTGTGTATGGCCTGTTGCGCGAAGGCGCGGGTGCTCGCTCTTTTGAGAGTGCAATTACATGGCTCCAAAATGCAGGAATGGTTTATAAGGTATTAAGAATCGAAAAACCGTTTATGCCGCTTAAGGCATATGCCGACAAATCGCATTTTAAACTCTATCTGCCTGATGTCGGGCTTTTAAGGAAAATGTCCGGCTTAAGTGCCAGGTCAATCATAGAGGAAGACTTGCTGTACCGGGAATTTAAGGGAATAATGGCTGAAAACTATTGTCTTCAGGAACTTATTTTATTAAGCGGGGACGTGCCTTTCTATTGGTCCAGCGGAAACCTTGCCGAAATTGATTTTGTGGCGCAGTTTACCGATAAAATAGTGCCGATAGAAGTAAAAGCAGCTGATAATGTTAAATCTAAAAGCCTTGCAGTTTACAGGAAAAAATATGAACCGTTAATATCAGTAAAAACATCCCTGCGAAACTTAAGTTATTCAGAAGGGCTGCTTAATTGCCCGCTTTACCTGTTATGGAAATTGCCTGAGCTTATCCTATCTATTTCTTCACTTTTAGCGTTGCCTTTTGGACAGTAAGAAAAAGGAGCAGCAACGGTCCTGCCCCCAAAAAATACCCTGGCACTATTGGTAATTAATGAAAGGTTTTCTGATAATAGCTTTAATGAATATGCGGTTCGGCATGCAGGAGATAAGAGTTATAAAACCAAATAAAAGGTATTGTAATAAATACTACTAATAATTATACTATCAGTATAATATTAAGTATAAAATAAAGTTTATAATATTCTAAAGGATTTTATTATGGCTATTATAAAAACAGGTGTATCCATGGAGATAGAATTATTTGAAAAAGCCGAGGAAACAGCAGCAAAATTAAATATTTCAAGAAGCAGGTTTTTCCAGCTTGCCTTGGGAAACTACATCAGGCAATATGAAAATTTAGAAATTTTAAATAAATTAAACAGCGCATATGCTGACAATATTCCAGAACAGGAACAGGATTTTCAAAAACTTATGAAAACCTATTATAAGAAACACCTGGAGGATAAGTGGTAGTCAGTCAGGGCGAAATATACTGGATAAATCTTGGAGAGCCATCCGGTTCGGAACCTGCATGTATCCGTCCTTTTGTTGTAGTCCAGAATAATGTCTTTAATAAAAGTATGATAAATACTGTTATTGTATGTGCCGTTACCTCAAATATAAAAAGGGCACAATCGCCTGGGAATATACTGCTTTTGCCCAAAGAAGCAAATCTTCCGAAACAAAGCGTTGTAAATATTTCCCGGATTTATACAGTCGACAAGAGAGATTTAATAGAAAAAATCGGGACCTTAAGTCCTGAGAGGATTGGACAGATAATAAAAGGCCTGGAACTGATTTTAAAACCCAGGGATATTACATAGCACATGGACGAAGACATATGATAGAAAAGTTGGAAAACAAGATATTGTACTCACCCTCATTAGAGTTTGCTTTCCGTATCGCCGACGTTTTCGGTGTAAAAATCGGGGAAGTATTCGATTATGAGGTAAAGGGAGCTTAATCAAATGCAAAGCATACACGTAAAAACCTATTGATGTCGGCGGACTAAGCCATGAGTTTATGACATCCAGGCATTACTGTTATGAACCTACTTTTGCTCCCAAAGGAAAACATGTTATTTAGCAGAGGATAAGCAAGACACACTTAAATGACAAAATATTTCCATTTCTTGACACAAATAATTTTACCGTATAACATGTACCTGAATATGTACGTTAGAAGGGATGAATATGGCTATACTAAATGCTACTTCAGCAAGAAAAAACTTTTTTAAGCTAATAGAAGACACTGTGACAACCCATGAGCCTGTATATATTACAGGCAAGAAGGGCAATGTGGTTTAAATTATTTATCGCTGAAATCTGAATAAGAAATTATACAGCCTTCAACATATACTGAAGCATTCTTATAAATCCTGTCCATTTCACCAATAAAGCTTTTATCGGAGCGCCAGAGGGCAAGAGAACCCAGGCGTTTGATAAGAACTGCGTGTAAAGATATAGAAGTAGCGCTACTTGAAGGAAAGGCAGTGGCTGAATTTCCCCCACCCCAGAATTCGCTGCAGTCTAATGGTAGTGGTTCCGGATCCGTTTCTGGTCTTTTGACTATAATTACTCCGGCTTTATCCACAACTGTGCCACCGGCTTTATCAACAATTGTACGTTCGGCTTTATCCCCAACCGTACGTCCGGCTTTATCCACAACTATGCCACCGGCTTTATCCACAACCGTGCCTCCGGCTTTATCCACAATTGTACGTCCGGCTTTATCAACGACTGCGCCCGCGGCCCTATCCACAACCGTGCCTCCGGCTCTACCCACAATTGTGCCTCCGGCTTCTTTATCCACAACCGCCCCCGCGGCTCTATCCCCAGCAGGATCTTCAGCCTCCTGTCCGATATTATCACCGGATTCACCTCGGGCTGCACCGCTGGCCTGGAGCGAATTTAAAAACTCTTCCCGTTCCATGCCCCGCAGTTTAAAAATTAAAAAAGGGTCCTTATCAAAAGCTTCAGCCATCAGGTAAAATACGGCGGCAATATGTTTACAGGGGTTTGACCAGTCCGGACATGTGCAGTCAGTTTCAAGGTCCTTTTGGTTTTGGGGAAACAGGGATTGCCCGACTTTTTTAAATACCGATTCAATTCCGTGGGGCATTTCGTTACTTATAAGCTGCGCCGCTAAAATTGGTTTTTCTATTATTTGAGAGACGATATCCTGCCACTGTTTTTCAGTAAAAGTTGTGAGTTTAATTGAAATCCTGTAAGCTTCTGACCGTGAACCCTGCACTTTTGCACAAACAACGCCCTTCCCAATATCAAGATCTGCAACCTGGCCAAGGCGGGCATAGGTGCGCCCGCGGGCAAGCCTTGCGCCAACACCAAAATTTTCCAGTGCCTGAATCCAGAGTTTGCTCCACCACTTTTCACTAAAAGAACCCCTTTTGCTTTGAGCTTTAATGCCGCCCTTTACTGCTTTGGGGCTGCTCGGTTCATACCAGTCATAATAATCGTAGTGTCGTCTCATATCTTCTTATTCTCCTAATGCTTCGCTTCCAAGCCTTATTAATTTACTAAAATCTTCATTGGAAAGTTCACTTAGCCACTGTTCACCGCTGCCGATAACCTGATTTGCAATACCTGTCTTTTTCTCAATCATTTCATCTATTCGTTCTTCCAGGGTGCCCGCAACTATAAATTTATGAACCTGGACATTTTTTGTCTGGCCAATCCTGAAGGCCCTGTCAGTAGCCTGATTCTCGACTGCCGGGTTCCACCATCGGTCATAATGTATCACATAATTGGCTCGGGTCAGCGTCAGGCCCGTTCCCCCGGCTTTGAGGGACAGAATAAAAATATGCGGGGCATTTTCATCATTCTGGAAACGCTCCACCATTTCATCCCGCTTCTTTTTACTTGTGCCTCCGTAAAGCAGGAAAACCTCCTCTGCAAAAAGGTCCTGCAGATACATCTTAAGAATACTGCCCATCTCGGCGTATTGAGTAAAAATAAGGGCATGTTCTTTAAATTCACGGATTTCAATAAGGATATCTTTTAGCCTTTGCAGTTTACCGGACCTTTCTGCAATCGGTGAATTATCTTTTGCAAACTGTGCCGGATGATTGCAGACCTGTTTTAGTTTCATGAGCGTGGCAAGTACAAGCCCCCGCCTGTTAATACCTTCAGCCTTTTCAACCTGGTCCTGCATCTCATCAACAACTGCCTTATATAAAGATACCTGTTCTTTGGTTAAGCTGCAGTAATCTTTCATTTCCATCTTTTCCGGCAAATCTGAAATAATAGATTTGTCTGTTTTTAAGCGACGGAGTATAAAAGGGCCCGTAAGCGCTTTAAGTTTGTTTATTGCGTCAGGACTGTGATATAACTGAATTGGCTTGTAAAAGTTATTTTTAAATGAATTCCGGCTGCCCAGAAGTCCTGGGTTTAAAAATTCCATAAGCGACCAGAGGTCACCTATGTGGTTTTCTACAGGCGTGCCTGTAAGCGCAATACGGTAATCCGAAGTTATGCAGCGCGCCGCTTTTGATTGAGAAGTTTCGGGATTTTTAATGTTCTGCGCCTCGTCAAGGACGACCCCTTTCCATTTTACAGTCTTAAGAAAATTAATATCGCGCTGCAGCAATCCATAGCTTGAAATGACGATATTATGGTCCATGGCGGTTTTCTTAAACGATTCTTTTTTTTGCCTGTCGCTTCCGTGGTGTATTAGAACTTTTAGCTCAGGAGTAAAAAACTCAGCTTCTTTGCGCCAGTTATTAATCACAGTAGTAGGACAGACGACAAGAACGGGCCCTGTTTCGCCACAAGCGCATTCTTTTTGAATCAAAGCCAGCACCTGTATAGTTTTACCCAGGCCCATGTCGTCAGCAAGGCATGCCCCCAGCCCCCATTGGCGAAGAAATGCCAGCCATGAAAATCCGCGTTCCTGGTAAAGCCTGAGTTTTCCTATAAATCCGGGGGGCTGAGACAGAAGCCCAAACTCAGCTTGCCCCGTTAATTTATCAAGCAGATCCTTTAACCATCCTTTTATCTGGACCAAATCAACCTGCAGCCCGTCTACCTGTTTATCTGTACCAAGAGCTACAGTCAGCAACTGGCGGGCGGATATTTTCTGATCCTTCTGTTTTTCAATTAAAAGGATTGCAGAGCGAATCTGCTCCTGATTGATTTGGGTCCACTGGCCCCTGAATTTTACTAAGGGCTCTTTTAGTTTTGCCAGAAATCTCAATTCCTCAATGCTTAGGTCCTCACCCCCAAGCGATGCCATGTAATCAAATTTTATTAAGGAATCCAGAGTCAGGGAACCTGAAGCAGTATTCATTGGCGCGGCCCCGGCTTTTACTTTTACTTTTAACCCCAGATGTTTTATTGTGCTTTGGTTAACCCACCACGAAGGCAGCAGTACTGTAAAACCGGAAGAACGCAGAGCTTCCGAATATTCTTTCAGGAAGGTCAATGCCTTGTCTGAATTAAGGTCAAAACCTCCCTGGTTTTCTTCTTTTAAACTCTCTGCAATGTAAGGGCAAAGTCCGGAAGCCTGTCCAAGCGCCAGAAGGATAAATTCTAAAACAGAACCTTTAAACTTTTCTAACTGCTGCAGTGTTTTTTGATTTTTACCCCAGAGATCAGCTACAGGAATTTGCAGGCTCTGATCATCCCTGGGCTGCAGCATGTAATCCAGGCGCCATTTGGCAGCTTTATCTTCTAAAGGTTCTGACAGGCGAAAGCAGAATTTATAGGGTGAACGGGCGATTAAGCCAACGGGCCGGCTCCAATCAGTCAATTGTTTTGAAAAACTGTGAAGTTCCTGACTGTTGTCCCACATAACTTGGGCGTTCTCGCCAGACAGAGCTGTCATCCAGGCATCATGCAGGTTGTCAAATTTTTTAAATTTATTTTTTAAAGGGTTGGCGCTTCTGATGATAGCATCAATACTTTTTGCAAATAATAAATTAAGGAGTGTTTGAGCAGGTAAATCAGGAGCCTTTTTGGCATCATTGCTAAAGCACCGGCAAACTGCAGGCATGGCCGCAGCTAATTTTTCCAGCTGTTTATTAATTTCATCACAAGGCATGGGCACCCAGCGGGCCTCCCAATAACCATTTTGCTGAAGCAGAGCAGGCAGGAAATTTTCCTGCGCCACAAGACTAAGAGCTGTTTTAAAAAAATCACCTGTCCAGATAATCGAATTGCCAAATATAATATGAGTTTCGGCAATATTGCCGTTTTGGGCAAGAGCATTCAGCTCAAGCAACTCTTCAATATTTAGGGGCCTGGCAAAAACAGAAAAAGGTTTAAGGCAAACATTTTTTTTGTTTTCAGTCCCGCCCCTTATTAATGGTGATGACGCCACCCATAAATCTTCATATGCAGGGAGCCAAGCAGTGAGAAATTCTGAATTGTTTTTAGTGATATTTATATTTACGCCAAGTCCTATTGCTTTAACAGCGGCCCTAAGGTCCTTAAGGCTGCCTACCTGCCGGCTTCCTTCACTCCAAATGTAGGGGACACCATTAAAAATGGAAATATGTAATGAATTCATTATTATGGTAATGCATGCCAATGAAAAAATTTTAAAATTTAACTATTTTTCAGGAAATCCTATTATAATATTAAAGTCTATTAATAATAATATTTTTTCTAAAATATATTAATATAATTTATAAGTCCGGATGGTAAGGACTTATTTAGCACAAATTATCCTGAAAATATTATTGTCCCTGAAATTGTTTTAATAATTGACTAAAATTTGAGATAATAAAATTTACTAATAAAAATTTTAATTAAAAAATAATAACTATGAAGACAAACATAAAAGATTTTGACATTATTGTAAAAAAAGTAGCAGATAATTTAAAGAAAGAATTAAGAGAGCAAATAATGGACATCATACTATTTGGTTCGAGGGCAAGAGGTGATTTTCAATCTGAATCAGACTATGACATTTTAGTCTTGGTAAGTAAGAAAACCAAAGAACTTAGAGATAAAATTGATGAGATTGTCTGGGAAATTGCCTGGGAACATAACGTAGTTATTACTGCTTTTACTTATGAAAAATCACGCTTTGAAAATGACAGATTCGAACCTCTCTTTATGAATATTCAGAAAGAAGGGGTTTTAGTACAGTGAAAAAAGATTCAGAGCTCGCCAGAAAGTTAAATGTTATAATGACCAAATCAAAAGATACATTAAAAATTGCTAAACAGCTTAATGAACAAGAGTACTATGACGATTCTGTCTCAAAAGCATATTATGAAGTTTTTCATTCTCTGCAAGCAATTCTTTTGACTATCGGTCTGAGCTTCTCAAAGCACTCTGGAATTATTGGTGCATTCAACAAGGAATTCATTCATAAAGAATATTTCCCAAAGATTTTCATAAAATGATTGAAGATAATATGGCAACAAATAGAATAAAATTTCACAAATTGGGAAGAAATGATCCCTGTCCATGTGGAAGCGGTAAGAAATATAAGAATTGCTGCCTGCAAAAAACAGAAACAGTAAGTTTAAGCAATTATAAATATGACAGATATCTTGAAATCAGGCGCTCAGCAAGCATAAAAGTATTTGACATCGGAATTGAGAAACTAAAACTTGAATCAACTGAACCGACATTTTATCTTTTTGATTTTCTTTTATTTAATCCAGATAAAAAAGATAAATTAAGAAATGAACAAGAATTTGAGGGTTTTCTAAGAGAAACATCTCTGCTTTTTTTAACTCACGGCTATCCGATATTTGAAATGGATTTTAATGATGATAATTACAAAAAAGATATAGAAACAGATGACTTTGGATTTGACTTTATAAATACAGATGAAGTCCATGATAATTATTTATGGAAATACTCCCTTAAGCATTATCCTGATATATTTACAGAGGAAGAGAAACATTTTATTGAGACATTAAATAAATCTGTAAACGGATTCTTTAAGGTGACCGGCATAACTGATAAAGACGGC
This sequence comes from Candidatus Humimicrobiales bacterium, assembly GCA_038320085.1. Classification (GTDB taxonomy): domain Bacteria; phylum Actinomycetota; class Humimicrobiia; order Humimicrobiales; family Humimicrobiaceae; genus Fen731. The sequence continues at coordinate 8,278 of JBBQDW010000050.1, forward strand.
AAGGACAATTTAAGTGCCGGCAATTATCCTGTTGTTGAGGTTGAGGATATTTTTACAAAAAAACACTATCGCTTAATTGACATACAATTAAGCGGGGGAGTTGTAAAACATGATATTGTTTCAGGCTTGATTGTTCCTTATGATTTCATCCGGGACACAGATCTATATATCCTGGAAGGCTCGCCGCCGATACTTTACCCACCATTAGACGAGCCATTGATACTTGACATGGCAAAAGAGTATTGCAGGACTTACAGAAAAGAATATAAAAGCCTTTATGAAAATAGAATAGAATATTCCAGAATATTAAAAGATTTTCCGGTAATTATTTACCTGGTTTCTGTCCATTATTTTTATCATTTAATATCCAAACCGTTACCAAAGATGGTAAATTACGATAAGGAAGAACTGATTATGTCAGCAAGCGCCTATAGGGTAATTGACCGGGACGAAGTAAAAAGACAGTTAATAAAATTAAGTGACATCAGGATTGTTGAGGAGACCAAAAAGCAAATAGTATTTTCATGGTCCAATGAAAAAAACACCATCCTTGGTACTATTTTCTTAAAGGAAAAAAGCCTTTCATTTGAGACAAATTCCCTTGAGAGACTTGAGAGGTTCAAGAAAAAAATTCAGAAATTACCCCTGGAATTTGATAGAACTGATTATACATATGTTAATGATTTACTTGGCCAACCTTCAAAGAATAAAATAAAAACTGCAGAGGTAAAAAAAGCGGAAAAAAAAGAAAAGCTGGAAATACCGGAAGCCGAACTGGAAAAAATTGCCCTAAAGTGGTGGGAAGATTATTACAATGATTGGGTAAGTATAAAGATTCCCGCAATAGGCAATATAACCCCTCTGGAAGCTATTAAAACAAAAGAAGGGAGAAAAAAGGTGGAAGCCTTAATCAATGATTATGAAAATAAATATCTGCATGATTCCAAAAGGGAAGATAACGGTGTTAACATCCAGAAGTATTTTAATCCGGACGAGTTAAGAAAAAGATTGTTTTAATCAACTGAAATTTTCGAAAATCCAAAGATCTTAAACAGCTATTATTTCCCCTTTTTTCTGCCATTAAGCTTAATTATATGGAAGATTTTTATTTATATATCTGTTATATTCAGACTGATCATTCTCTATTTTATCTATAGTTTCAATTACCTTTCCTTTAAGTCATTTAGTGAGTTCAGTGTTTAAACAATTAATATCTTCAACCATTTCCTGATCACTCTGACACATAAACATGTAATAATAAAAATTAGCTGAAAATTTAAGCATAGCTGTCGGAGAAAACATAAAAAAAGCCCTAAAAGAATTACATATAAGCCAGGAGCACGCAGCCGGTAAACTGAATATATCCAGGCAAACCCTAAATAATTATATTATCGGCGCCACTCTTATAGATTTCGAAAATTTATTAAATATTGCCAATCTTACCAATAGAAACATTGGTTACAAATTCTAAGAGAAGTTTTTAAAAATAAAATATATTTTTCTTCTGAAGTAATTAATATATAATAACAATAGGTATTAACGATAGATAATTAATAGATATTATTGACAAGCAATAATATTTTTGGTACATTATAGTCACTTCTTAGGACAGCACAATTTAGAGGTCGTTATTGCGGCGGCCTTTCTTTTTATACCCGGGGCGCCAACATTTGGCAAATGGTAATGATTTATTGATACTTATTAAATAATAGTTACAATGAATGTAAAATGCATAGGGGGAAAATAATCAGTTTTAATCGGCTTCAATCCTTTTCCTTAACTCATCTGCATTAAAATATTTTATTTTGTTTTCAATATTTTTTTTAGATTGTAATTTATTTATGCCCAGAACCTCATTTTCCAAACTATCTATAAATTCTGTAACTTTTTGTCTTCCTTCAGTTGTCTCAATTAATTTCGAAGGAGTCTTATAACCAAGTTCAGGCTGTTTTAAATTAAACCACGCATTGTAAAAATTATCCCATTCTTCTAAAGAATCCTTCCGGAACTGTTCTGTAGAAATATCATCCGGTTTTTCAAAAAAGAGGTCATCTTCAATATTTATAAATAGACTTTCTATAATTTCTTCCTGGTCTATCTCCTCTATTTTTAGGAATTCTAAAGGAATATCTTTTATTAAATGTTTCCATTTTTCCAGGTGCTCCCTTGCATTGGTAAGAAATATCAGCCCTTTATCAGCAATATATACCTCTCCAAATGACATGCCCCTGAAATTAACCCAGGATATCTCGTCGGTTTGCTCTCCCTCATTTACAATTCTAAATCCTCTTATTTTTAGTATCCTTCTTTTTATATCATCTCTGTCTGAAAAAGAATAATATGATTTTAAAAGTATGAATTCCTTTTTATCTTTTGTTAACATCTCAGAATATTCATATTCTTGTTCTTCATTGACGAAAAAAAAATGATCCAGGACTATCCTGTATATAGCATCCGGACACTCATTTAAAAAACCGGATAAATTTTCTTTGGAAGCTTTCACAATGCTATTTCTATGCTTTTTATATAATAGTTCCAATGTGCTCACTATATAATTTTTATCACCGGGGCTGAAGTTAGATGGTGTGGCGCCATCAATTATATAAACATCATCATAAGGAATGAGAATTCCTCCAAAAATATCATGCTTTACTGCAATATGACTCAATTTCCTGTCCTTTAATGTATATATTTTTTGCGTTAATATATCTTCAATAATGGTTTCAGAAGTAGCGGTGTCTGTTTGCCTTACCGAGTAAAAACCTGCTTTAGAATTCTTTATAGATTTCAAATATTTTAATTCAGTATCATCAAAAAAATCAGGAAAGTTTTCAAGACAATATTGCCATAAAAACATTTTTTCGTTTTTTATTGGGAACGCATATATCCTGCATGAATTTATTAAGATATTAAAAAACAGATAATGTTTATCTAAAGGATAAACATTATTTATATTCCTGTTTTTAAACAGTACTGAATCTGAAAGAAAATCCAGAACATCATATTCCGATATACCCAGGACACCTAAGGCTTTTTCTACAAGCTTATCCTTTATGCCTGTCCTTTTATTTAGAAATTTTGTATATTCAAGATCTTCAGCCAAGATTCTTTGAACTTTTAGCTGACAGCATTTTTTGTATTTTTTGCCGCTGCCACAGGGACAGGGATCATTTCTTCCTATAGTTTGCATATTTTTTATATATAAAGTATTTTTGTCAATTATATTATTATATTATTATTGTTTATTAAAGGAAGTATTTTTACTTAAATTTTCTCAAATAAATGAGAAACATGATAAAAAAATCAATAAAACTAAATGAAAGGAAGAAGTAAAAATCATGGAAAAAGAGGAAATTAGTTATGACGTAAAGAGTTTTATTGATATTATGGAATTGGAAGAGCTTGTAAAGCTTAGCGCATATGTCTATAAGAGAATAAAATTTTTAGGAGAGACTATGATATTGGAAAAAATCCAGGGATTTGAGATTTTAGATAAAGTATCTTTTATCGATAACACAGGAAATATTTTAAAAGGGACTGTTGTAAGGTTAAACAAAAGAACAGTTACGGTAAAATCTGATGATGGGAAAGAATGGCTTGCCAGTCCTTTTCTTCTTAACAGATTAATGTGATTTTTAAATAGGCAAACCATGAAATTGTTAAAATCAGGCTCCGCTTATTTTCCTCTTATGTGACAAATAGCTGGCAGCGGCTATGTGTATTGCAGATGTTTCCTATGACATGATGCCATTTATAACAATTAATCCTTGAAATTATTTTTATAAGCTAAATATATTTTTTTAAGTGCATAATCTTCTGTAAATTTCAGTACAATATATTTAAAAATACCAAAGAAAACTATATAAAAATGGTATAATTACAATAATGGCGCAACCCGGGGACTTGTCTATGGAATGAGTACACCGGAGTCATAGTTTATTTAAAAGCAGCCAAATAAAGTAATAGAAATCATTTAAGATTTTAATGGAGACATGCAATGGACATCGATATCAGAAATATTGA
>JBBQDW010000051.1:0-12292 GCA_038320085.1 Candidatus Humimicrobiales bacterium
GGTTTGAAAAATACTCCATTGCCCTGAAAGTATAAACCAGGTCCGTATTAACAGTCTCATTAAGCGGTTTCCCTACATCTTTCGCTTCCCATTCAGCAAATTCCTGCTTTCTTAACTTGAAAATTTCAAGCGCTTTCATCATTAAATCGGCCCTTTTGTCGCCATCCATTTTTGACCACTCGGGGAAAGCTTTTTTAGCTGCCTGAACAGCTTTATTGACATCACCTGCGGAAGCTGCTGCAAGTTCTGCAAGAGGTTCGCCGGTTGCAGGGCAATAGGAAGTAAAATACTTCCCGCCTTCCGGTTCAACCCACTGATTATTGATGAAAAGTTTCAGTTTTTTCATAGCGCCTCCTTATTTAATAAATTATTTAATAAAATAAGTCATCTAATAAAATAATATATTTAATACTTATATACTTAAATTCAACAAATCCCGATATATTGTGTGGCTCTGCTCTCATGCACCCCTGCACACAGTAGTATGGTGAGCTAAGTAAATAAGCAATATATTTAATAAAAAATAAAATCTATTTAATAAAAAATATAATCAGATTATGCAATAATAACCGGGATATCCATAAGCTTGCCAAATTCAAGGATTTCAGCTGTTAAATCACCATAGATAATACCATTGTGATGAGGGACACCATTATTTAGAAGTGATTCAATAAATTTCATATTTCCGTTATTCATCTTAATGGTAAGGTTGCTTCCCTTAATATACTCCTCGTTATCGATTACTTTACCGACTGCCAGATGAATTGTATATTTGCCGCGTATGGAATTTATCCTGGCAACTGTAGCCACTCCGCTGCGGAGTGAAGCTGTCTGCGAAAGCCCGCCAAAGACTCTTTCTATCTCGGGTTTTTTATCTGACAGATTATAAGGCGCATTACCGCAATGCCAGAAGAGTATCGCTTCTTTTTCTTCAATATAATTAACAAGGTCCGCAATCCATGGAGTTGTCTGAGCAATCGCATATTGCATCATAAGTGTAAGGGAGCCGCTCACATCACATTCGCAGGAAGCCATAATGCCTTCGGCACTCATCCTGCCGTTTGCAGGGCATATAGGTGTCTTATCCTGGTCCCTCAGTTCCGGCCAGCAGTCAGGAGCATAAGACTTAAGGTTTCTTTCCTCAACAACCTTTTTAACTGCCAGGTAAACTTTTGACAAGCCCCTGGACTCCTGGAGGTTATCCTTGCTGATATTGAATATCTTCTGCTGTGTCTGCATGTCTGCGTCGATTTCTTTGTCAGATATGCCCTTGATAATATTAGTGAAAGAGTACATGGATACTTTGGTTATTGTGGAACCGAATTTTTTCTTGACTGCCAGTTCATCAAAATCAGAGATCTCAAAACCATCCGGACGCATCCCGATTACACCTATTGCTGCCTCTTTTAGGTATGATATAGCTCTTACGGCGCTTACAAAGACTCTGACTTTTTCTTTCACATTGGGTCTTTTTACATCACTGCCATATACAAAACTGAACTTCTGGCCAAAATTTGCAAAAATACTTCCCTGAGGCAATGCGCCTACCATTGACCCGGTAAAATTATGCTTCTTTATTGCAAATTCCTCTATCCCCCATATAAGGTAAGGGACCTCAAGATTTCTGACAATCTCAGCAGTGACTTCACCTGTACTGAAAGTGCCGTTATAGATAACGACTGCATCTACATTTTGGGCCTTAAAAAGCTTCCATGCAGCATTTGACATGGCCCTCGAGTTTACTGATGGCGCAGATTCTACTATATCCACTCCCATCTCTTTTTGAAGCAAAGCTTTTGCACTTGCAGCATAACCTGTGGCTGTCTTTAAATCTTCTTCCTCGAGAAAATCAAGCGTCAAATTTACAAAACCGAACTTTAGCTTTGGAAAAATTTTATCCACTGCTCCTCCTTAAATATAAATTGACAATCAATAATTAATCTATAATATAACTTGTTTATCAGTCAATTTGATCTGCCCAATAATGTAGTTATTTTTTACCTTCCTGCAAATCTTATTTTATTTTATCGGATTATTTTTCTTAATAAAACGCCAATTACCACAAAGAATAACCTCCGTCTGCAATAATAGAGCTGCCGGTAAAATAGCTTGCTGCCTGGGAAGCTAAAAATACAATGATCCCTTTCAGCTCTGAAGGATCCGGAATCCTTTTTTGGGCACTTATATCAATCCATTTCTGAAGCATCTCGGGATCGGCTACCTTTAGTAATGGCGTCATGATATACCCCGGGCACAAAGCATTTACCCTGATATTATAAGGCGCCCATTCCACTGCGAGAGATTTTGTAAGATGGACGACAGCCGCTTTGGAAGCGTTATAATGGCACTGTTTTTGCGGGACATTGACAATGTAAGCAGACATGGAAGAAATATTTATAATACTTCCTTTTTTCTGCTTTATCATTTCTTTGCCAACCCATTTACAGCATAGAAAGACTCCGTTTAAATTCACGTCCATCAGATTCTGCCATGTTGAAAACTCCATTTCCTCAGCAGCCACCCAGCTGCAGATACCGGCATTGCAAACAAGAATATCTATCTTACCGAACTCATCTGCAACCTTTTTCACCATTTTCCGGACATCTTCTTCTTTGCTTACATCACCCTGAAGGGCCATGGATTTTCTGCCCAGTTTTTCAACCATTGCTGCAGTTTCTTTGCTCTCGTCAAGAAGAAGGTCAATTACGGCCACATCTGCGCCTGCTTCAGCCAGTCCAAGTGAAATTTCACGCCCAAAACCGCGCCCTGCCCCGGTTACTATTGCTTTTTCGCCATCCAGCTTAAACAAAGACAAAACACCCATAATTACTTCCTTTTATAGCTTTAATTTTGTTACACTTTTCTTTCAATAATGGCTTTTTCTGTATCATCAAACAAGTGAATAAATTCAGGCCTGAAATCCATAAAGCAACTGTCGCCACGCTTGAATTTGATCCCTCCCGCCGAAATAACTACCCTGATCTCAGTTTTTTTGGTATCGCTTAGTTCAATTATCAGGATACTGGTATCACCCTGAAATTCAATCATCTTTATAAGGCCGGGCACAATTGACTCCAGGTTTTTATTTTCAGCAATTCTTATCTGCTGGGGCCTTATCCCCATTGTAATCTCAGAACCTATATATTTAGGGTCAACTGTCCCTGCTAATTCCAATGTTTTTACCCCGACATTTGTATTTATGGATACACTTTTTTGTGATTCTACTTTACATTGCATAAAGTTCATTCCGGGCTGGCCTATAAAATTAGCTACAAATTTATTTACAGGCTTATTGTAAATCTCGTCTACTGTACCGATTTGCTGCTTCTCAGCATTGGTTAATATCAATATACGATCACAAAGGGAGATAGCTTCTGCCTGGTCATGCGTGACATAAATAGTGGTATTGCCAAGCTCTTCGTGGATTCTTCGTATTTGCGCCCTTATTTCTGCCCTCAGACGCTGGTCCATATGTGAAAGCGGTTCATCAAGAAGAGTTACATTTGGTTTTCTTATAAGAGCTCGGGCCAGTGAAACTCTTTGCTGATGGCCCCCGGCCAACTCTGCAGGTTTTTTTTGCAAAAGTGCAGATAAATTAAGTACCTTTGCAATAGCATTGACTTGTTTATCAACTTCATTATTTTTCATACCTTTGGCCCTTAAAGGAAACGCTATATTCTCGAATACGCTCATCCTGTAATAAAGCGCATAAGATTCAAAGGCCAGCGCGATGTTTCTTTCCGAAGGTCCTTTTTCATTAACAACCACACCGTCAAAGCTGACTTCACCTTTGCTGATTTCTTCCAGACCTGCAAGCATGCGCAGGGTCGAACTTTTGCCCCCGCCGGATGGACCCAGTATTGCGAGAAATTCCTTGTCATTACAAGTAAAAGTCAAATCCTTAACACCTATAACATTTCCGCCATAGATTTTCCAAACATTATTACAATCTACCCTACTCATTTTCACCTCACCTTAAGCCTTAGATAATTCAATAGTTTTTTGAAAAAAGCAAATATTTTCCTGGTCGATTTCAAGCCAGACTTCTTCTGAAATATGGCAAGTATCATAACCTTTTCCCCTGTTTATTCTTGAATGAAGAAAAGAGTTTTCCAGTTCAAATGTAATAACAGAACTTTCAGCTTCATGTACAGCTGCATAGACAGGAAGCCGGAAAGAATTATCAGATATTTTTTTATCACTTACTTTAATATATTCACACCTGATACCCATCCTGACATTAAGATTATTATTTTCATTCCCGACGCACTTCTGTGCTTTAATTGCAGCATCTTTTGATAACTCGAACTCGAATAAACTGCCTGCTTTAAAAATTGTTTTTCCGTCCCGGTTATTAATAAGTACTCCATCCACCATATTCATGGGGGGTTCCCCTACCAGCATTCCCACAAAATCTATTTTAGGAGTATGATAAATCTCTTCAGGAGAGCCGAGCTGATCGATTTTACCCTTTCGCAACACCATCATGTTATCTGAGAGGGCCAATGCTTCCCTGTAATCATGAGTAACATAAATTATAGTGGCACCGTAATTTACTGCAAATTCCCTTAAAAGAGTCTGTGTCGTAAACTTAAGCTTTGCATCAAGATGCGCTATTGGTTCATCCAGCAGATAAACCTGGGGTTTCCTGACAAGTGCCCTTGCAAGCGAGACCCTTTGCTTCTGGCCGCCGCTTAAATTCTGGGGTTTTCTGTCCAATAATTGTCCGATTCCAAGAAAATCAGCTATTTCGGTGACTTTTGCTTTTTCCTCTTCTTTGGAAAGATTAAGTTTCCACTTGGGCGCCTTCAAAGGAAATGCGATATTTTCATAAACATTGAAATGTGAGTAAAGATTATATGACTCAAATGCCATGGAAACATTTCTTTCGTGCGGAGGAAGATTATTTACTACCCGGTCATTAAAATATATTTTACCGGAATTAATCGGCTCTATCCCTGCTATCATCTTAAGAATCGTGCTTTTGCCTGCTCCTGTAGGACCAAGGATAGAAAAAAATTCACCTTCTTTACAGGTAAAGCTGATATCATCTATTGCTAATTTTCGTCCATAACGCTTGGACACATTTTCAAGTCTTACTTCTACCATTTTCTATTCCTCCTCCTCTTTGGGCCGAGGACCAAACTTAAAAGTTACAACAGCTGCTATAGTGGCTATAATAGCGCCTATCCAGGCCGGCAAATTTGGAAATATTCCAAGCCAGATAAAATTTATACCTATCCATATTAATACTGACCAAAACAGCCAGTTCCCCATTGTCATTCGTGGTAACATTTATTACATAACCTCCCACTTGTTTAAAGATTTTAGACCAATAATCCCGTAGACTTGATAATTTGATATTGACAATGATTAAGTTTATCCTTTAACTGCGCCAAACGTTAATCCTCTTATAATATAGCGCTGCATAAACCAGGCAGCAATAAGTGTTGGCAATATACTGATTGCTGCTCCTGCAGCCATGGTCCCATACTGCACATCTATTGAGCCCCAGAAAGAGGAAATCAGTACAGTTATAGTTGTTGCTACTTTTCGAGAGAATAAAAACGAAAATAAAAACTCGTTCCACGACCAAATCAGGCAAAAAACCGATGTAGTCGCTATTCCCGGTAAAACCAGAGGCAGCACTACTTTCCTGAATATGGCAAAACGCCCATATCCATCTATCATGGCTGCCTGTTCAAGCTCAACCGGAACATCCCTGAAAAATCCATATAATAGGAAAGTAGCAAATGAAACATTAAAATACATAAACAATAAAATCAAACCAATATGGGTATCTAATAAACTCAATTTACGAAATAAAATAAAAAATGGTATGGCCGCCACTACTCCCGGAAACATCCTTGAAGCAATAGTATTAAAAAGAATGTGTCCTCCGCCCGTGTTCCACCTGGCAAAGCTATAAGCTGCCGGCAATGCAATAATCATAACAAGCGCGGTGCTTCCCAGGCTTATTATCAGTGAGTTGCCCAATGTTTTAAAATATGGAAATTGAAAAAACAAACGCTTAAAATTATCCAATGTTGGGGTAAATAATAATTGCCTTCCCAAAGTTCCTGCAAATATATCTGAAGAAGATTTAAAAGCAGTTAAATATATCCATAAAAGCGGTCCTAAGACTCCAAGTAAAACCAGCGATGTTATTACCCAGAATAATACTCTTTTAAATGTAATTCCTTTATTTTTCAATTTTCACCTTCTCTCCTTTTAATTGGATGCGTTTAATGTTTTTATTAATTGTTTGAACATAATTGCGCCAATTATCATTGTTAAAAATAAACTCATGATAGCAAGTGTCGAGCCGTAACCAATATCAAAATAAACAAACGATGTCCTATAAACCATCCAGTCCAAAAGCTCTGTACCAACTGCTCCTCGAGTCGTACCGTATAATGGATCAAACAACCTGATGAGCCACATGGTTCGCAGCAATGTAATGATAACGATTAGCGGACTCAGCATCGGTAAAGTTATTTTTCTAAAAGTAAACCAGCTCTTGGCTCCATCAACTCTTGCTGCTTCAAACACATCTTTTGGAAGGCTCTTTAGTCCTGCAAGCAAAACCGAGGTTGAAAATGGAAACCACTGCCATATCGTTATGGCACAAATTGTATATAACGCACCTGAGGGCGCCCACCAATTAACCCTTCCTAAACCAATTGCTACAAACAACTGGTTAATAAAACCAATGTTGTATTCAAGAAGAAAATTCCATACTATCGATAGTATAAGGGGAGCTACCAAAAGAGGCAGAAGTATAAGTCCCCTCACGATATTCTGTCCCTTAAAATCCCTGTTCCATAACATTCCAAGCCCTAATCCTATTAATATCTCAGCAACTATACAGATAACTGTTACTTGAAAAGTACGTCCGAGGGGTATCCAGAAATTTATGTCATGAAGCATTACCCTGTAATTCTCAAGACCGATAAATATAGCGTTTCCTGACAAACTGCTTTGAAAAAACGATTTATACAAGCAAAAAATAAGAGGATAGACCATAAAGACCAAAAGCACTATGATAAGTGGCAATGCTAACATCCACTTGAAATATTTTTCACCTGAAAGAGTTTCCCAAATAGTAGGTTTTCTTCCCAAACTATTCTCATTAACAGTAGCAACACTACCCTTTACGTTCGCCATTTTGTCTGCTTCCTCCTTCTTTTCCAGACCTATTTTTCTTTTCCAGACTTACAATGCAATCGACTTTCAATTCAAGGGACGGGATATTTATCTTTTTTAATCATCCCGTCCCTTGATATATCCCCTTATGTTTTCAGATATAAGGTATTAGACTTAATATTTACTTTTCTACTGTGATAGGCACTGTATCAAATTTAGTAACCAGGTCTACCATTTGTTTGTTTACAGAAGCAATACAATCTTCAGGAGAAAGCTCGCCGCTGAAACCTTTTGAAAGAGTATTCATATGCATTTCAGTTACTTTGCCGCCTGATACTGCATTGAAATAGTACGCATCAGCTAAAAACTTAGCAAAATCTGCATCGGTCCAAGCAGTTTTCAAGTAATCAGTCAGAACTCCAAAAGGATAAGCCAGTTCAGCAGTTTTCCACATAGGATCTTCTATTACGTCCATTCTTGTAGACAGCTGGCCGGCTTCTTTCATAACAACAATCTGAGCTTCTTTTGAACTGAGCCATCTTATTAACCAGTAAGATGCTTCCGGGTTCTTGGATGCTTTTGCTACTCCAAATGACCATGCGCCTGTATACCCTCTGTTTCCCAAAGTTGGATATATTCCCAACTTGGCATCCGGGTCAGTTGGCACAACAGATGTTTTCAAAATATCACAATCCCATGCAAAACAGTTTGAATACATCATACCGGTAATAATTGAGCTTCCTTCACCAAGTGAACCAACAACAAAATCGAAGTTAGCCGTTAAAACGCCCGGAGAAGATGTCTTAACCCTGGCAACATATTCTTTCATTGTCTGGATCATAAGTTCAGTATTCTTTTTGGTTATAACAAAATCTGTAACTTTACCTGAAGCATCCTTATTAACCTGTACATAATCTCCGCCATTGCCCCAGAGATATGTTGAAAATTCATCATTGGCCTGATATGCGCTTGCCTGCATAGCCATGCCGTATATATCTTTTTCCAGAGCTTTGCCCTTAAGCATTTCGCCTTTTTTTCTGGTAAAGAATTCTGCCTGATCCTGCAATTGCTGAACAGTTACAGCGGGTTTGAGATCATAGCTGTATTTAGCCTTAAAAGCAGCCTGTTCTGTAGCATCATCAAATATGTCCTGCCTTATAAACATACCTGTCTGATATGTGTAGAAAGGTACAACCATTAATACACCATCAGTTTTGGCTGTTGAAAGAATCGGGGCAGCCTGGGTTGCAAGGCTTGCGTTGAATGCATCTGCTGACTCAAATTGTGCAGCAAGGTCAACAACAGGGGTAAGATACTGTGCCCATTCGTCTGTCCATGCGGTTTCAACATAAACAAGATCGTATACTCCGGTGCCGGCTACAAGTTCCACATTTTCTTTGGAATAAACAACCGGGGAAGCTACTCTTTCTATATTTACCTTAATTCCGGTCTGTGCAGTAAACTTCTCTATGTAAGGAAGTATTTTGTCAAATGGACCGCCGGTTTCAACCATCATGGTTACGTCTGCTTTGTTTTTAATTTCAGGAATGTCAGCAATAGTAAACGGCTTGTCTACTAATGCTGCTGCTGTTGTTTCAGCTGCTGCAGTAGTTTCTCCTGCTGCTGTTGTAGCTGCTGCGGCTGTTGTTTCAGCTGCTGCGGCTGTTGTTTCAGCTGCTGCGGTAGTCTTGCATCCTACAAATGAGAAAGAAACCACCAACAATACTGCTACCAAAATTACCAAATACTTTTTCATGAATTTCATGAAACCTTCCTTTCATTTCCTAACACAATAAAAATATTGTATTTATTATTGTGTTAATGATATTTTTTGATACCGACATATTTGCTTTGGAAAAGTAAATATGCTTTTTCTACTTTTTTCCCTTTTATAAGCCTCCTTTCTTTATAAATTACTTCTTTACTTCTCACTGTAAAATCCGTTATTTATAAATCTCCCACTGTTTTTTAATTTACCATATAAAAAATCAAATGAAAAACACGGGTACTAAAAACCGAAAATTTAGGCACTAAAAAATCCGGTTTTTCAAAATTTAAAGATTTATAGAATTTGTGATTTTGTAATTGACAGAGCCTTTATATTTTTATTTAAAATAAATTTTACTCTTTACAGTAAACTTGCTCACTACTGTATAATGTATACAAAAATGATAAAACTTTATAAATCCGTTGTCAATACCAATATTTTTAATTGTCATTTAAAAATCAAAAGTGGACTGTTTTTTAATAATTTAAAATTCAAAAGCGGACTAAATATTTTAACCGGATTTAACCAGATAATAATTATTTTAAAACTTTAATTTTAAAACTTTAAAAAGAAAAAATAGTCTGTATAATGTATACGAAATGATAGAGCTTTAAAAACACGTTGTCAATATCAATAATTTTAAAATAATAAAATTAAAAAAATTTTTAACCAAATACAAATAACTACTGTAAAAATTAATATAAAAATGCTTAAAATATCAGGCTTATTATCATATTATGCGCAAGATATAGTAAACCTGATTAATCTTAAAATTATTTAAACAGCATCTATAAATTCAATAAGAACTATTAAGGCAGGAGAGGGTCCGATGGATTTAAAAATTAACCAGCAAAGCCTTAGTTTTGAAGCATATAACAAAATAAAGCTAATGGTACTTAACGATGTCCTAAAAAGCGGAGAAAAAATATACCAGGAAAAAATGGCAGAAAAGCTTGGTATAAGCAAGATACCATTATTGCAGGCTTTGTCAATCCTTCAAAAAGAACGTCTTTTAAAATACACAACCGGAAAGGGTTTTTCAGTAAGAAAAGTTTCAACACCGGAATTTCTTGAACTATTAGATGTGAGAATGGCGCTTGAAGGACTTGCAGTAAAAAAAATAGCTTTAAATTTAAATGAGGATATCAAAAAACAATTACTGTCTTTCTTGGGTGATTTCGAAAAATGCTATATGGAAAACCATCTTACCAAATATGCAGAAGTGGACAAAAGATTTCATTTCTATATTTTTGAAACCAGCAAAAATTCATATCTGCCCCACATCAATGACTCTTTCAACATATTGATACTTGTATATACAAAAGGTTTTAAAAGTAATTTGGATGAAAGCATAAAAGATCATAGAAGCATAATCGGTGCAATCATTGAAGGTAAAGGTAAAAAAGCAGCAGCATTAATAGAACAGCATTTTGAAAAAGTAAAAAAATATTTTTAATATTTATACAAATCTGCCAATGATCTTAAAAAAAGGAGCATAAATGAAATATGTGGTAAACATTCAGTCAATGAGTCCTGATTTGGACCCCAGATCCCTTAGGGAAAGAGTAAAAAACAGGGATAAGGCAGTACTCAGGGATACTCATTATTTGATAAATCCGGATGACAAAGGATGTGAATCAAGACGGCTTACTTTGGGGCATACTACAATTTATCCTACGGGAACTACCACCGGCCACACTCATGATGATATGGAAGAAGTATATTATGTCATAATGGGAAAAGGAACCATGGTTGTTGGCGAAGATGAATATGAAATTGAACAGGGAGATGCGCTTTACGTACCGCCCGGAGTTTTTCATACAACAAAACAAGCCGGAAATCTCCCGCTGATTGTTGTTTGGGTCACCTGCAAACTTGACTGACCATAAAACAATTTTTTATTATGCAGATATTTGTCAGGACATATATCAGTTATTTAGTTATTGCTGAATAATTCAATATTTTCAAGGAATTTACAGTTTCTCAAGCATGGATTATCAAGTTTTTTTTGAATTTTCGATAATTATCCTGCAAGGACTATTTAATCAGGTATCAGTTATCAGTTATCAGTTATAAATTTTTTTAAAATATTTTAGTAATAGGAGTGTAAATAATGCTGGAAAAACAAATGTATATTGGAGGAAAATGGGTTGACAGTGAAAGCAAAGACAAACTTAAAGTCATAAATCCGGCTTATGGTGAAGTATTTGCAGAAGTGCCAAGGGCACATAAAGAAGATGTCCAGAAAGCTATAATCGCGGCCGAAAAAGCATTTGAGAGCTGGTCACTGCTATCCCCTTCCAAGAGAGGCGCATATTTAAGAAAAGCGAGCGATATTATATTTGAAAGAGTGGATGAAATTGCCAGATTAATGACCATGGAACAGGGCAAGCCTTATAAAGAGGCTGCGGGTGAGGTTGAAAAAGGAGCAAAGATCTTAAGATATTATGCTGAAGAGGGTGAAAGGATATACGGCAGAATCATAGCAAACGAGGAAGAAGACATCGAAAGCAGGGTGATATATCAACCCGTGGGTGTTGCTGCCGCTATCTCTCCCTGGAACTATCCCATTGAGCTGCTTGCATGGAAAATAGGAGGAGCCCTGGCTGCAGGATGCACAATTATCGCAAAGCTTCCATCTGAGACACCGCTGTCGCCTCTTGCTTTTGTCAAATGTCTTGAAGACGCAGGCTTGCCACCAGGAGTTGTAAATGCGATAACCGGTGCAGGCGCTGAAATAGGGCCGGTACTGTTTAGCAGCAGGATTGTTAAAAAAGTTGCATTTACGGGTTCCACTGAAACCGGAAGAGAGGTTTTAAAGGGATGCATTGACACTTTTAAAAAAGTTTCTGTGGAGCTTGGAGGAAGCCTTCCGACTGTTATCTGCAAAGACTGCAACCTTGAAGCCGCAGTAAAAGGGTCAGTAAGACGTTCTTTCAGGAATATGGGCCAGATCTGCATTGCAATAAACCGCATATATGTTGAAGATGATATTTATGAAGAATTCATGAAAAAATTTGTAGAGGAAACCAAAAAACTTAAAATCGGTGATGGGTTAAAAGATGAGTGCGACATAGGGCCAATGTGCACGCCCGGTGGTGTTAAAACCGCAATAAGCCATATAGAGGATGCTGTTTCAAAAGGCGCAAAAATTGCATGCGGCGGTAAAAAACCTGCAGGTGAAAAGTTTGATAAGGGATATTATTTTGAACCGACTATTTTAAGGGATACAAACCATCGCATGCTTGTAATGCAGGAGGAGACTTTCGGGCCGGTAGTCGGGGTAATGCCGTTTAAAACCTACGAGGAAGCAGTAGAGCTTGCCAACGATTCTGTTTATGGTTTGGCTGCAATTGTTTTTACCGGCAGTTTAAAACT
>JBBQDW010000052.1:0-12172 GCA_038320085.1 Candidatus Humimicrobiales bacterium
GCAGTTGCCGCATAGCTGGCTTTCCCAAGCGGAGGTATTTTTGCCAGGCAGTAAATAAGCCTTATCATATTGGCGGCAATAAACACCCATGATATGAGCATAACTGCAAAACTGCTGATATTTAATACTGAAAATCCGATACCCTTGCCCGCGCTTAAGAGTTTATCAAACCCGGCAAGAAAAGGCTGCAGGTACATAAATCGCAAAACATAACCGGTTGTGCCTATCAGTCCGCCAAAAGCAAGCAGCAGTATCAAAAGGTTGATACCGATATATTTTTGTGTTCTTAAATATCCGGCCATATTAGTTATCCTGTCAGAACCAAACTTGTTTTCAAGTTCCGAGGAAAAAAGGCCAAACGGAAAGTATATGAGCGCCATAAATACAATATTTGCAACTGCGAGCCATACAGCTTTTGAGTTGCTTATCATTCCAAGGCCGAATTGGGCAAATCCCAGAAGTATCATTCCGGTCATTGAAAGATACAAAAAGGACATTATCCTTCTTATGCCCTGTGTGCTTATGGCGCCAATATTACCACCGAGAATACAAACTGCAGAAATTGCAAGAAGCGCGCCCGTAACGCCAATGCTGTGTTTATCAAGGAAATAATATAAAACACCCTTAAGTTTAAAAAACATCAGAATCCCTGCAGGGAAATAAAAAAACCATACAACCTGCATACCTGAATATTGTGTGCGGTTCTGCATTTTAATATACGCGCTCTGGAGCGGGAAAAGAAACATGAATATATAAAGACTTGCAAGGATTATAAAAAGTCCGGCTATTACAAGAGGACCGGACATTTTATCAGATTCAAGCAGTTGGCCAAAAAATTTGAAATCTGCTGAACCGTAAATCAGCGAATAGCCCATAAAAGTAAGCAAAAACGAGAATGCAGCTGCCAGATAAAACCGTATTATACTGTTTTTTATGGAATATTCAGAAAAGTTTCCTTTGCTTCCCCTGCTGCTTAGTACAGAACTTAATTGAAAAACAGCCAAAAGTAAAACAGCAAAGCTTGTAAATATCATTATAAAATTATTTGCGCTGATAAATACCGTAAAGAAAAATATTGCAGCCAGGAAAACCAATATAATTTTTATGAAGTTATCATTATGAAAATTTATTACAGAAATATAGACCAGAATGTTTAGTGCTGCAAAAAGGATTATTGTTGCTGCAGCAGCAGCAAAAAGATTATACGTAAAAAGATTATCTGAAAAATCCCCGTATATTTTAAATGACCAGATATTTAAAACGATTGCCGCAATAATAGAAACTGCTGTCAGGGCAATTCCAAATATTTTAAGCCCTTCTCTTTTGGAAAGCCCGAAAAACACCAATATTATACCCGCCGCAACAATACTTATGCTTGTAAAAAACGGGTAAATCTTATTTAAATATTCACTAATTATCATCAGGTTTTTCTTCTCCCCACCAGTCTGACCTGTCAAATTTAAACAATCCGAAATCTTTCCTTGCGTCCAGCTCGTAAACACCTGTCTGCCTTGAATAATTGTAAAATACTATTGCAAACAGAAGAAGATATATGCTTGCAAAGGCAAAAAAAATAAAAGTCTTGTCCCAGACAGACGCCGCGTACAGAAAAAGCGAAAAAGCGAAAAAATTACACAGGGATGCTACGACGATGAATTGAAAAGAGATAATAATCGAAAGGAAACCCCGGCAAAACGTAGAACCAAAAAATCCCATAAGAAAAATTAGAAAACTCGATAATACAATATACTGTAAATTCAATTCTTTGTCCTCCTGTTCTCAAGAATAATGATGGACCAGAAGACGCAGGAAAAAAGGGCAAGAGATATTATAAGGATCGCGGGAATATAATTGGCGCCTATATTATTAATAATACTTACCATTGCCGCAGACTCAAAACTTTTTACAATCGGCGGGGCCGCAAAAAAACTTTTTGTGAAAATGTAAAATACCGCCCCTGCTCCGGCGCTTGCAGCAAGCGACAGCACCAGGTTAATTACTACAGATGGTTTTATGACAAAGCCCTGCCTGCCCGGCCGCAGACGCCGTTCTGCTGAAATAAGAGGCTTTCCAAACCCGTAAAATTCCTGGCTGATAATAAGCATATAAAGAAGCAGACAAAAAAATATCAATATTATTCCCGGAAGTATAAAAGCTGCTACTGCAAAAAATAAATAACTTAAGACTCCCGATGAAAGAAGCGCAAGAAATAAAAAAGTGAGTTTTTTCCTTTGGTCCCCGGCAAGCAGTGAAACAAGCCCAAAAAGAAAGACAAGTGCAAGAAATAAATAGTTCAAAAAACCTAATATTAATTTTCCATCCATTATTTCCCCCAGAAATCCCTGATCGAGTAATCGGCCTGTTTGACAAGGTCCAGCTTCTCAAGCTTTAGAGATGCCCTGTCCGGATCGGACAGCATATGCCTGTATGTCATTTCAATAGCATTCCTGTCGCATGCATCAACGCAGTTGCCGCAAAAAATGCAGCTGCTTAAATCCATATAAAATTCCTCCAGTACTTCCTGCCCTTTTTCATCTGTTTCTTTTTTGATTTCTATGCAGTTTTCAGAACAGGCTGCTTTACATTTCCCGCAGCCATTACAAAGGACCTCCAGAGAATCAAGGTCAAGCTTTAGCCTTGGGATCCCCCTGCTGGTTTCGGGAATTATTATCTTTTCTTTAGGAAAGACAACGGTCCTTGGTTTCCTGAATATATTTCCAAAGCCTATAAAAAAATCTCTTACAACCGGTCTCATTTGATAATACCCTCTAAAATCTTTCAAGGACACTTTGTAATGCCCTTTTTTTATTTTAATATGCAAAAAAAATTTAAATCAGATTATATATATTTCTCAATATAAAAAATACTATGGTCAATATGAAATTTACCGCAGATACCGGCACTATAAATCTCCAGTTGATGCTTATAAGATAATTGTAATCATCAAGCCTGGGGGTTGCCTTGTCAAGAAGCAGCATTACAAAAAATAAAATATAGAATTTTAAAACGAACATTATATTTCCATTAACAAAGTAAAGGTTCTGCCACCCTGCAAGGTATAATATCACAATAATAACCAGCAGGAAAAATAGTGTGCTGTAGTTTGATATCCTGGTTATCAGCCTGCCGAAACCGGCCCCCTCTTTTTCAGAGTTTTCTGAAAAAAGCACGGTATTTTTCCTGGTGAGCCCTGTCAGCTTAAACTGCGCAAATGCAGAAGTAAACAGCAATATAAAGCCAAGCGGCTGGTAGACAATGTTCCAATACTGGTACTGGAAACCTACTATTTCCCTTAAGCTTAGCGTCCTGTTTATCAGCACAAGGCTGGCAATACTAAAAAGCATTGGGATAAAAACAGAAAACATCATCAAAACTTTTTTTAAAAAATTATTCCATACAAAACCATAAGAGCTTCTTGAGGCATTTACCAGGAAAGAAAATACCAGAATTATATAAAACAAAATAGCGATAAGCAGATCAGAATCAACTTTGATTAAAATAAAAGTCTGGGAAAAAGGAATTACGGTCCAGATAAAAAAAGAAAAGAAAAATAAAAATATTTCCCATATATTTAGTCTGGAACTTTTGGTAAGGTATTTGGATATTTCTAAAAAAGGGTACCCCAAGCCCCCTGCCCTGCTTGCAATAAAACCTCTGCGCAGCTCTGCCCTTGCAGACAGCTTGTTTAACAGATAAGAACATACAGCAAGATTAATAACAAAAATCAGGAATATATATATGACTTTTTTCAAAATTATCAGCATTATGACATCATTTCCCCGCTGTTTATATCAAGGCTTGCAAGTATTAACTCAACATCTTCAACCCTGTTTCCCGGCAATATTTTCTCAGCCAGATAAAGGCTGTTTTTTGACGGCCCTAAAACAACAAAATTTAAAATCTGATTATTTTTCATTTCGATAAATATCTTAAAAACTCCATGCGGGCACTCGACACTGGAAACCATTTCAGAGTATTCCAGCTCAATCTCAGATATGTCTACCAGTTTTCGCATGAATTCATCTGGAAGGTCGCTTACTGCCTGGTCTATTATTTTTATCGACTGATATATTTCCCTGAAACGTATCTGTACTCTTTCGAGACAGTCCCCGTACTTTCCTATTGCCACCAGAAAAGAAAAATCCTTGTAAAACATAAGGTTCCTGTTTTTTCTTATATCATACCTTGCCCCCGATGCCCTTAGATTGGGACCCGTGGCACCACAGCCAAGCGCCACATCCTTATCGGCTGCTCCGGTATTTTTCAGTTTTGCAGTGATAATAGAATTATCAAGAAGCAGGGTCTCCAGCCTGTGTACTGACTTTATGATCCCGGACAGGCCCTCTTTAATAGTTATTATTCTTTCCTGGCTAAGATCATTTTTAATTCCGCCGATTTTAATAAAATTGGGATTTATCCTCGAACCTGTCATTGTTTCTATAATCCTTAGGACATGCTCCCTTTCTAAAAGCGCAAAGTTGTACGCAATGTCTGCCCCGATTATTCTGGCAATCCTGGAAATATAATAAATATGGCTCGAAATCCTGTAAAGCTCACTAAACAATATCCGGATGTACTGCACCCTCCTGGAAACTTGTGTCTTTAACAGCTCTTCAACTGCCAGACAAAGGCACAATTCAGGAAATATGCCGGCGCTACTGTCATATCTGCTGATAGCAGTCTGTAAATCAAAAAGGCTGGAACTTTTATTAAAATTCTGCGGCAGTACCCGGGATATCGCTGTATCAAAATATGCCTTGTCTATAATATCGTAATCCGTAGAAAGAAAAGTATCAAAACTGTCAAGCCCGTCGAAAACCTGGCTCTCAAAAATCACATCAGTATAACTTTGCATTAGATTATTCCTGGACATATAAAATTCTGCTGCCTTAAATATCTGGACAATTGCAGGCAAAATTTCTTTATATTCCTCTCTGGAACTCGCGCCATCTCCGGAACTTAGCAGCACCTTTAGGAGCATGGAATAATTATTTGTGACAGAGGAAAGGTCGATAAGCAGGCAGTATCTTCCATTGCTTTTAAAAAGATTAATGGAATTTATTACCTGGATATCGAATTCAGGATTTTCTTTCAACTCTTTAAGAACAGTGGTGAGGCTGGATTTACTCAAAATACAAAAAAGCTCCTGTCCAAGCCTTTTTACCTCAAGAATCCTGTCTTTTAAATAATAATCAATATTCTTCTCAATGCGTTCTATAAACACAAGCTTATGCGAAGAATAGATTCCGTTATAAAGTTCTTTTGCCATTTAAATAACCCGTCTGTATTTAGGTTTTATACTGTTTTTTAGGTTTTACGCTGTTTATTTTAGTATTTATTCTGTTTTTAGATTTTATATTGTTTTTTAGGTTTTATACTGTTTTTAGATTTTATACTGTTTTTTAGGTTTTATACTGTTTTTAGATTTTATACTGTTTATTTTAGTATTTATTCTGTTTTTAGGTTTTATACTGTTTTTTAGATTTTATATTGTTTTTTGGTTTTACACTGTTTTTAATAATCGGGCGGGCTTTCCAGCAGCCTTAATATGGCATACATAAAAGTCTCGGGCCTTGGCGGACAGCCGGGTACGAAAAAATCCACCTTTATAGTTTCCCGGAATTCCTTGTCAAACTGAAAATCTTTATTTAAAAGATTATAGTCCACAACACATTTACCTACAGCAATCACCCATTTCGGTTCCCGCATCCTGTTGTAATATTTTAAAAGCCTCGACTGGCCCTCCCTGTTGTAAAATCCCTGAATAACCAGTACATCAGATTCCTCAGGTATACTGGTAAAATTAATGCCGAACCTGGAAATATCATAAAGCGGCCCGCCGGTCGCGAATATCTCCTGTTTGCAGCAGCCGAATCCTGCAACAAACAAATTAAGATTATTTTTTACCAGGGACCTCATATCACCTTTCAGTAATCTTTGATTTGACAACATATACAGCAATAGCAAGGATTAAAAATATAATAGCAATAATCATATAAAGGCTGCTGTCCATTTTAAAATTGTTCGCAAGATAAAAAGAAAGAAGTATAAGTATTATAAAAAAAACCGATAATACAAATATCAGTCCTGCAACAAAAAGGTTTTTTAAAAGATTTATGTCCTTGTTTAATGTCAGCAGAGAAGAAGATGGGACGGACCCAAAATCACCCGCTGTCTTCGAATGTTTTTCGCGCTTTTTTGACCGTAAAACTAATATCCTGGAAAGTATAAATAAAAATAAAAAAAGAATAATAAAAACGCCTGTGAAAATAGCTACGGCATAAATATTGCTGATAAAAATATTAATGGATTCTTCCGGCATAATATACTGATAAAAATCAAAATCTGTTTTGTATGTATATTTAAAGTAAAAACTCTACCACAATTGCCATGCTACTTCAATTAAAAATAGCCATTATTGTTACATAATCGACAATCGACTGAAAGTTTTTAATTAAACCTCTTTTATAGCAATGAATTTTTATGTTATATTATATATATTAGAGTATTCGACGGACCAGGCAGGTGCTGAACCAAATATTTGAAGGATCAGGAATTTAGTGGATCAGGTATTCGCTAAATAAAGTATTCACTATGCAAGGCAGACACCGGGTTAAATATTTGGTGGATCAAGTATTCGCTGGATTGAGTATTCCCGGAACGGGTATTCGCTAAAAATTTATTATATAATTAAAGAAATTTAACACTTGAGCATATGATAATAAAAAAGCCTTCAAAAAACATAGAAACAGTTAAAAAACTCGGAATTTACAGCTGGTCAATAATAGGTCTTTTAATCCTCCTGGTTGTTGCTTTTTACATCTTATTTAGAATAAGGATTACGCTATTTCCCCTTATTGTTGCTGCAGGAATGGCCTTTCTTTTGAGCCCGTTTGTAAACTGGATGCACAAAAAAATGAAGAGGGGCCTTGCCATTTTTATTGCTTATATTGTTTTTACGGGTGTCATCTTCACATTTTTTTTCTTTACGGTACCAATGGTTTATGACCAGTTCAGGGTATTTATTTCGAAATTTCCTGTTTATATTACCAATCTGACGGACCTTATTAATTCCTGGATTGAAAAGAGCCCTTTTATATCCAATATTGAAGGGATCCTGGGTAAAAATTTCCAGCCAGTAGATTCAAACGCCATAAACCAGTATATAGGCAGCCTGTTTAGCAGCAGTAATTTAAATTATATTCAGGGGATAACAACATTTACAAAGTCCTTTTTAAACCTGATTCTTGCCTTTGTGCTTGGGCCTATCCTGAGTATCTATATTCTTAAAGATGCAGGAAAATTTAAAATGCTTTTAATAAAAATCTCTCCGCCGAAATATAAATACCAGCTTAACATTGTCCTGGACAGGCTGGAAAAAGTTGGCGGCAGATATCTCAGGGGCCAGATTTTGGTTTCTATTATAGTGGGATTTTTATGCGGAATGGTCCTTTTTCTTTTAAAGGTGGATTTTCCGGTGCTTCTTGGTTTTATTGCAGGCGTAACAAATCTTATACCTTTTATAGGGCCCTTTATCGGCGCCGTACCTGCAGCTCTTGCCGCACTTTTTATATCTCCGCTGAAAGCGCTTCTTGTAGTTCTGCTATTTATTGCTGTACAACAGCTTGACAGTTATGTCATAAGCCCGAATGTCATGAAACACCAGGTTGGGGTGCACCCGGCAGTAGTCATTATCGTCCTGATTGCTGCGGGAGCAGTATTCGGGCCTATTGGACTGCTCATTGCCGTACCAATAACAGCGATGATCCAGTCAGTTTTAAAGTATTATTTGCTTGAAAGAAGACACAGCAGGTCCCGATAGATTTCTTTTAGTGGTTTTCCTGTCTTTTCTGCGAGTTCTTTACATGATTCATATTCGGGGGAATAAGTTACGGCCTTTCCGTTCAAGTAGCCAATTTTCGCTCTTGCCTGCCCGTACTGGAGGCTGACATTTACTTCTTTCCGTTTGAGGCAGTACCTGGTTATTTCTTCTATGCGAACTCCCAGGGAAGATGTTTCTGTAAATATAATATTTAAAAACCTGTCAAGATCCTGTTTGCCAAAAAGGGCGCAGATTTTAAAAGCCGGCCTGTTTTTTTTCATATAGACCGGTTCCGTCCATGCATCATAGGCGCCGGCGCCAAACAGTTTTTCCAGGACATACCCCGCTGTCTCGGCAGTACAGTCATCAATATTTGTTGAGAGGATAAAAAGCTTTTCCACCATGCCGGCACCAATCGAAAACTTGCAGTTTTCGGGGATTTCCATGCCTGTATCTCCATATAAAATCCTTAAGATATTCGGAAGACTTTTTTCGCCGGAACTGATTATGGAGCCTGCACCATTTCCTGTGCTTTGAATGGACATTTTTGGAATATCGGTAAACTCATCTACGAGTACTTTAATGATAGCGGCGCCGGTCGGGGTAGTTGCTTCAAAACCCAGGTCCCCTCCAAACACAGGGACCCCTTTTAGTATTTCAAGGGTCGCGGGAGCAGGCACCGGAATCGTCCCATGCTTTGTATTTGCTGTACCGCTGCCCAGCGGGATCCTGCTGCTGATTATGTTTTCAATTTTCAGTTTCTTAACAAGAATAGAAACAGACAATATGTCTACGATTGAATCCACTGCGCCTACCTCGTGAAAATGCACCAATTCAGGAGTGCTGCCGTGAATTTTTGCTTCAGCATTCGCAATTTCAGCAAAAATCCTGATACTCAATTCTTTAACTTCTTTGGCGAGACTGCTTTGTAAAATAAGCTCCTTTATCTGGCTGTAGTTTCGCGAATGCTGCCGGTCGCTGACTTTGACGTTAAACCTGGTCGTATCAATCCCGTTCCTGTTTTCTTTTGAAGCGCTGATATTATAACCGGAAAAATCCACATTTTTAAGCTCTGCTGCAAGAAAAGAAAGGTCTGCGCCGTCAATCGCAAGGTCAAGCAGTGCTGCGGTCATCATGTCCCCGCTTATCCCCGAAAAACAGTCAATGTACATTACTTTTTTCGTTTTTTTCAATGATTATCCTCGTATTGTAAGATAAACAATTTTTATTGATGCTTTGCAGTTTTAAATTCCTGTTATAAAATTTAAGGCTTTTAAAACACTTAAATATATTAAATCAAAGTTCCCCGTTAAATCAATAGCCAGGCAGCATTTAATTGTATGCCTCTTTCTTTTTGTGTTGACCTTTTTTGTGGCGGCACTTCATTTTTGTGGCGCCTGCCTTGTCGTGGCGCTTGCATTTTGTGGCGCCTGCCTTGTCGTGGCGCTAGCTATTTAGGGCGCCTGCCTTTTTGTGACGCTTTTTTTCCATGGCACTTTCTTTTTGTGGCACCATTTTTTTGCGGTATCTTTTTTTGCGGCGCTTCGTTTTTTATGCATTTCGTTTTTCATGAGACTCTTTTTTACATCGATTGTTTTTTATGGCCAGGGTTTTTTGCGGCGCCTGCTTTTCTGGGTACTTCAACTAGAGTAAGGCTTATCGGCTCAAAATGGTTTTTAAAAACCCAAAAGAAGAAGACAGGTATGGATTGACGATATTTTTCAGGTAGGATGAAAGTGAAACTAATGCAAGGGACATGGCTATTGCCAGAAAAAAGAAGCACAAAAATTTGGAAACCTTTATTACGGTACTTCTGAGCTTTACACTGGCCGCAAAAATTAGTACCAGGATAAGTACGGCAACAAACAAAATTAGTCCGGCAACAGAAATAATGCTCCATAAAAGCAGGGCTTGTTTATAAGTTACAAGAAAAATTATACCTGCTGCTGCGCCTGAAAATATCCATGCAATGAAATATCCTGCCTTTTTTAAATATCGCCCCTGTGCGCATAATTCCGGCGCAAAAACAACCGAATTTAAAATCGGGATAACAACCAGTGAAAAAAACCACCCGACGCTATACCCGGTTAAAAATCTCGCCTGATTAAATGAGGGAATTATTTTTAAAAAAGAAAGTGCAGATTCGGCAGCCATGACAGTGAAAAGAACAGCAAATGTTATTATTATTTTCCGCCCGGCAAATTGCGTTTTTATTTTTCTTTCAATTAAAAGCAGCATTGCAGCCGATAAGACAAACCCAATATATATGCCTGTACATCTCGAACACACAGGCATATATGCTTGCATATAATTAAAACTAAAAGCAAAACGCTGATGGCATATGCCTCGCCCGATAAATTCCAGGAACTCAAAAATTTTTAGCGGTATCAATAAAAATTTCCACCAAACTGCTTCATTAATGAAGGAATCATTGATGACATGCCGGTTGTGAAGCTGACAGCCAAAACAGCCATAACTATTACATAAACCAGTGCGCCCAATATTACCAGGCTTCCGAGTATTACCCCGGTAAGTGCCATTCCGTTTCCTTTTTTATTTGCCGCGCCATCTTTGATCCTTTTTAATTCCACTATGCCAAGCACCAATGCCGTAACCCCAAGGGCAAAGTTAAAAACTATTACCCATGAGCACAAAATACCGACAATACCGACAACCATTGCGCTTATTGCCATGCCGCTGGCCCTGTCTTCCGGCGGTTGAGCTGCGCCTATTACTTCGGGTTTTACTTCTTCAGGAGCGGGTGAGGCGGCCGGGACATCGTACTTTACTTCTTCGGGTAATTGCGAAGCTTCTGTAACAGGGATCTGGCCCTGCACTTCTTCAGGATTCTGTTCATCCATTTATTTCCCTCCTTATTTTTAATATCCTAGTTTTTTTAAAAAATCCGCAGTGTTTGCATTCAATATAATATCTGTTTCTTCCACTGTAAATCCGGCGCCAAGACCTATCCTTTTCTGTCCGCCTTTACGGTAGAGGTCCTTATGGCTGTGCGCATCGCTGTTTATTAAAAATTTCACACCTGCTTTTTTCCCTATATCAGCAACCCTGCCGTTTGAAAGACTATGGCCGCTCCTGCGTGTTATTTCAATATATGTTCCGTTTTCTGCCGCAATCCCGGCTTCCTCAAGGGTCAGGAGTCCCGGATGCGCGAGCATGTCCACATATTTTGAATTTACTGCAGCAAGATTCGTACCGGGCTCGACAGTTTCAGCAATAGTTTCGCCATGCACGTTAACTATTCTTGCGCCTTTCTCTTTTGCGTATTGAGCAAGTTCGTTTATGCTCCCGGCCGGTATGTGTGTAAGCTCAACACCGGGTATTGCCCTGATGTCCCAATACTTTTCAGCAAGCCTGCAGTCTTTTGTTAAACTTTCAATGATTATATCGATATTGCTTACACTCGCATGATCGGTCAATGCTATGGCGCCATATCCGGCCTCCAGGGCACACCGTATCAGTTCTATTGGCAGGTTTACACCGTCTGAAAAAAAAGTGTGTGTGTGAAAATCAAAAATCATTGCGGCCCCTTTGTACTAAAAAAAATATAACTTTTAAAACTAAAAATAAGCAGCCTGTAAATTTTTTTAAATATCATCTTTATCCGGATATCGTCTTTCCCTAAATATCTTTATCCGGATATCTTCCTTAAAATTATCTGCCTATTTATCAAAAATTCATTTCTTATAGTAATTCTATCAATAGAAAAAATAAAAAACTATAAAAAAATCGCAGTAGAATTTATAATTCTTTAAATATGGAAATCTGGTTTTCAAAGTTTATAAACCTTATAGGCGCTTCGGTGTGCCATCAGCTCCCTGAAAGGAGTTTTCATGCCGGAAGTCTTATAATACCGGTATGCGCCCGGTGTGAAGGTATATATGTAGGTTTTTTTATATCCGCTATTTTTTTATTTTTAATGTTCAGGGGTAAAGAATGCGAACTCCCGAAAGTCTATATAATGATAATCCTAAGTCTTTTTATAATCTCAACATTAATAGACGGCGGACTTTCATATTTAGGGCTCACAAAAACAAACAATATTATCAGATATCTGACAGGCTTTCTTTCGGGAACCGGCTCTATGGCCATAGTGTACCCTGTTTTTAATTTCCAGTATTACAGGGAGCCGGGCTACGTAAGGATTTTTAACAGGACATGGCAGTTTGTGGTTTTTTTAGCAGTTAATGCAGTATTTATATTTGCCGGCTTTATTGGTATAAGAATTATAAATCTTGTCTTTTACTTCGCAGCCTTTATTTCCGTGATTTTTACTTTTTACTTTATCAACCTACTAATGATTGTCCTGATACCATTTTTTTCAAAAAAAGC
>JBBQDW010000053.1:0-12168 GCA_038320085.1 Candidatus Humimicrobiales bacterium
AATATTGAGATAGTCATAGACAGGTTAACGATTGCCCCGGATATCAAGAAAAGGCTGGCGGAAGATATAGAGATATCACTCAGGGAAAGCGAAGGCATTGTACGTATTGAACTGATTGGCAATGATGCTGCCGGCAATAATGCTAATGATACCGCCGCTGATAATACAAGCAGTAAATTCGTCAATGCTGCCAATAAGGGTGCTGCAGGTAATAATGATTCCGATAGCACTGCCGGCAATAATACTAATGATGATGCCAATGCTGCCGGCAATAATGTCAATACAGCTCCCGAAATCCTGACATTTTCTGAAAATTATACCTGTGTTGACTGTGGTGTAAGTTTCGAAGAATTGTCTCCCAGGATGTTTTCATTTAACAGCCCATACGGAGCCTGCAAGATTTGCGGTGGCCTTGGTGTGAAAAAGGAGATAGATCCTTCACTTATAGTCGAGTATCCCTCGCTTTCAATCAATGACGGAGCTATCCCGTTTTTTAATATGTCTTATTCCAACTATTATTCCCAGTTGATGCGCAGCCTTGCCGAACAGTATGAATTCAGCCTTGATGTACCATTTGAAAATATGGAAGACAGCGCAAAAAAGCTTATTCTTTACGGCACAGGCGGGGAGCGCATCAGGGTAAAGTATAAAAACCATAAAGGCGAAGTGAGGTTCTATTACCTTAAATTCGAGGGACTCGCCAACAATCTAAGCAGAAGGTATATTGAGACCGAATCTGAAGAACAGAGGGTAAGGATAGAGAGAATGGTAATGGATTCTCCATGCACGGGATGCAACGGAAAAAGGCTCAAGCCTGAAGTTTTGGCTGTAAAAATAGGTGACAGGTCGATATCAGATTTTGCCAGCCTGACCGTGGAAGATTCCATAAAATGGCTCAATGATTTAAAGCTTAATAAAAGGGAAAAATTAATCGGTGAAAGGCTTATTAAAGAAATACTTGAAAGGCTCAATTTTTTAAAGGATGTAGGGCTTAACTATCTTGCTCTCGACAGGCACTCCGGCTCACTTTCCGGCGGCGAATCACAGAGGATAAGGCTTGCCACTCAGATAGGTTCAGGACTTGTAGGGGTGCTTTATATACTTGACGAGCCCAGTATCGGGCTCCATCAGCGGGATAATACCAAGCTCATCAGCGCTTTAAAAAGGCTTCGTGATCTCGGCAATACCATAATTGTCATCGAACATGACGAAGAGACGATGCGTTCGGCAGACTGGATAGTTGACATTGGCCCCGGCGCCGGTATCCATGGCGGGACAATTGTCGCCAGCGGGACATTGAAAGATATAATAAACTGCGATGGCTCATTAACCGGAAAATACCTGTCTGGTGAAAAAAGTATACCCTTGCCGCAAACAAGGCGAACCGGAAATGGTAAAAGCATATTAATCAAAGGCGCAAAAGAGCATAACCTTAAAAACATCGATGTTGAAATACCGCTGGGGAGATTTGTGGCCATAACCGGTGTTTCCGGTTCCGGTAAAAGCACACTCATTAACGAGATATTATATCCGGCGCTCTCAAGCCTTCTTATGCGCTCAAATGAAAAAGCAGGCAGTCATGAGGGTATTTTAAATTACAATAATCTTGATAAAGTCATAGTCATTGACCAGGCGCCTATAGGGAGGACACCAAGGTCAAATCCGGCAACCTATACAGGTGTATTTACCCATATCAGGGATATTTTTGCGCAGACACAGGACTCAAGGATGATGGGGTATAAACCGGGCAGGTTTTCATTTAATGTAAAAGGCGGAAGATGCGAGGCATGTGCGGGTGACGGACAAAATATGATAGAAATGCATTTTTTACCCGATATTTATGTACCATGTGAAGTCTGTAAAGGGAAAAGATATAACAGGGAAACACTTGAGGTCAGGTTTAAGGATAAAAATATTGCTGAAGTATTGGACATGACTGTTGAAGAGGGCCTTAATTATTTTAAAAATATACCCCGGATAAGAAACAAACTTGAGTTCATAAATGATGTGGGCCTTGGTTATATAAAACTTGGCCAGTCTTCTACGACTTTATCCGGCGGCGAGGCCCAGCGTGTCAAGCTTTCAACTGAACTTTCAAAAAAAAGTACGGGAAATACCCTTTATCTTCTGGACGAGCCTACTACCGGCCTGCATTTTGAGGATATCAGTAAACTTTTGGTAATCCTGGACAGGCTTGTCGATGCCGGAAATACTGTATTGGTCATCGAGCACAACCTGGAAGTCATAAAATCAGCGGACCATATAATAGACTTAGGGCCTGAGGGCGGTGACCGTGGAGGAGAAGTGATTGCAACAGGAACCCCTGAAGAAATCGCCAAAAATGAAGTTTCATATACCGGGAAATTCTTAAAAAAGGCCCTTAAAAAAGATGGAAATAAATGAAAACCTGAAACATACCCTGTCGATTTTGCCGAGAAAACCCGGCGTATACCTTTTTAAAGATATTAAAGGCAGGATAATTTACGTTGGCAAAGCAAAAAGCCTTTTTGACAGGGTTAAAAGCTACTTTCTTTCAAATGATAATGCAGCCTCTGTCAGCCATCCTATTTCTTTTTTTATTTCAAAAATCGATTCTGCTGATTTTATTGAAACAGACAATGAGGTCGAGGCGCTTATCCTTGAAAGCAGTTTGATTAAAAAAAACCGGCCAAAATATAATTTCGACTTAAAAGATGACAAATCTTATCCCTATGTTGTAATAACAGACAGCGAAAAATTTCCGCGTGTATTTATAACAAGGATAAGAAACATACGGGGCGCCAAATATTTCGGCCCCTATATAAATATAAAAAATACTCGCCGCACACTTGAGACCCTAAGGGAAATCTTCCAGCTAAGAGATTGTAAAAAATCAAAACCCGGCAAAGTAAAAAATGCCGTTTGCCTGAATTACCATATCAATCTGTGTTCTGCTCCGTGCACAGGCAAAATAAGCGAAAAGGCGTACAGGCAGAATATAGAGAATATAAAACTTTTTTTAAAACGCGGCGAAAATGCTATTGTTGATAATCTGAGGGCCGAAATGACGGCTTTTGCTCTAAAGCAGGAATTCGAGGAAGCAGCAAAAGTCAAATACGCAATCGATGCTATTGAAGATATGCTGACTGCGCAGAGGATTTCTTTTACAAGTGAGGACACATGGGATGTCCTGGCGGCCGCAAAGGATGCAAAGTCAAATATGGCGGCAGTCAGCCTTTATAACTATCAGGAAGGCGAGCTCGCTGCAGTAAATAATTTTATTATTTCAAATGCAATGTTTCTCGATGAAAAAGAAATAATCTCAGGTTTTTTAAAAAACTATTATCTGGAAATCGATAATATGAGCCCGACAGTATATATACCCTTCCAGATCGAAGAAGTCGATGCGGTGTCAAAGTGGTTTTCAGATTTAAAAGGAAAGAAAATCGAGATAAAGGTGGCCAGGCAGCAGGATAAAAAAGATATTATGCGAATGGCTTCCAAAAACGCTTTCCTCTATCTTGAAAAAAAGAAATTTGAAAAAACATCCGGCTACTCAAGAGTATTTAAGGAACTTCTTAAACTGAAAGAAGCGCTGGGCCTTGCTAATATTCCAAGGCGCATGGAATGTTTTGATATCTCAAACATAGGGCCGAGTTTTGCAGTAGGTTCGATGTCGGTTTTCACGGATGCCGGCCCCCTTTTGAGTAATTACAGGCACTTTAAAATAAAGGCGGTTGAGGGCCAGGATGATTTTGCCATGATAGCTGAAGTCGTCTCAAGGAGGTTAAGATATCTTTCTGAATCGACCGTCGATATAGAAGACAGTTTTTATATGAAACCGGAACTTATTATTATAGACGGAGGGAAAGCGCAATATAACGCTGCTAAAAAAGTCTTTGAAGAAAATAGTATTGTGGACATCGACCTTATCAGTATAGCAAAAAAAGAGGAGATAATTTTCAATGAAAAATTTCCGGACGGATTAAGTCTTGACAAACATTCGGAGCATATGAAAATAATAATAAGGATAAGGGACGAGGCGCACAGGTTCGCAATAAATTACCACAAAAAACTTCGCAGTAAATACATGACCCGGTCCGTTCTTGACGGAGTAAAGGGCATTGGCGAAAAAAAGAAGGCGCTAATACAGGAAAAATTTGCTGATATCGAGGATTTAAAAGCCTGCAGGCTGGAAGAACTTATAAAAATAAAAGGGCTAAGCTATAAGGATGCATTAAATATCTATAACAGCCTTAACAGGTATTGATATTTATTGTAGTTTTTATTAAAGTCTTACTTAATGGAAGAAAATAAAAATGTCAGAATAGTAATCATTACCGGGTTATCAGGTGCGGGTAAAACTGCTGCCCTGCGGTATTTTGAAGATGCCGGGTATTATTGTATCGACAACCTGCCGGCAAGCCTGCTTACAAACCTCATAGATTTTTTCCAGGAAAAGGACAGGCAGATAAATAAAATCGCAGTTGCGATTGACTTAAGAAGCGGATTTCTTTTTGACGAGATCTACCGGACGCTTGATGACTTGAAAAAAAAGAATATAGATTATAAGACCCTTTTTCTTGAAGCATCAAAAAGCGAAATAGTCAAAAGGTTTGCGCTGACAAGAAGGAAGCACCCCCTTGTGGATGACGGGGATATAATCTCAGGCATCGAAAAAGAGACCGAAAGGCTCTATCCTTTCAGGGAACTTTCCGGCACTATTATTGATACTACTTCCATGACGCCAAAAGAATTGAAGCTTGAAATTGCCGAAAGGTTTATGAACCGTGATGAAAAAAGCAAGCTTTTCCAGATAACAGTGATGTCTTTTGGTTTTAAATACGGGATACACCAGGAAAGCCTCGATATTGTAATGGATGTAAGATTTCTTCCAAATCCTTATTACATTACAGGGCTTAAGGAACTTGACGGGACAAACGATAAAGTAATAAATTTTGTAATGTCCCATGAAGAAACCCGGAAATTTTTAAGGATGTTTGAAAAAATGCTTGATTTTTTAATACCGAACTATATGGAAGAAGGTAAAAGCTATCTTGGCATAGGTATAGGTTGCACCGGTGGGCGGCACAGGTCAGTCGTGATGTCGGAAAAGCTTTACGACTTCCTGAAACTTAAAGGTTATTCGGTAAAGCTAATTCACAGGGACATTGAAAAAGGCGAAGACTAAAGATTGCAGCTCAAAGGCTAAGAAAGAACAGACAACTCAAAGACTAATGATTGTAAGCTCGAATAATAAGGACTGGCAGCTATTTATATATTGCTGTAAATTTGTTAATATTGATGTTTCATAAAATCAACAGGATTTATTTTAACTATCAGATTGATTTTAACTATCTATTATATTTAAGGAGGAAGATATGGCAATTAAAGTCGGGATAAACGGATTTGGAAGAATCGGTAGGGTTTTCATGCGGGCAAAAATGAAATATGACAAAAATAACGATATAGAAGTTGTTGGCATCAATGATATTACAGACACAAAGACACTCGCGCATCTGCTGAAATATGATTCAACTTTTGGGGTGTTGGAAAATGACATCAAAGCTTCTGAAGACGCCATAGTCATTGATGGCAAAAAGATAAGGGCCACCATGATAAAGGATCCGGCAGCTCTTCCCTGGAAAGAACTTGGAGTGGATGTTGTGATCGAATCTACTGGTATTTTTACAAAAAGAGAGGATGTCCTGAAACATATTGAAGCAGGGGCAAAAAAAGTTATAGTGTCTGCGCCAATGAAAGGCGGAGGAGCTGACGCTACGATTGTAATGGGTGTAAATCAAGACACTTATAAAAAAGAGCATACCATCATTTCAAATGCTTCGTGCACAACAAACGCGCTGGCTCCGGTATGCAAAGTATTAAATGATAATTTCAAAATCATTGACGGCTTTATGACAACGGTCCATTCTTATACAAATGACCAGAAAGTACTGGATTTGCCGCATAAAGATTTAAGAAGAGCAAGGGCCGCCGCTCTTTCTATTATACCTTCCTCAACCGGCGCTGCGAGCGCAATAGGTCTTGTCATCCCAGAACTTAAAGGTAAACTTGGAGGCACTTCACTTCGTGTTCCAACACCTGATGGTTCGATTGTCGATTTGGTTGTAAATCTTGAAAAAGATGCCACAGTGGAAGAAATAAATGCAGCTTTTAAGAAAGCTTCTGAAAGTTCGGAGTTTAAGGGAATATTGCAATATTGTGAGGACCCTATCGTATCTTCTGATGTTGTTGGAAATCCTTTCTCTTCAATTTTTGATTCATTAAGCACCATGAAGATAGGCAAGATGGCCAAAATATTTTCCTGGTATGATAATGAATGGGGTTATTCAACCAGGCTTCTTGACCTGATAAGATACATGATGAAATAATTTTGTTTTTATAAAAAATTTTAAGCTTCAGCAGAAATTAAATTGACCGGGGCAGCAATGTCCCGGTCAAACAATATTATTTTTGTATTATGATGATTTAAAAATAAAACAGAAGGGGTGTTTAAAATGTTTACATTTAATAAGAAAACGGTTGAAGACATTGATGTTGCTGGAAAGACTGCGCTGTTAAGGGTAGATTTTAATGTCCCACTGAATTCAGGCGGAAATATCACAGACAATACCAGGATAATGCTGTCGCTTCCGACGATTAATTACCTTTTGGAGAAAAATGCAAAAGTCGTTCTTATGTCTCACCTGGGAAGGCCAAAAGATATTGTTGATGAAAAATACAGGCTGACCCCGGCAGCAAAAGAACTTGAAAAGCTTATCGGCAAGCCGGTAAAAAAATTTGACGAGACTTTCAGTGATGAGATTGTGAATTATATTAAAACCGTGATGAAACCGGGCGAAATAGTCATGCTTGAAAACCTAAGGTTTAATCCGGGCGAAAAGAAAAATGACAGGGAATTTTCCAAAAATCTTGCATCCCTGGCAGATTTTTATGTTGACGATGCCTTTGGGGCCGCGCACAGAGCTCATGCGTCTATTTCCGGAGTCGCAGAATTTTTACCGGCTGTCTCGGGATTTTTACTTAAAAAAGAAGTCGAAGCGCTTGGAGCGCTTCTTGAAAATCCTGCAAGACCTTTTGTTGCGGTGCTTGGCGGAAGCAAAGTCTCTGACAAGATCCTGGTTGTAAAAAACCTGCTTGGGATAGTTGATGTACTTATCCTTGGCGGAGGCATGACATACACGTTTCTAAAGGCTATGGGAAATGAGATAGGCAGAAGCATTTGTGAAGACGATCAGCTTGCCTATGCACTCGACATGATAGAGCTTGCAAAGAAAAACAAGGTCAAACTTATGCTGCCCGTAGACATATGCATCGCGCCGGAATATGCAGAAAATGCTGAAAGTAAAAATGTTGAAATAAATGCTATTCCTGCAGACTGGGAAGGGATGGGAATAGGAGAGAAAACTACAGAATTATATAAAGCTGAAATAGCCGGAGCCAAAACGATATTCTGGAACGGGCCAATGGGTGTTTTTGAGTTTGAAAGATTTGCAAAAAGCACAAAAGAGATAGCGCTGGCAATTGCCGGAAGCGGAGCAGTTACTGTTGCGGGCGGCGGCGATACTCTTGCAGCCATTAAAAAATATGGGTTAAATGACAAGTTTTCTCATATCTCAAGCGGGGGCGGAGCCTCAATGGAATTTTTAGAAGGCAAAGTACTCCCGGGTTTTACAGCCTTGCAGGATAAGCTTTAGAAGGTATTGTAAAACAGGCAGATCAGGCAGGTCTCTTGAAAAAAAGATATTGGGGCATAGGGCAGGTTTTATCTAAAAAAAGATTTTGGGGCATGTATCCAAAATAAATATTAATTTGGGCGACAAGACATTCAGGTCTTAAAGGAGTGGGTAAAAATGAGAGTTCCTTTTATCGCAGGAAACTGGAAGATGAATCTGACACATCTGGAAGCTATACAATTTATCCAGGATCTAGGATATGAATTTAAAAACAAAAACAATATTGATGTCTGTATATGTCCCTCTCTCACTTCGCTTAGGAGTGTTAAAAATATAATTGATGCAGACAAGCTTTCATTTAAGATAGGCGCGCAAAACATGTATTGGGAGGAAAGCGGCGCGTTTACCGGGGAGACATCGCCTTTGATGCTGGCCGCACTGAAGATGGATTATGTTATTATCGGGCATAGTGAAAGAAGGGAATACTTTTCAGAGACAAATGACATGGTAAACAAGAAAGTTATTTCTGCTTTTATGCATGGCATCAGGCCCATAATGTGTGTCGGGGAAAGCCTTTCCATAAGGGAATCAGGCAAGGCGCAGGAATTTGTCCTGGGCCAGGTCACAGACTGCCTCAAAGGCATAGATGCAAAAAATATCTTTGACCTGACAATCGCTTACGAACCCATATGGGCCATCGGTACCGGGAAAAATGCAACTTCAAAAGATGCCAATGACATGTGTCTTGCTATAAGACAAAAAGTCGCGGAGCTGTATAATACTTCTGCGGCAGACATTGTAAGGATACAATACGGAGGGAGCGTAAAACCTTCAAATATAGCCGAACTGATGTCCATGCCTGACATAGATGGCGCGCTTGTCGGCGGAGCAAGCATAAAGGTCGATGATTTTGCGGCAATTATAAATTATTAGGCAATTTTTCCGATAAATTTATCAGGCAAATTTTTTAGATTATTTAATAAATGTGCGGCATTAAAATCATTTATATTCTGAGTACGGCCTGATTAAAGCCTGATTACAGCCTGGCTATTTTGCCTGACTTTTGTCTGATTATTTCTGACAGCAGCCTGGTTATGGCCTAAAACATGATTTTAAAATTAATGAATATATTTATAGAAATTATTATCAAAAAGACAGTATGAAAAAAGAAACAGTAAAAAAACCTTTATGCCTGATAATCCTTGACGGCTGGGGTATCAGCAATATAGAAGAAGGCAATGCAGTAATGCTGGCAAAAACTCCTAATATGGACAGGTTTTATGATATGTATCCAAACACCAGCCTTAAATGTTCCGGTGAAGCTGTAGGGCTCCCTGATGGCCAGATGGGAAATTCTGAAGTCGGACATTTGAATATAGGCGCCGGCAGGATAGTCTATCAGG
The DNA here is from genome assembly GCA_038320085.1 of Candidatus Humimicrobiales bacterium. Taxonomy (GTDB): domain Bacteria; phylum Actinomycetota; class Humimicrobiia; order Humimicrobiales; family Humimicrobiaceae; genus Fen731. The sequence continues at coordinate 9,080 of JBBQDW010000053.1, forward strand.
AACTTACCAGGATAACAAAATCGATAAAAGACGGGGATTTTTTTCAAAATCAGGCTCTTGTCTCAGCAATGGAAAACGTAAAAAGTAAAAAGAGCAGCCTGCATATCATGGGTCTTTTATCAGACGGGGGCGTACACAGCAATATTAATCATTTAAAAGCAATCATAGACCTTGCAGAGAAAACCAGTGTCCGACAGGTATATGTCCATGCTTTTCTCGACGGCAGGGATGTACCTCCGCAAAGCGCCATATCTTATCTTAGTGACCTCGAAAGTTTTCTTAAAGCAAAAGGTTTTGGTGAAATAGCAACGGTTTCCGGAAGATATTATGCAATGGACAGGGACAACAGATGGGAAAGGGTAAAAAAAGCCTACGATACGATGGTATACAGGGCAGGCGATAATATCTATGATTCTGCGGAAGAGTTGGTCAAGGCTTCATATCAGGACGGCGCAGATGATGAATTTGTCATCCCGGCTCTTGTAAAAGTCAAAAACGGGGAACACGCAAAAGTTAAGTCGGGCGATTCCGTTATATTTTTTAATTTCAGGCCCGACAGGGCAAGGCAGATAACAGAAGCATTCATTTACAGTGAGTTTGGTGATTTCGACAGGGGCCCTAATCCGCCCGAAGTATTTTTTGTGTGCATGACACAGTACAAAAAGGATTTTCCTGCCCTGGTCGCATTTTCTCCTGCATCACTCAGAAGCACACTTGGTGAAATCCTGGCTGAGCATGGCCTAAAACAGTTAAGGATTGCAGAAACAGAAAAGTATGCGCATGTGACTTTCTTTTTTAATGGAGGAGTGGAAAAACCCAATCCGGGAGAAGACAGGATATTGATACCATCACCAAAAGTTGCCACTTATGATTTAAAGCCTGAAATGAGCGCGCTCAAGCTGACAGATAAAGTCATCGAAATGATAGACAAAGGAATATACGATGTCATTATCTTAAATTATGCCAACCCAGACATGGTCGGCCATACCGGTTTTCTTGATGCTGCGATTAAAGCTGTTGAGACAGTAGACGATTGCCTGGGAAGAGTTATTGCAAAACTGGATACAGTCGGCGGACTTGGCATAATAACGGCTGACCATGGAAAGGCTGAAGAGATGGTTGACTACAGCGAGAGTTGCCCAATGACCGCGCATACTACTTCGAATGTGCCATTTATATTATGTTCAGACAAGATAAACAAATTGAAAGGTTCTCCGGCCGGCGCTAAAAATGAAAACAGGGAAGAAATAGGAGCGCTCTGCGATATTGCGCCTACTATTCTCGAGCTTTTAGGAATTGAAAAGCCTGCGGAAATGACAGGCAATTCCCTGATAAGAAAGTCAACTCCCTAAAATGACAGGCTGTTTACTGACTATATAGGCAAAAGCTGAATTTAGATAAACAATAAAATATGAAATGATTAAAAAAGGCATAAATTTTGATAAATTTTGATTAGTCTGGATTTTTTAGTAAAATTCAGGTAGAATAACTTTTCGTGTTTTAAAAAATCGATATATTGTTGCAGTATTGAACGATTTAAAATGTTTTTTATGGTTTAATTTTTTATAAAAATAGTATTATAATAATACGTGGTTTTGTAATAGTATCCGGTTTTAGCGCTCTTTACGCTTTGTTGCCGGTAGCTGAATATTTAATAAAATATTTATTGGAAATATTATAAGTTTAGAAATCAGGTAAACGAGAGGTTAATCAAAAATGGGGTCAGTATGGCTTAATATTTTATTTGGGTTTCACATAGCTTCTTGCCTTGGAATCATCCTTTTTATACTTCTTCATGCAGGAAGAGGCGGCGGCATTTCGGGTCTGTTTTCAGGTATGGTGGAAACATTCGACGGCTCAGGGATTGTTGAAAAAAATCTTGACCGTATAACAGTAATACTTGGAGTTGTTTTTGCGATTACGACTATCCTTCTTTTTATATTTTTGTAATCACTATATGTGGTTTTAGCTATAAAGTTCTGTTAATGCCCGGGCTGGATGGTTTTTAGGCGTGCCATCTTATAATACCATTGAACGACAAGATGACTGCAGAGCAATTAACTTTCATGCTTGTTGCCATTGATTGCTTATCCTTGATATTAATCTGCTTTTACAGTATAAAATCGCCATAGACATACCAACATTTTATTAAACCACAAATATATGAAATTCAATAAATTTAATAAATGGGTAAAGATACCTTATAGATTTAAAAATGAGGGCATCGGTCAGACAATGCCATTTGCAGATAGCACTGTGGTCAGTAGTGAAGGCAGTTGTGAAGATAGCAGCGTGGGTAGTGTTGCGCAGCCGGGGCGATCAATTAAGTCCGTTTTTCTACTTCTTTTTCTTATTCCTCTTATATTTGTAATATTTTTAACCTCATGTAAATTTGAAAAGCTGGGTATAGACGCAAGCAACCCCGCAGGCCTGACTGGTACCGAGGGCAGTATTTCCGGTACTGATACGGGATCAAATGTTTTAAACGAACAAGGCTTTTATAAATTTAAGGACCTTCAGAAAGATAAAAATCTCTTAAATAATGTAAATGTGAGAAAAGCGATATTTTTTGCTATAGACAGAGACAGGATTGTAACAGAACTTTTAGGTAGTTATGGAACAGTGTTAAACAGCCTTTTCCCGACGGATACAAATTTCTATACAGATTCCTGGTCGCAATATGACTATAATCCCGATAAGGCAAAAGAATTCTTAAATACGGCAGGCTATAACGAAAAAAATCCGTTATTTCTAACAATTGGGGCAAATTCAGACAGCCCCTCAAGGCAGGTAATTGAAAATATCGTCAAAGAAAATCTTGAAGCAATTGGAATTGTCACCTGGGTCGCAAATAAAGAAGCAAAAGTATGGTTTATGGATGATATAAAAAACGGCAATTATGATTTAGGCATATGGTCGATTTATCTTCCAGACAGTGAACTGGTAAAAAACTATTTTAGTTCCGATAAGATTCCGTCCATGGAAACGGATATAAATCAGAATTGTAATAATTTTTACTGGTACAGCAACAAAGATTTCGACCTTTCCATGAGTACGCTTTTAATTGAAGAGAGCACTGATAAAAAAAT
>JBBQDW010000054.1:0-11982 GCA_038320085.1 Candidatus Humimicrobiales bacterium
GCCTTCTCTTCTTTATACTCCCACTCTTTTAACTTCTCTGCATGATGTCTTACTATTTTTGTCTCTTCTGATTTAATTACCCTTACCGGCTTTTTGTACGAATCCCACATGTTCTCTATTTTATGATCCCATACTCTATAGTTTATATTATCCTCCTTATAGACAACAGGGTCTGTAATCTTTGATAACGATATTGCTTCATCATATAGATATCTTCTTTCATCTTTTAGCACCGCCACTGCATATTTATGGTGTGACTCTAACAGATTAAATGTATTCCCGTTTAGATAAAGCCCATCAGTTGCAACTACGTCAAATGCTTTTGGGTATGCTGTGCATACACGCTCAAGCAATCTTGCTGCACTTGTTAGTTCTCCCTCAAGCGGATATATTGGCTCGATGTCAAGCAAAAAGGCAAACTTGGGCCCTGCCAGGATAAATGCGGTATATTTGTGGAAGTAGTTTAGTTTAACCACTCCTTCTATTTTAGAAACATTCCTGACACTGCAGGCACTGCACCAGTGTATTTTACTTGAACATATTTCATGGCCGTCAACTATGCCAATGTATCTTCCCAGATACGGTTCTATCATTTTAGATCTTTTCGCATTTAGATAGATAGATTTTAATATTTCTCTTAGGCAGTCCAAATCTATACTGTCTGCTGCCCTCGAAACGGTAGATGCTGACGGAACCTTTGCTGCTGTATTAGAAACGGTTGAAATATCTCTTGCCTGGTTAAATTTATTAAGTGAACCTAAATTAGAAAAAAGCAGGGAAAGTATTGAAGAAGAAATATCAGAGCAGGATATCTGGGGCTTTTTTCTTAAGTCAGAGATATCTTTGATTAAATCAAACAGGTTAAAGTATTTATTGGAGTAATTTATTATCCTTTTAAACATCACCCTTTTTCTTTTTTAATCTTAACTGATCGTAATTTATTTCTGATATTTTCTCTGTCAGTTCTTTTATCTTCTGATAAGCTGCAATTTTTGCGCTGACTTCCTCTTCAAGATCTTTAGGAACATAAATCATTTTTCTGTCTCCATCTTTATTTTTAGAAATGTATAGCGAGACGTGAAGTTTTCCTTCCAACTTACACTTGCAGCTCTTATTGCCGCAAACTCTTTTCATCGTTACAAGATTACCCCTTAGATAGCTTCCTTTAGCGATAAGGTTAGCCAGATGTGAACATGCCTGCTTGAGTTCAGCGTCCATATATTTTCTGTTCATACCACCCTCCATATCTTATGATATGTTATATACATATCATATTTTAAGTGAAATGTCAAGTATTATTTGAATACGAATTTGCTTTTTTACTAAAGGGGGTGTTTTAAGCTATAATCAAGATTAGTTTTGGGGTACAAAAAAACAAGATGCGGAATTACTGGCGCAAAAAATGCACTTAATAGGAATGCTTGTTAAGATTTAAAATTGTCTAAACTCGGCAGGTTTTTTTGTTTGCTGATTATATTTTTAAATTTAACTTATTCGTCTAAAAATTGGTTCGAAAAGACAGCTTAAAATAATAATTCATTTACATGGATTTATATTTATGATAAAGGAATAAAACAATAGATATTAAATCATTACTTGGTCATATTTTAGAAAGAAGGTAAAAATGAAGTTTTATGAGGTTGCAAAAAAAGAGACTGTACCGGTAGGGACAATGAAAGCTTTTAAGGTCCAGGATAAGGACATCCTAATTGTAAATTATAACGGCAGCTACTATGCAATTGGCTCAAAATGCACACATATGGGTGGAGATCTTTCAAAAGGTGTGCTGGAAGGAAATATTGTAAGATGTCCGCGGCATGGTTCGAAATTTGACGTAGTAACAGGGAAAAACATTTTGGGGCCGAAAATAGGGTTTTTAAAACTTAAAACACCGGACGAGCCTGTTTTTGAAGTTAAAATAGAGGGCGACGCGATAATGGTTAATATTTAAAAGAAATTATAGCGGCTAATATTTAAAAGAAAGCATAACTATCCCAACTATTTTCAGTCTCTTTTAAAATACTAAAATCTTTTTGATTTTAGAACACTGATTGCTTTTCCGCACATCCTGGTAATTGCATCGGGTGCCGTGGCTATAGGCGGGGCGTAGCTCAAGTCAAGCATATAGACCTTATCCACGGTCATCTCATTAGTGACAGCTGCCGCAAAGACATCTATCCTCTTGGCCACTCCGTCTTTACCAATCATTTGGGCGCCCAATATCCTTCTTGTACTAATATCAATAACAAGAGTTATTTTGATGTTTTCAGCACCCGGAAGCGATTTTACATGGGAAAAAAAATTCTCCGTTATTTTGAAAGCATTAAACCTGTAATTAATAGCCTGGGTCAGGCCTATACCTGTCCGTGCAATTTCCAGTCCGAACACTTTATCAACCTTGGTACCGACAGATCCTTCAAAAACTTCATCTGCACCTGCAGCATTTGCGCCGGCGACTCTTCCCGCTTTTATCGCATTGCCTGCGCTGGGAATAAAGTCCCAGGAACCGGTAACGATGTTTTTTACAAGGCAGCAATCGCCTGCAGCAAATATATTTGTATGGGAAGTTTGCTGCTTTGGATTTACCTTTATTGCTTTATTTTCATTAATTTCAATGAAACCTGATTCCAGAAAACCGGTATTAGGAGCAACTCCGGCAGCAACAACTACAAGCTGTGCCTCAATCTCAGTTTTTTCACCTGTGACAGATTCGATTGGAACTGCAGATACTGAAAAGACCTGTCCGGATTCCCTGTTGTAATTTATAGAATCTACCCGGTTTCCGGTTAATACTTTAATGCCGCAGTTGTAAAGTGTTTCTTCGAAAACTGACGTTATTTCTTCTTCATAATCGGCAAAAACCCGCTTTTTCGTTTCAATAAGTGTAACTTGCAGCCCTTTACCGGCCAGCGCCTCTGCCATTAGAAGCCCTACGGAACCGCCGCCTATTACAACTGCCTGCTTTGGGTTTTGAGTTTCGATATAACTTTTTAAAACTAGCGCATCTTTTACATCCCAGAAACCAAGCACACCTTTTGCATTTATGCCTGGGACAGGCAGCCTGACGGGAGATGCTCCGCTGCAAATGACGAGCCTGTCATAAGCGATGTTTATGCTGTTGCCTGAAGATGTGTTTCCATCTTTCACTGTTTGGTAACCGCCAGGCAAACTTTCAGACTCGATATTTTTGGATATTATATTTACAGTTACTTCCTTCTTGAAAGTGTCTATTGAAACTGCTTTATGGTTTTTAAGTATTCTGATTTTTCTTTTTTCCTCAAAATAGGATTGAGTATATGCAAAAAGGCTGTTAAGGTCCCCGATAATGCCTGATACATAATACGGCAGTCCGCAGGATCCGTAAGAAACATAATCACTGCTTTCAAGCACTGTAATATCAGCATCCGGGCTTTCCCTCCTGGCCTGGCTGGCCGCAGCAAGCCCGGAAGCATTTCCACCTATTATAAGTATGTTTTTATATAATTTTGAAAGCATATTACTATTTTAACGGTTTTTGCTTAAAAATTAAATATTGTATGTTTAAGCATTATTTAAGTATAATGTAAAACACCATTATAACTATGGTGTTTTAGTAACTTAGTAAGGAGATAGTCAAGTATATGTCGGCGAAAAAGCATTTTACCGCTGAAGAAGCAAAAGCAATTGGTGAAAAACTGGATATCGACTGGAGCAAGTTTGATGTAGAGCAGTTCAGAATGGGAATGGATGTAGAAATGGAGCACGGAAAAATCGATGCTGAAACGAATGTCACCAATGATGATCCTGTACTGACTGGTAAGATTGCGTTAGCACACCTCAATGAATTCCCTGATTATTATGACCGCCTTTCTGAAATGGAAGAAGAGGCTGAAGAATTTTGGGATATTAAGGAATAGAGTTAAGATATATATTTAACCGGTAAATAGAGATACAAAATCTTGGTTTTATATGAAACAGGCGCAATGAATTATTGCGCCTGTTTTCTTTTAGGCATTGCTTAAGCTAACGCTTTCCAAGTTCTTTTATCTTTTCCAAATTAATATCTTTGTAATTGTTGATTTGCATGTCTGCGTCTTTTAAATCTTCCGCAGCATAAGTATTTACTATTGCTATACACTTCATCCCCGCACTTTTTGCAGCTGCTATTCCGACAATAGAATCTTCAAAAACGACACATTCAGAGGGCTCGACCCCAAAAATACCCGCTCCCTTTAAATAGATCTCGGGATGAGGCTTCACATTTTTAACATTATCCCTGGCGAGCTTAAGGTCGAAGTAACTGCTAAAATCCAGTTTTTTAAAGATTATGTCAACTTCCCTGTGCCGGCTGTTTGTAGCCAGGCCGATTTTAAAATTGCCTTTGATTTGGCCAAGCAATTCATGGATGTGAGGCACGGCAATAACTTCTTTGCTTAATGTCCTTACATATCGTTCCTTTAAAGTATTTTTTATGCTCTGTTTGTACTCAAGACCTCTGCTTTCTAAAATCCTTTTGATTGATTCTTTCCATATCAATCCGTATAGCAATTTTTCCTCTTCGTGTGTTACAAAGATATCCCGCTTCTGCATAAAATCACGTGTGACTTTCCAGACTATTTTTTCACTATCAGCGATTGTCCCGTCCATGTCAAAAAATACTGCTTTAATCATTTTAACTCTCTTCTTTCTATCAATTAACAGTTTTCATTCGGGTTGATTTTAATTAGTTCTTGCTGAATAATGATCAAAAATTCAAAAAAACTTAATAATTCATGCATTAGAAACTACAAATTCCCAGAAATTATTGAATTATCCAACAAAAACTAATTATATAAAAAAAATAAATTTTTCCATACTGCAACAAAAAAATTTAATAAATATTTAAATATTTTGTAAAAATTTTTTAATATTTAATATACAATGAATGTCTATCTACTTTTTAATAAAAGGTTTATTTAATTTATGAAAAGATTTGCTTTATTTAAGTCATACACAAATCTGCCTCGAAATGTTTATATCTTGTTCTTTACAGACATAATAAATTCTGCCGGAAGTTTTGTTTACCCTTTCCTTGCAATGTTTTTAACACTGAAACTGGGTTACAGCGAGTATTACTCCGGTTTTATACTGACTATTGTCATTGCTGCTGAAGCAGTAGGCAGGCTGATAGGCGGAAAGCTTGCCGACTGGGTTGGAAGAAAGATAGTTATTATTGTTTTAAGCACTGCAGGGGCGGTAATTTTTATGATAATAGCCTTCCTGAAAGAATCAATTACAATCCCTTACCTTATAATTTTGGCCGGTTTTTTAAAATCCGGGGCAATGCCGGCAGTGAATGCTTTATTAATAGATTCTACAAAGAAGCAAAACCGCAACGATGCTTTTTCACTTTTATATCTGGGCCATAATCTCGGATATGCCATAGGTCCTATGGCTGCCGGGTTTTTATTTGTAAATCACATCAGCCTGATTTTTTTAATCGATGCGGTCACAACATTTATTGCCTTAATACCTGTAATTTTTTATTTAAAAGAGACTTTATATAAAAAGTCAGGGTTATATCTCGACAATGTGGAAATCTCCGCGAGTGAACGTGCTGAAACAGGGAATGTGATGAAAATATTTTTTAAAAAGCCGATTCTCTATGGATTTGCTTTTATATCCATCATTTTTTCCTTTGTCTACTCGCAGGCCTCATTCAGTCTGCCGCTTTTTCTTAACCAGTTATTTGGCGAAAGAGGACCGAAATACTTCGGTACGCTGATGACTGTAAATGCAGTAATTGTAATTTTGATGACAATACTTTTAATTGCCTTTGTAAAGAAACTCAATCCTATTTTAAATATTGCAATTTCAGGGATACTTTTCGCTGTAGGTTTTGGATTGCTTTACTATTCCAGATTTTTTATATTTTTTGTAATATCAACTTTTATCTGGACCTTTGGGGAGATAATAAATGTTGTAAATTCAAATGTCATAATAGCAAATTATTCTCCTGTAACTCACAGAGGCAGGTTTAATGCAATAATATATTTTATCAGCGGTATCGGGCTTACCGTGGGCCCATTGCTGTCCGGACTTTATATAAAGTATTTTGGAATTAAGAATGTCTGGCCGATGAGTTTTTATCTTGCAATTTTTGCTTCCACGATGATGTTTGTGCTTTTTTTTATAGAAAAAAGAAGAAAGACTTATAAACAGACTTATAAACAGATTGTAAAAAAATAGTAATAAGTATAAAATTTCTTTATTATATAATTTATTATTTTTTAAAATATTTAGATAAAAGTTTACTGATAAAAAGGGGATATAAATGGAAAATCAAGGGGATTCATCAAGAGATAGAAGAGGGCTTGGAAACAAACTTTTAATCTTCGGGGTCATAATAGGGCTTTGCCTGATAATTGCTGCAGGCATAGGCTCCTATACATTTTATTTTATCAGGACAAAAGGGGATACCCTTTGGGTAACCGGTTCAGTCAAACAGAAGGTGGTATCAGATCTTGCCAAGTGGACAGGCGGGTACAGCAGGAATATACCGGTGGAAGATTTAACTGTAGGCTATGCCAAGATGAAAGAGGACGAGAAGATTACGATTGAGTTTTTCAAAAGTTATGGTTTTACTGAAAAGGATATCCTGATATCCCCTGTGTTCATGGAATCACCGTTCCAATATGATCCGAACGTTCCAAAAGAGTACATACTGAGGCAGAATGTAGAGATTCAATCAGGTGATATCGCAAAAATAACTGATATGACAAAAAATGCCCAAATACTCATAGAAAAAGGTGTGATATTTTCAACTTTTTCTCTTGAGTATTATTATACAAAATTGCCTGAATTAAGGATCGCACTTTTAAAAGATGCCGCTCAGGATGCAAAAATGAGGGCCCAGAAAATTGCTGAGAGCACCGGACTAAGTGTAGGTTCCATCAAGTCAGCAGATGCAGGCATAGTACAGGTGCTTCAGGTCAATTCCAATGCTGTTTCCGACTGGGGGACCTATGATACCAGTACCGTTGAAAAAGAGGTCATGGTTACAGTCACGGCCCAATTTAACTTGAAATAAACAGTACCTCAATAGAATGATTAAATGCCTTGTTTTCTATTTTTCGGATGACGGTTCTGCTATGGCTGCTTCTTTTAATCCACCCGGTTTTCTGGTGGCAAGCGACACAATATAAGCTACCAGAAATGACAGCGGAAGAGCCAGAAGTATTGGGTCAACCGAGCTCCACGGAAATCCTAAAAGTGTGTCTTTGGCAAAAATCAGTTTGCAAAGCCCTACTTTTGAAGCAATCGAAGCATTTATAAAAAGCATCCAGACAAGGCTTGCAAAAAGCCCCGCAAACATTGATGCTATGGCTCCGGTCTTTGTTACTCCCTTCCAGAAAAGTGCAAAAGTATAAACAGGGAGAAATGCGGCAGCACAGACCCCAAAAAACAGTGATGTCCCTTTTGCAATTATGCTTGTCGGAAGGAAATATCCAAGCGCTACGCTTAATAGTATGCCTATTACTATTCCTATCTTTGGATAGTGGAGAGCTCGTCTGTTGGCTGAAGCGCTGACAGCGGTATCTTTTTCAGGAGTTTTGTAATCATATTTCCTGAAAACATCCCTTGCAAAAGACGTTCCGATTACATGGAACTGGGCGCTTATAGTAGACATTGCTGCCGCAAGCAGTGTAAGCATGAATACATATACAAACCAGGGCGGCATTATCGCATTTATATAAGTAGGGATTATCTTGTCTATGTTGCCACCGGCAGCTTCAAGTGAAAGCTTACCTATCGTATTATAAAAATATACGTTTGACAGGGAGCCTGTCACATAGGGGACAAAAGTCATAAGGAATATAAAGACGGCCCCTATAGCAACGGCTCTGTTAAGCGACTTATTGCTTTTAACAGTCATAAATCTTATGGAAAGCTGCGGCTGGGCAAGAACCCCGATCCCCACACCAAAAACTACTGATGAAACAAGGGTCCACCAGGATGTCGAGCCTGCTTTAGGCATAGTGGTCCAGCCCTGAAAACCTTCAGCAGCCTGCTTTGCAGGAATAAACACTGCAAGGTCGGTCAGCGCTTTGTGGGCGCCTGTAATTCCTCCAAGTTTTACATATGTCAGGGTTAAGAGAAAAATCATACCAATCAGCATAATAGTTCCCTGGAACGTATCCGTATAAAGGACCGCCTTTAAACCGCCAGTAATTACATAAAGCGCTATTATTACGGACATAATAAGAAGCGCAATATTAAAATTTAGGTTAAGACTGGTTTCGAGAAATCTTGCGGCGCCGATTAATACCACTCCTGCATAAAGCGGCATAAAGAAAAATATAATAATGCCGGCAAACCTTTGTATTAAAACAGAGTTATACCTTTTGCCCAGAAGTTCAGGGAATGTATGCGCATCAAGTTTTGCCCCGATTTCCCTGGTTCTTTTTCCAAAAACAATAAAAGCTATAAGGATTCCAAAAAGTATATTAAGAAAAGGCAGCCAGAGTATGCCCATTCCATAAACTCCTGCCATCCCGCCAAAACCTACGATTGCAGAGGTGGATATGAATGTTGCTCCATATGACACAGCCATGACATAAGGATGGGTCTGTCTTCCGGCAAGCATAAAATCTTTAACATTTTTAGTGCCTTTGTAGCCAAGGTAACCAAAAAATACAGTTATTGCCAGGAAAGTAACAAGTATAATATTAAAAAGTACCATATTCATATTTTTAGAGCCCTTTTCTTTCCGTATTGTTTTTATTGAAATTAACCAGGACAAATTATATAGATATTTTGATTAATTAAAAATATTTTTATGGAAAAAATTAATTTTTTAAATTTTTATCAGGTATTTTTAAATTCCTCGTATAGCCATAACTTAGATTAATGAAGTTTTTTTGAAGTTTCCGTATGGTGATAACTATGAGAAATAAAGTTTTTTTAAATTTCTTGTTGCATTTTATATTTGAAATTATTACACTACTCAATTAGTGCTACAAACCTGTTGCAAACTTTTATTAGCATAATTAGTTCTTAACCGGGTGGGAGATTTAAATGGAAAAAGATGAAAAAATAATAAACATTGATGATTTTATTCCTGCAGAAATGGCCAAAAGGGTTGAGGCAGCAAGCATAAGAAAGGCAAATCTTAATTTATTCAGCCTGATTGCTCTCTCAATACTTGCCGGTGCCTTTATTGCATTTGGGTCAGAGTTTTACACTCTTGTAACATTCGACTCAAGCCTAAGCATTGGCCTGACCAGACTGATTGGAGGTATTTGTTTCTCAGTTGGACTTATCCTTGTAATAGTTGGCGGCGCGGAACTGTTTACCGGCAATAACCTTATAATCATGGGTGTCGCTTCAAGGACCGTGACTTTTAAGCAGCTTTTAAAAAACTGGACAGTAAGCTATTTTGGAAATTTTGCAGGGGCCATTATTATAGTATTAGTGATGTATCTTACAAATCAATGGAAGCTTAAAGATGCATTGCTTGGCGCAACCGCAGTTTCGATTGCAGCAAATAAAGTTAATCTCACGTTTGTTGAAGGCTTCACAAGGGGGATGCTGTGTAATGCTCTTGTCTGCCTCGCAGTCTGGCTGTCATTTTCAGCAAGGACCGTAGTAAGCAAGGTTGCAGCAGTAATTTTTCCAGTAACTGCTTTTGTCGCGTCCGGCTTTGAGCACAGTATAGCAAACATGTATTTTATTCCCTATGCCATAATGCTAAAAAACAACACCAAGGTGATTACAGCACTTGAAAAGCTTTCTCCGGGTATCGATCTTTCCCACCTGAATATGCTGGGTTTTTTTGGAAACCTGTTATCTGTGACAATCGGAAATATAGTTGGGGGCACTGTCGTTGTTGGGCTGGTATATTGGTTTATCATAGTACGGCCTCAGCAAATAAAACTTAAAAACAAAGAAGAAGGGGACTAAAAACAAAGAAGAACAATCCATCGAGCTCAAACCTCCCTATGAGATCATATAAAATATATCATAAAAAATATATATGGTAATGTTAAATGATTTGAAATAAAATTTTCATGGTTGGTGATTTATGATTATTTTCATATCTGATTATTTATTTGAATTGCTTATAGACTTAGCTCACCAGGCTACTATATGCAGGGGTGCATAAGAGCCATGTCACACAAGATGTCGGGATTTGTTGAGTTAAGTACATAAATATTATTTGAAAATACAATATTGTTGAAGTTTTAAAAATAATATTGTTGTGTATTATCATGGTTTTTGGCTGAAAGGAGGCTGTTTTGCCGGAGGAACCAAAAAAAAGCCCTTCTGAAACTTTTTCTGACATGATGAAAAATTTCGGAAGCGCAATGGCTGAAATATTTAATGACCCCAAACTCAAAGAAAAAGCAAAAGAATTTGGTGAAAGCGCCTCAGATTCTGCCAGGGCATTTGCCGGCAGATTTAAAGACGAAGAAGTCAAAGACAAGTTTAAAGATCTCGGAAAAGCTGCCAGGACTTTTGGTGAAAGTGTTTCTGATTATTTCATGGATGAGAAAGAAAAAACTGAAAGCCGGCAAGCAGACGTGCATCCGGACGATAAACAAACAAACGATACACAGCAAACCGGCAGTGCGGATTCGGCTGACGAAGAACCAAAAAAAAAACCTGAAAATAAATCCTCCGGCGACATTGCAGGCAAACCTGAAAATAATTTGGCTGGCGATACTGTAGGCAAACCTGAAAATAATTTGGCCGGCGATACTGCAGGCAAACCTGAAAATAATTTGGCCGGCAGTACTGTAGGCAAACCTGAAATCGCTGCCAAAGAAAAGCCAAAGAAATATGAACCTGACAGAAATTCAAGAATAGCGGGTTACAGTGCAGCAATAGCCTGGGGGATAATCCTTATTATTTTTTTGAATTTCTTTAACAGGTATATTGCTTTTTATACATATGACGCCGCCTTAAAAAGCTGGTCATACACACCGATGCTTACTGCAAATTTCGGGGCATGGCTCCCCATATTCAATATCGCAATGATTATTGCGATATTAGGCAATGTTATTCTTATAATAAATGACAGTTTTTACTTTAACAATATTACTAATATTGCAGTAAATATTTTTGGCATTTCATCGGTTATCACGCTTCTTATTGTTTTTCCGTTTGATTTTAAAATCTATCAGGGCGGAAGCCTGGATCCAATCCTGTTTCCCATTTTTAAAATAGCCCTTGCGCTTATTATATTGGGCCTGGCCATTGGAATACTTGTAAGATTTATAAAGATTGTAATAAAAATTGCTAAGGGCTTATGAGCTCCTTCTTACACATATCGGTTTTGAATCGGACCTTGAGCTTGCCGCGCTTTTAAAACCGGAGTGGGGTGTTGACCGCATTATTGGTGGTCACTCCCATACAATCCTTGAACAGCCGGTAAAAGTAAACAATATTCTTGTTGCCCAGGCGGGGACAGGTACGGACCAGATAGGAAGATATGATTTAATTGTCGATGACCAAACCAACAGCATTGTGGAGTATAAATGGCAGCTTGTAGGGATAAATGAAGATATCGCTCCGCCGGATGTTGCGCTTCAGCAATATATAGATTCATTTAAGGAAATCGTAGACAGGAAATATAATACAATAATTTCCAAATTCGCAAAAAAATTAACTCACCCTGCAAGGGAAATCGAGACCGCTCTTGGGAACCTGTTTGGAGATGCTTTCTCGGAAATTGCGCAATGTGATGTAATGCTTGTCGGCAGCGGCTCAATAAGGGTAAAAGAGCTTGGGCCGATGATCACTTTAAAGGATTTCAGGGGCTGTTTTCCTTACGACGATTCCTTAAACAGGTTTACGCTTGACGGCAGAAAGCTTAAAAAGATGTTTGCTCATTTTATGAGAAAAGAAAACCGTAACGGTGAAGGTGAGTGCTACCAGGTAAACAGTTCAATAAAAGCAGTGTATAATGATTCATCAGGCATGCTTGAAAAGCTTGAACTTAAGTGCAAACCCGTTATAGAC
>JBBQDW010000055.1:0-11857 GCA_038320085.1 Candidatus Humimicrobiales bacterium
GCATCTGGGGAGTTTTGTTGATGGCACTGACGGTCTTATTACAGCATGCAAAAATGTATACCTGGCCATCACAGTAGCTGACTGCCTTCCTGTCATAATTTATGATTATAAAAAAGAAATCATAGGATTGCTGCACTGCGGTTGGAAAGGGATTGAGAATAATATCATCGAAAAAGCTGTTAAAAAAATGAAAGATATTTTTAATTCCGATCCTCAGGACATTATTGCAGGCATAGGACCGGGTATTGGTATCTGCCATTTTGAGGTGAAAGAGGACCTTTTGGAAAAGTTTGCGTCTTATCCTGAGGCTCTCAGGAAGGAGGACAGGAAAAATTTCATGGATTTAAAACTGGTTGCCCAAAAGAAGCTTGCGGCTTGCAGGATAGAGCCGGAAAACGTCTCTGTCAGCCCGGACTGCACATACTGCCAGACGGACAAATATTTTTCATTCAGGAAAGACAGGCCTGAAACTTTACGGGCCATGATGGTAATAGCCGGGATGAGGGACATCGGCTAAGCAGAGACTCCGGTTAAACAGAGACTCCGGTTAAACAGGGCCGGAGATTACGAAGTAGCCGCCGGTTTAGTTCTTTTTTTTAAACATGCCCTTTTTTAAGGTTGCTTTTAGGAAAGCATGTGCGCAAGCTCGTATAATGATTTTTTTACTGTCTTCTTATTGTTTTGGACATATTCAAAAGGTACAGCAACAATTTCCTTTCCCTGGATTGCAGTCATACAGTCGCTCTTTCCCTCCAGCAGCAAATCCACTGCCTTTTTGCTAAATTCTGCCGAAAGAAGCCTGTCTAAGGCAGACGGAAAGCCTCCCCTCTGGATGTGGCCAAGAACAGATATTCTGACTTCATGCCCTACAAGCAGCTTGAGGGATGCAGCAACATCCGATGCTTTTGCGGCCCCCTCGGCTACAACAATAATGGTATGTCGTTTGCCAGGCCTGTGGTTTTTTATCTTATTGGCTATCTTTACAAGGTCAATCGGCACTTCAGGAATTAATATATAATCTGCTGCGCATGCAAGCCCTGAATGAACTGCTATCATACCGGAACTTCGGCCCATTACTTCTACAACAAACAACCTGTCGTGCGAAAATGCAGTATCACGTATTTTGGACATAAGGCTGATAATGACGTTAAGTGCCGTGTCAAACCCGATACTGTAATCTGTCCCGGCAATATCATTATCTATGGTACCCGGAATTCCCACAGTCTTTATTCCTCTTACGTGAAGGTCGTGAGCGCCCCTGAAGGACCCGTCCCCGCCTATTATAATCAACCCGTCTATATTATTCTTTTTTAAATTTACAATGGCTTTCTGCATGCCCTCTTCAGTTTTGAATTCGTCTGACCGGGCGGTATAAAGGATGGTGCCTCCCCTGTCTATAATACCTCCGACAATTTCGCTTTTTAAATCGATAAAATTATTATCTATAAGTCCTTTGAATCCTTCATAGAAACCGGTTATTTCAAGGGATTTAAATTTTGCATATCTTGTAACTGCCCTTATTGCAGCATTCATTCCGCTCGCATCCCCGCCGCTTGTCAGCAGCCCTATTTTCTTTACAGCTGAAGCCATATTAATCCTCCCCTTATAAACCCTATAAAATACTCTGTCATTTAGAAATAAATACTCCCCTTATAAAGACTCGGGTCGTTTATAACTTTTCTTTTTATTTTTTCTTATTTTTCTTATTTTTTTCGTGACGAAAGTTCATGAGAAATATCGGTAAAAGATATTTTTTTCTCAACTAACAAAACAATAAGGTGATATATCAGGTCCGCCACCTCCGATATCGTCCGTTCTACCTCCTGATGCTTGGAAGACAGGATGATTTCAATTGTCTCCTCGCCAAGCTTTTTAAGTATCTCGTCAAGCCCTTTCCTGTGCAGGCTATATGTATAAGAGTTCTTCGCCTGTGTTTCAATCCTGCTCTTTACAGTGTCATAAAGTTCACTTAGTATCTCAAAATCCCCGCTGCCCGGTTTGGAAAATTTTAGATTTTCAGACCCAAAGGCAGTTTCCTTATTACTGAGCGCTGCTTCTATTTTATTAAAAAAACATGACCTGCTTCCAGTGTGGCAGGCATTGCCGGTCTGCTTAACTTTAATAAGAAGCGTGTCACCGTCACAGTCATACCTTATTTCCTTTATAAGCTGGCTGTTGCCTGATGTCTCGCCCTTGTTCCAAAGCGATTTCCTGCTTCGGCTCCAGAACCAGGTAGTTTGTGTCTGCATACTTTTCTCAAGGGATTCCCTGCTCATATAAGCAAGCATGAGCACCTCGTTTGTTTTAAAATCCTGGATTATTGCAGGAATTAATGCAGGCATACACGAAACATTGATTTTTTCATCGATAGCGGCAATATTTTTATCTTTACCCGTTAAGTCGTTTTCCATCATATTATAACCTCACATCTATACCTTCTGACCTTAAATATTCTTTTGCCTGTCTGACAGTAAATTCACCGTAGTGAAATATTGAGGCAACAAGAGCAGCATCAGCTCCTGCCAGATTAAATACATCCCTTAAATGCTCAAGTTTTCCTGCTCCGCCCGATGCAATCACCGGTATATTTACGGCATCTACTACGGTTCGCGTAAGCTGCAGGTCGTAACCGTCTTTTGTGCCGTCCTTATCCATGCTGGTAAGAAGGATTTCTCCGGCGCCAAGCCTTTCTGCTTCTTTTGTCCACCATACTGCATCAATTCCTGTCGGGGTCCTTCCCCCATGCAGATAGACCTCCCAGCCGCCTTCCTGCTTCCTTTTTGCATCTACTGCCACAACAATGCACTGGCTGCCGAAAACCTTCGAAGACTCGCTTATCAGGCCCGGATTTTCAAATGCCGAAGTGTTTATGGATATCTTGTCTGCCCCCATCCTTAAAATCTCCCTGATATTTTCAACACTTCCGATACCGCCTCCAATAGTATAAGGTATAAAGACCTTTTCCGCAGCAGCGCTGGCCAAGTCCACGACAGTTTTGCGCCGCTCATGCGATGCAGTTATATCAAGAAAGACCACTTCATCAGCGCCTTCCCTGTCATAAAACTCTGCCAGTTCCACCGGGTCCCCGGCATCCCTTAAATTTACAAAGCTTATCCCCTTTACAACCCTTCCATTGGTAACATCAAGGCAGGGTATTATTCTTTTTGATATCATGTCATCCCTCTTTTTGAAAGCCGGTTTTACGGCGGCTATTACCTGTTAGCTTTCGGCTATTAATGTTTATCTTTCGGCTATTACCTTTCAGCCTTGGCTCTTGTCTGTTGTCTTTCGGCCCTCGCCCATAATCTCTCGGCTATTACCTGTTAGCCCGCTATTCTTAAGGCTTCCTCGAGACTG
Organism: Candidatus Humimicrobiales bacterium; assembly: GCA_038320085.1. GTDB lineage: Bacteria > Actinomycetota > Humimicrobiia > Humimicrobiales > Humimicrobiaceae > Fen731. The sequence continues at coordinate 3,358 of JBBQDW010000055.1, forward strand.
ATTGTGCCTTCATATAAAGCTTTACCGATTATCACGCCCGTAATTGCAGGATTATTTAAATCTTTCAGTTTTTTTATATCATCGGCTGTTGTAATGCCGCCGGCAATTATAAGGTTAAGGTCGCTTTTTTGAAGCACTTTTTCTATTATGCCGATATCCGGTCCTGAAAGCATGCCGTCTCTTGATATGTCAGTGATTATTATTTCACTGATCCCCTCAGACTTAAGGATTGCCGCATGATCGAATATATTCAGCGCGGTCTTTGTTTGCCAGCCGTCCTTATATATTATCCCTGATGCTGAAAAGTCTATGCTTACTATCAGCCTGTTTCCAAACATTGCTATGGCCTCTTTTAACAAGGCTCCGTCTTCCAGCGCTTTTGTACCCAGGATGGCCCTGTCAATTCCGGTATTTAAAACATCTTTAAGCATCTGCATGTCTCTGATCCCTCCGCCATACTCAACTTTCAGCCCGGTCTTTTCTTTTATTTGCGCCGCTATTTGCAGGTTTTTGCATACCCCGTATTTTGCGCCGTCAAGGTCGACTATGTGCAGCCATTCGGCTCCTTTTTGCTGCCAAATCAGGGCCGTTTCTACCGGATCGGCAGAGTATTTTTTTTTGGATTCAAAATCGCCCCTGGTAAGCCTTACACATTCACCATCAATAATGTCTATGGCAGGTAAAACAATCATCAGATATCCTTTGCTTTATAAAGACGCTATCTCAATAAAATTCTTAAGTACCTGCAGGCCAAAAGTGCTGCTTTTTTCAGGATGAAACTGCAAGCCGTAAGCATTGCCTTTTTCTATACTGGATACTATATCAATTCCATAACCAGTAGTTGAACTTATTATTTCCTTATCTGTACATAGCGCATGATAAGAGTGAACAAAATAAAAACTCTCCCCGCTTAAGATGCCTTTAAACAGCCTGCTTTGATTTTTTAAAATTTCAATCCTGTTCCATCCCATGTGAGGTATCTTGACGATATCCGGGATTTTTTCAACGCTGCCCTTAAATATGCCAAGACCTGGGCTTTTCCCGCCTTCCATGCTATATTCGAATAAAATCTGGAGCCCTATGCAGATACCTAAAAAAGGTTTCTCCTTCCGGATGGTATCAATAACACAATCATACAGGCCAAGCCTTTTTAGATTTCCAATAGCGTCCACGAAAGCGCCCACACCGGGTAGGACAACTGCTTTAGACTTGCTTATTATTTCGGGTTTGTCGGTTACTTTCACATTCGCGCCGATTTTCTTAAAGGCATTTTCGACACTTTTAATGTTGCCCATATTGTAGTCAATTATTGCAATGTACATATTAAGTTAAAGCATTCCTTTGGTAGAGGGAACTGTATTGCCGGGGCCCCTTAGCACCGCTTGTTTAAGAGCAATACCGAAAGCTTTAAAAACTGCTTCGATTATATGGTGTGAATTTATTCCAACATTTTTATTTATATGAAGATTCATGGAGGAATTATCCACCATGGCCTTAAAGAAATCCCTGACAAGCATGGTTGACATATTTTCAATTTTTTCGTTTAAAATTTCTACAGAATACCTCAAATAGGGACGGCCGCCCAGGTCCAGCGAGACTGTAACTTCGGTCTCATCCATAGGGATTATTACAAACCCGAATCTGTTGATACCTTTTTTATCGCCGGTACATTCTGCAATAGCCTTTCCCAGGCAGATACCGATATCTTCAATTAAATGATGCGGGTCCGTTTCAATATCGCCGGAAGCTTTTACTTTAAGGTCAAAGCAGCCATGTCTTGCAAAGCTGGAAAGGACATGGTTTAAAAAAGGTACAGGCGTATCTATTTCTGAATCTCCGCAACCGTCAATGTTTAACTCAAGCGCTATCTCTGTTTCATTTGTCTTTCGTTTAATTGTTTTTATTCTTTCCATGAATCATTTCCCTCTTTTGCGGGCCCATTTACATTTTGGCCCATTACCTTTTTAGCCTAATCTCATTTTGTGCCCATTTCATTTTTTGCATATTCACATTTTTGGCCCATTGACATTTTTAGCTTATCCTTAATTTTGGCCCATTGACATTTTTAGCTTATCCCCATTTATGTCTTACTTTCATTTTTGGCCCATTTACATTTTTGGCCCATTTACATTTTTGGCCCATTACCTTTTTATTGCCTTATCCTGTCAATAAACTCATTAATTTTATCAAATTTTAGCCTGTAACTTGCGGAATTTACAATAAGCCTTGTAGTAGAGATAAGGATTTCCTCCATCTCTACAAGGTCATGGAGCTTCAATGTATCACCGGTAGCAGTAATATCTACAATCTCATCTGCTATTCCAAGAATCGGCGCAAGCTCCACAGAACCATAGAGTTTGATTATTTCAATCTGCATTCCCTTGCTGTCAAAATATTTTTTAGTTATGTTTGTATACTTGGTTGCAATCTTAATGGAACCAAAATGTTCATATTTTTCTTTTACTTTTTCAATGCATTCCCGGTTTGTGGCCACGACCATCTTGCATCTGCCATTCTTTAAATCTAAAAGCTCAATAACATTGCTGTCAAGCTCCTCCAGCACATCTTTCCCTGCAAAACCAATATCGCATGCCCCCCGCTCAACATATACCGGGACATCCATGGGCCTTGAGAATACATACCTGTAACGGTCCCTGGCAGATATTGTAAAAAGCCGGCGGGACTGTTCTTCAAGCACAGAAGTATCATAGCCTGAGTTTTTCAGCATCTGCCTGCATACGTCAAACAAATAACCTTTCGGTATTGAAATGCTTAAATCAAATTCTTCGCTGTCCATATTTAAATCCTTCAAAGTCAAATTCTTCGCTGTCCATATTCAAGTCCTTCAAATAAATTCATCAATACTTTTGGTTTCCAGGGTGTTGTTTTTTAAATCTGATACTAAAACAGAATTGTTTTTAAAATCAATTCTGAATATGAAATCAGCCTTTTTTTCCAAACTGATATTTTCAGTATCCCTGCCGAAACCAAATATCAATTCAACAATATTACCGTCTTTCCTGAGCCTTTCAGCAAATTTTAAAGTTTTTAAGTAATCCGTTGTTTCAACATTTAAAATAATCTTACTTATGTTCCTGCTTTTGTCGGAAATCAATCCTTCAAGCGCCTTATGAAGAATATCCACATCCATTGCAAAACCTGTTGCGGGGACATCAAGCCCAAACTTTTTTAACAGCCCGTCATATCTTCCTCCGCTGCCTATCATTTCAGTAATGCCCGGAGCATATATCTCAAAAATAAGGCCGGAGTAATATCCGAAATCCCGCATGATGCTTAAATCAATAATAATATTTTCAGCAAATCCGAGCCCGTCAAGAACACTGCAGACTTGCTTCAAGTAGTCTATACTTGCGGAAACTTTCTTATCGGCAATACCTCTGCAAAGCGCTTCGATATTCTTAAAATCTTTTGCAGGTTTTATCATATCCATAAAGACTTCTGATTTGGCAGGATCTATTGCTGCAAGAAATTCCTTTAGGGCAACGTAGTTTTTGCTTATAAGATTCTTTTTTACAGTTTCATATCCTTCATTATCAGGACCAAACCAGCCGGCTATCCCTTCAAAAAATCCAACATGGCCGATTGCTATCTTAAAGTCTTTTAATCCCGAGTTCCTTAAAAGATTGATAAGGATGTTGAGGATTTCAAGGTCCGCAGCAAGGCCTTTGGCGCCAATAAATTCAAGGCCCGCCTGGTTTAGGACCCTTTTCTGCCCTTTTTGCGGCTCTGACTGCCTGAAAGAGTTTGCAAAATAAAAGAATCTTGCCGGCAGCTGCCTTTCTTTTATCCGCATCCCTGAAAGCCTGGCTATAGGCACGGTCATATCCGCGCGAAGCGAAACAATATTTCCGTCTACATCAAAAAAACTTATAAGCTTGTCTTTCCATTCGGTGCCTGCGCCTGCTGAAATATTTTTTGTATATTCAATAATCGGAGTCTTTACTTCCCCGTATCCCCAGGAAATAAATTCATTGCGCAATGCTTCATCAATGTCTTTTCTCTCCTGGGCTTCAACCGGGAAAATATCCCTAAAACCAAATGGAAGCATTAAGGTTAAATTTTCTTCATTTTCTTTAAACATTTTTAACTGCTGTGCCTGATTTTTCAAAAGTTCCGGAAATTATTATATTTAATTTAACATAAAAAAATTATTATATAAATTAATTAAAATTTAATCGAGAGTTTATGTCCGGGAATTGATTTTATTTGAATTAAAATTTAATAGGACGGTTATGTTCGGGGAGTTGATTTTATTTGAAATAAAATTTTTAATCTCGGGGTTTAATATCAGCAGATGATTTTATTTGATTTCTGCCTGATGTTTTTCTGGAAGTATCTCCCATTTTATGGAATCATTAAAGCAGGATTTCAACAGGGAAAATAACTGTTCCCTGGCATCAACTTCACATTCCCGGTTTAATCTGTATTTTTTTCCCGGGCCGCCATTGCCGTCACCTGTTATATTAACTTCCACTGAAGTGGAGCCGGGGTTTTGCATAAGGATTGAATACAGAGCGTCTATAGAATCTTTTGTAAGCGCATTTTTGTTTATTACCAGATTCAGTATTTTCCCACCGGCTGTATCGTCGTCAAAACCGTTTTCAAATGCTGCAGGCAGGCCCTCGCTTATTTTATTTGCTATTTTAAAAATATCATCAGCGGCTCCATTTGGAGGTTTGGGCCCATTATCACCTGTCTCTTTTCCTGAAATCTCATCAACGGCTTTATTTAGCAGTTTGGCTCCATCGTCGACTGTCTCTATTTCTGAAATCTCATCATCGCCTGCCTCATCCGGATAAATCCCATCTTCGTTTTCTATTGATTCGGAAATTCCGTTTTCAAAAACCTCATCTTCTGTAACCTCGTCTTCGAAAATCTTTTTGTTTCTTATAGTTGTGTCCGATCCTGCATCTGCTGATTCTTTTAATTCCCCTACTTCACTGGCAATAAATTTAACCTGGTCCTCTTTTTTATCAACTTTTCCTTTTATTTTTATTATCCTGTCCTCTTCAAGAAGCGCGCGATATTTCTCAAGTACAGTTGGAAATATTATCACTTCAACGCTGTCTGTTAAGTCTTCCAGGCTGATAAAATACATGACCTGGTTATTTTTGGTTGTTATTTGTTTTATCTGGGAAATTACACCTGCTATTGTAACAAATGCTTTGTCCTTCTCCTCACTTAAACTTTGGATCGAATTGTAACCTGCCATTATATCCCTGTACTCGGATAACGGGTGTCCGGATATATAAAGGCCAAGCATCTCTTTTTCAAAACCCAGTAATTCCCGTGAAGAAAACTCAAGCTTTGAGTACTTTGTCTTCTTATCGGAATTTTTAGCACCTTCAATACCATCTGAATCAGTGCTGCTGTCCCCTTCGGCCCCAAAAACTTCGTCAAACAATGAAAATTGTCCAGATTCTTTGTTCTTTTTTATTTTATTGGCTTCCTCTGCAATGCTTTCGTAACTTTCAAGAAGATATTTCCTGCTTACATCAAGAGAATCAAACACCCCTACTTTTATAAGGCTCTCCATAGTTTTTTTATTTAATACAGTATTTTCGACTCTTGCACAGAAATTTTCAAAATTACTGAAAGGCCCTTCTTTCCTTTCTTGTGCAATCAGAGCGATTACGTTTGTGCCTACGTTTTTTATTGCTGACAGGCCAAACCTTATGGAGCTGCCTACGACAGTAAAATCTGAAAAGCTTTCATTAATATCGGGAGGCAAAACAGTAATACCCATCCTGTTTACTTCACTGATATACTGTGCGACTTTTTCCTGGCTGCCCATCCTTATGCTGAGAAGCGCCGCCATAAATTCAACAGGATAATTTGCTTTAAGGTATGCGGTCTGGTAAGAAATCATGGCGTAAGCCGTACTGTGAGATTTATTAAACCCGTATTCTGCAAAATGTGTGATCAGCTCAAACAGCTTGTCTGCTGTGGCCTCGTCAATAATCCCCTGATTTTTTGCGCCTTGGAGAAATTTGCTCCTTTGCTTTTCCATGACATCCCGTTTTTTCTTGCTGATAGCATCTCTTAAGATATCAGCTTCAGCCATGGAAAAACCTCCGAGCTTTGATACGATATGCATTATCTGCTCCTGGTAGAGTATTATGCCGTAAGTATCCTTAAGAATAGGCTCCAGGCTGGGGTGGAAATATTTGATTTTTTTAATCTTGTTTTTTGCATCTACAAAATCCTTGACCATACCGCTCTGAAGGGGCCCCGGCCTAAAAAGCGCCAGGGTAGCTATTATGTCTTCAAACCTTGAGGGTCTTAAGCCTATGACAAGGTCGCGCATGCCGGAGCTTTCAAGCTGGAACACTCCAAGGCAGTCTCCGCCGCAAAGCATTTTAAAAGTCTTTTTGTCTTCAAGGTCTATAGTGTTAATGTCTAATTCAATATTTTTTGTCTTTTTAATCAGGAAAAGAGCCCTGTCCAGCAGTGAGAGAGTCTTTAACCCTAAAAAATCCATTTTTAGAAGCCCTATGTCCTGTACATCCTCCATTTTATACTGTGTCTTTATGCCGCCGCTCTTCTCGTCGCCCTGTATTGGCGTATAGCGATAAAGTTCTTCTGCAGCTATTACAATCCCTGCCGCATGGGTGGAGTGCTGTCTTGCCTTGCCTTCAAGGGATTTTGCCGTATCGATTATATCTTTTACTTTTTTATCTGAATCATAAAGGCCCTGGAGCTCCTGGACCGCTTTAAGGGAGGAGTCTATTGTTATGTTTAATTCTGTAGGAATAAGCTTTGCGATCCTGTCGACCTCATTATACGGCACTTCAAGGACCCTGCCGGCATCCCTTATTGCCTGGCGCGCTGCCATGGTCCCGAATGTAATTAGCTGTGCGACCCTGTTTTCACCATATTTCTCAGTCACATATTTAATAACAAGGTCCCTTTTATCGTCGGCAAAATCTATATCTATATCCGGCATTTTCTTTCTTTCTTCGTTAAGGAACCTCTCAAACAGAAGGTCGTAACGAAGCGGCTCAATATCAGTGATGTCAAGAAGATAGGAAACAATACTTCCGGCAGCAGAGCCTCTTCCCGGCCCTACTCTTATATCATTATTTTTTGCAAACTTGACAAAATCCCAGACTATCAGGAAATATTCTGCAAAACCCATTTTCTTAATTACACCTAGCTCGTGCACCAGCCTGGATTCGATTTGGGGTGTGGTTGTTTTATACTTTTTACTTATTCCCTCAAAACTTAAACGCCTTAAGTAATCATCCGGCGACTCGTTTGAAGGGACATTAAATGGAGGAATCAGGCCAAGGTTAAAATCCAACTTTAAATTACACTTTGCTGCGATTTCTGATGTATTTTCAATTATTTGCGGGAATTCTTTGAAAATCTCACTCATTTCTTCGCCGCTTTTAAAATAATATTCCATTGTCTTTGGGAAAAATCCACTCTTTTCAGGTTTTGCCGACCCGCTATTTTCGCCTCTTGCCTCCTGTTCTGCAAGCTTTAAGATAATCTGCCTGATATTTTCATCAAGATCTGAACCGGGCCCGGTGCCGCCGTAGAAACCCTGGAAATCTTTTATCGTTGTGCCGGCCTGTATGCACAGAAGAAGAAAATGATATTTAAAATCCTCTTTATTTAAATAGTGAACGTCATTTGTGCAGACTGCTTTTATACCATACTGGCCGGAAAGATCCCACATCACCCTGTTAATGTCCTTATGCTTTTTTATTCCAAAATCAGTCAGTTCAAGATAGAAGTTTTCCCTGCCGAATATATCTATGTAATCCTCGATTGCTTTTCTTGCCAGGTCGATTCTGCCCGCTTCGACAAACCTTGGCACTTTTCCGCTCAAACATCCGCTCAGGGCAATCAGGCCCTCTGAATGCTGCTTTAAAAGTTCTGCATCTATCCTGGGTTTATAGTAAAAACCTTCGAGAAATCCAAGGCTCACAAGTTTCATAAGGTTTTGGTAACCTATTTTATCTTTCACGAGCAGAGTCAGGTGATTATAGTGAGATTCTTCCTTGTTTTCCCTATTTGTTTTCTTGTCAAACCTGCTTTTTGGCGCCTGGTAGACCTCGCAGCCGATTATGGGTTTTATTCCTGCTTTTGCTGCCGACTTATAAAAATCAATGGCGCCGTACATGTTTCCGTGATCCGTTAATGCCACAGCCTCCATGCCCATTTCAGAAGCTTTTTTGATCATGCCGTCAATTCTCAGCAGCCCGTCAAGGAGAGAATATTCGCTATGGACATGAAGATGTACAAAATTATTTTTCATGATTAAAAACAGTTCTAATGTTAATGTACCAGGAATTTACCGGCCAAAGCATTTTAAAAACCTGATTGTTTAATTATATATGAAAGGGGTTTTTACTTAAATTAGAAAATTATAATTTTTTAAAAATTATTAACACAAATTATGTCTGAAACTGTTACTGGAGCCTATAGCTTATTTGCAATCTGGATGCCGCTTGCAGATAGGGAGTGAAGT
>JBBQDW010000056.1:0-11855 GCA_038320085.1 Candidatus Humimicrobiales bacterium
GCATTTTTCAAACCGGCGCCATCTATAAATTCCAGGTTATCAAGCACCAGCCGCCAGAATCTTTTTAAAAACCTGCTGGAACCGTCAACGCCGGAATCATTCCAGTCAATCGGCGAATCTGCCGGCCCGACAAAAAGTATATACAGCCTTAATGTGTCTGCACCGTATCTGTTGTATACTTCCGACGGGTTTACAATATTTCCTTTGGACTTTGACATCTTCTGCCCGCCTAGCATTACAAAGCCATGCGGATAATATTTTATGAAAGGTTCCTTAAAATCTATAAGACCAGCATCATGCAGCGCTTTTACAAAAAACCTTGAATAAATCAGGTGCATGGTGGCATGTTCTATTCCGCCAATATACTGATCAACAGGCATCCAGTATTTAACCAGTTCTTTGTCAAATGCGCCTGTTTCCAGATGGGGGCTGCAGTATCTTAAAAAATACCATGAACTGCAGACAAAGGTATCCATTGTGTCTGTTTCCCTTTTTGCAGGCTCGCCGCACTTCGGGCATTTGGCATTTACAAACTCTTCGCTGTATGCAAGCGGTGAAAGTCCGGTAGGTTTAAAATCAACATTGTATGGAAGAACCACCGGCAAATCGCTTTCAGGAACCGGCACCATACCGCATTTTTCACAATAAATTATAGGTATCGGCGCTCCCCAATACCTCTGTCTGGAAATAAGCCAGTCTTTCAGTTTGTAATTGATATCCGGTTTGCCGATACCCTTTTCTTCCAGGTAAGCTGTTATATCCTTTTTACCTTTTGCGGAAGTTACACCGGAAAACTCGCCTGAATTTATCATAATGCCTTCTTCTGTGAAGGCCCCGCTTAAATCAGGCGAAGCCTTACCGTCAGGAGATATCACTTGCCTTATAGGGATGCCGTATTTTTTTGCAAAATCAAAATCACGGTTGTCATGCGCGGGTACCGCCATGATTGCCCCGGTACCGTATTCTGCGAGTACATAATTTGCAATCCAGACAGGTACTTTTTCGCCGTTTAAAGGATTTATAACATATCTTCCTGTAAAGCACCCTATCTTTTCGATTTCAGCAGAGCCCCTTTCAATATCAGTCTGCTTTGAAATCAGTGACCTGATTTTTTCAACATCTTTTTTAAAGCCCTCACCTATAACAATCCTGTCTGTAAGCGGATGTTCTGCTGCAAGTATAAAAAATGTGACACCAAAGAGCGTATCGGGCCTTGTAGTAAATACAGGGATTAAGACCTCCTCCCGGCTATCATCATCCAGTTTAAAATCAACACGGGCCCCCTCGCTTCTGCCTATCCAGTTTTGCTGAATGGTAAGCACTCTTTCGGGCCAGCCGTCCTTAATCAGATCCATGTCATCAAGGAGCCTCTGCGCATAATCAGTTATTTTAAAAAACCATTGTGAAAGGACCCTTCTTCTTACTGCGCTGTCGCACCTCTCGCATTTACCGTCGACAACCTGTTCATTTGCCAGGACTGTCTGGCAAGAGTCGCACCAGTTGACACCGGCTTCCTTTTTTTCGGCAAGCCCCATTTTATATAAAACCAAAAACAGCCACTGCGTCCATTTGTAATAATCAGGGCTGCAGGTTATTTCTTCATCTTCAAAATCATAGGTCATACCCATCCTTTTTAGGGCTTTTTTCATTTTACCTATATTTGCCATTGTGCTCTCGTAAGGATGGATACCTCTTTTTATTGCAGCATTTTCTGCAGGCAGGCCAAAAGCATCAAAGCCGATAGGATGCAGGACATTATACCCGCTGCGGGCAATAACCCTTGCAATTATGTCCCCAATAGTATAGTTTCTGGCATGGCCCATATGAGGCTCGCCGGACGGGTACGGGAACATTTCAAGTACGTAGTACTTTTTACTTTTTTGTGAAGATTTAAGCGAGTAAATCTTTTCGCTTTCCCAGGACTTTAGCCATTTTTCCTCTATCGGCCCCGGTTCATAAGTATCATTGGTGCTCAACCCTAATTTACACTTTACCCTTCTATATTAAATATCATCTGCTTCAATAGCGAATGTTTTGTATTTCTATAGTAAATATCTTCTGCTTCTATATTTGAAACATCTTCTATTTCAATAGTAAGTGTTTTCTATTTCGATAGCAGATGTCTTTCTATATCAAATGTCTACTTTGATATAGTAAATGCTTTCTATTTCTATATTAAATGACTTTTACTTCGGTAGCAGATGTTTTTCTGTATTAAATGTCTTTTACTTCTATATTGATGCCATCATCAGAAGAATAAGAATGCTCATCCGGATATTCATTTATACCGGATTTTATATTTTCACCGGCGCCTTCTGCTGCATCTGCATCTATATCTATATCTTCATCCGTATCTAAAGCCTTTATTCTTATTACTTTTGAATCCCTCCAGAGTCTTTCAATGTCATAATACTGCCTGTATTCATCAGTAAAAATATGCACCACAAAATCATCAAAATCTATAAGGATCCAGTTTCCTTCCGAGACACCTTCAACATGCATCGCATAAACATTATATTTTTTGAGATCTTTCTGAATTTCCTCTGCAATATGTTTTGTAAGCCTGGTATTTCCTGCGCTGATTATGACAAAATAATCAGTGATGGCAAGCCTGGGACCTACATTTAATATTTTTATATAATCTGCTTTTCTTTCATCAGCAATTTTTGCAACAAATTTTGCAGCTTCCGAAGAATTCTTAAATTCAAGCTTCTTTGGTTTTAATTCCTTTTTTATTGATGCGGCGGCTGCCTGTTCCCCTTTTGCCGCACCTTTCTTAACCAGAGTCTTTTTTACCTTGACTTCCTTACCCATTTTTACTTTTGATTCTTTAACCTTTTTTGCCCCGGCGTCCCTGACCTTCATTAACTTGGAATCTTTGGCCTTGGTTAGCCTGGAATCTTTGGCCTTCGTTACATTAGATTCTTTAACCTTTTTTAACTTGGAATCTTTAGTCTCTTTGACCTTGTCGGCCATGTTCTGCTTTACTTTTGATTCTTTTTTTAGTACCTGTTTTTTATCTTTTTTTATTTGTTCCACTATTTTGTATAATCACTCCCTATTATTATTGTTATGTCGACACTGTCGGGATTGCTTGCAGAGTCTGAGATCGCCCCGACCCCCAGAACTTTTTTAATATTTTCGGCCATTGCCTCAATTCCTGCCTTATCCGTATGAACAAGTATTTTTGTGGCAGTATATTTAAAATTATCCGCATTTTTTGTTTCTTTTACAGTAATTGTTTTCTGATCCTTGTTGAGTTCTTTCTCAAGAATTGACTTTACGGTTACTGCAATGCCGCTGGTTCCCTCGCCATTTAAAATATTTAATATAAAAACTTCTGCGGCTGCAGTAGTTTCTGTCGTTGCCGAACTGCTTTCCGGCGAGGTTGTCTCAGTTGTCCCCTCGGAAGTGGAATTGCCGGCTATGACTTCAGCAACTTTTTGGGCAGCTTTATCGTAGTCAAAATCCTTGCCGATAATAAGAATAAGATCAGTCTTTTGGGCGCCGGTGCTGTCATTTACCGCAGTGCCTGCAAATAAAACACTCATCAGGTATTCTGATGATTTTACGAAAGCTTCATCCGGCGACTTTAAGATCACCTGTGTCTTTTCATATTGGCTTGAAGCATCACCCACACTTGTAACACTGTATCTTGCCGTTCCGTCAGCGAATTTTAAACCCTTTAAAAGCTCTCCGGTTTTAGTTGCAAGTCCTTTGGTCCCGACACCATTTTGAACAGCGACAGTCAAAGTCTGGCCTGTTTCTGCAACTGTTGTGTCAGCAGTCACGGAACTTTCCTGTTTGAAGATATCAAGCACCCTTGCAATGTCCGGAACAAATATCATAGTGCCTGCTTCGTCCGGCGGTTCAAATCTTCCATCAAGCGCATAAGATTTGTTGTTTTCATCAGAGATCCCCGCAGTTGTTGAAATAAATTCTGACAGCTCTTCAAGATTTAAGTCAGTATCCATAAAATCATTTACCTTTGTGAGGTTCTTGGCAAGTTCACCATCCTTGGCGCCGACAATTTTTCTCATTATGCTGTCCATAAGCCTTTTCTGCAACGTGATATCAGATATTGCCAGTTCGGGAGTATTGCCGCTGTAATATTTCATAAAGCTCAAAGCGGTTTCACCGTTTAAAATATTGTCGCCCGCTTTTAAATCTATTTTTGAGCCTTCCGGTGTTGAAATAGTGAGCGCTTTATCAAGCGTAAGTTTTATTCCTTCCAGTTTATTGACAATATTTAAAATATCCACCAAAAGGTAATTGTTGACATCCATTCCTAAATTATTTTTTAACGAAAGTTTGACCAGATCCATGCCCCCGTATTCTACGGATTTTTTTATAACGTCAAGGCCGAAACCCGGCACCTCAAATATAGTATTAGTCGGAATGCAAAGCGAAATAAGTTCGGTTTTTACGCTGGAATATTTGGAAAATATCACTGAATTGATATCCGGCTCAAGAAGATTATCGCCGGCGCCGCATACAACAATACTTAGGTCCTTACCGAGCTTCATAGAGCCCGGAACAACAATCGCCTGTTCAGTGCTTACCGCAGTCTCAGCTGTTTTATTGAAATATTTATTTTTAATAAAACGGAAACCATAAACAATTCCGATTGCAATCACTGCGAGTACTGCCATTATTACAAGGGAAGAAATTATCATCCTGGTGCGCTTTTTTTTGTTTTTTGTTTTTACGCTCCTGAATCCGTAATCATCCTGCTCCTCTTCCTCATAATCTTTTATATCGAAGTCTTCCTCTTTAAAAAAGTCGTCATTTTCCGAACCCTTGGAACGGCTCACCGGTTTTTCTTTTTTCAATCCTGTAAAACTGTCGTCATTTTTGTCGAAGCTAAATCCCTTATCCTCTTTATCCTCGCTGTAATCATCATAATTATTAGAATTTCCTAAATAATCTTTTTCATCCTTGAACCTATGGGCAAAATCTTTTTCGCTGCTGTAATTGTCCGGGTTGCCTTTTTCATTGCCGTAATTGTCCGGATTGCCTTTTTCATTGCTGTAATTGTCCGGGTTGCCTTTTTCCCCCCTGTAATTTCTGCCTTCTTTTGAAGAATACTTTTTAAACAGGTCATCCTCATCCCGGCTGATAATATCGTCATCATCATACTTTGACTTGTCATCTGATGGCATTTTTTAAACCTCCATGCATATAATTCCAAATTCTTGCTGTATCAGGGTGAAGAACATTGTTTCCCTTTATAACGTATATTATATTACTTTTATAAACTTCCAGTAAACACAAATTAATATCTCCATAAGACAAATTTCTTAATTTTTCTACACCTTCGTAATCCCTTGTTTCCTCAATCTTGTCCGCAATGTAGAGTATTTTATCTGCCAGACTCATTTTTATTGAACCCGTGGTATGTACCTTAACCGAATTTAAAACTTCCCTGTTTGTTATCTTAAAATCTCTTTTGAGTAAATATGGCCCCATAAAACTATGCAGCAAGGGTTCGCAGCCAAGCTCAAAATCATTTATCTTTAATTTTTCCCGAACAGCGGCGGCCTTTAATTCTACATAGCTGAAAATCTTTCCATAATCATGAAGGATAGCTGCAATTATAAGATTAAAACATTTGTTGGCAATTGTTTTTTTATCAAGATTTCCGCTGCTGCCTCTTGTATAATTAGCACTGCTGCCGCTTGTATGCTCTTCCAGCCTGCCGTTTGTGTTGGCCAACAGAAGTCTGCCGGCCATTCGGATGCAGCAGTTTAACGTTCCAATAGAATGTTTATAAAGTTCCGGACTCATTAAAGTCCTTATGCGAGCCGATAAAGATTGCAGACAGCCGAGCTGTTTTACGGATAAGATTTCTTTAAGGTTAACTGTATAGTCCATGTTTTAAAATATAGTTTACTGCTCCCTCAGGCAGAAGGTATTTAATAGGCTTTCTGGCTCTAATCCTTTTTCGAATATCAGTTGATGAGATGGCCAATGCCGGAATCTTTATTAAAAAAATATGGTCCTTTGCATCGGCAGGGTCATTATACAGTTTTTTCTTTAAATCCTCTATTTTTGAAATATCATATCCCGGCCTGGTAGCAGCAATAAATTTATAAAGTTTTGTAATTTCCTTCGCGTTTTTCCATGTGAGGATCTCAAGGATAGCATCTGCGCCTGTTATAAAGTAAAGGGTCACTTTTTCTTTAAAAATATCCTGAAACCGGTTTAATGTGTCTATGGTATAAGAAGTATCCTTGTTGTCTATTTCAATTCTTGAAACTAAAAAATCTGCATTTGAAGCAGTGGCAATAACAGTCATGAGATACCTGTCTTCAGCTTCTGCAAGTATGCCGGCAGTCTTGTGAGGAGGTGTGCCGGTTGGGACAAATATTACTTTGTCAAGATTAAACTGTTTTAGAGCTTCTTCTGCTGTAACCAGATGGCCGTAATGAATAGGATTAAATGTGCCGCCCATTATTCCAACCTTAAGGTGCTTCTTGACTTTAAGCATACTCATCAGTTTGTCTATTTCCATTGCCTGCCCCTCATACTCTTGCCATTTACTTAAAAAACTATAATAGTTATATAATTATTGCCTGGCCCGGATAGTTTCCCCCTATCCCTTACTTTCTTATCCCCTGGACAGGCTGGCTAATGCCCGGTTTTGAATTAAATTTAAATTAAACCCGGCGCTTTTGACATTTACCCTCGGCACTTGTAACGATTATCACCGGCGCTTGCGGCGTTTATCCCCTGATCTGGCCGTTGCCGTATACTATAAATTTATTGGTCATAATTTGGGCAAGCCCCATGGGCCCTCTCCAGTGAAGCTTCTGCGTGCTTATTCCAATCTCGGCTCCCATTCCAAATTCGCTTCCATCAGTAAATCTTGTAGACGCATTTACAAAAACTGTAGAAGAGTCACATCCGCTTGTAAAGTATAGAGAATTGCTATAATCGGAAGTTATTATTGTCTCCGTATGGCCCGACCCGTATTTATTAATATGCTCTACTGCTTCCTTGGCACTGCCCACCACCTTAACTGAAATTATAAGGTCAAGGTATTCCTCATACCAGTCTTCTTCTGTTGCGGCCGCCGCAGAAGGATAAATATTTATTGTTTTGCTGCACCCTTTAATAATAACATTTTTTTCCTTTAAACTCTCAAGGATCTTCGGCAGAAGTGGCTGCGCAACATCTTCATGGATTAAAAGTTTCTCGGCGGCATTACACACACTTGGCCTTTGAGTCTTTGAATTAACTACTATTGAAATAATTGTATCGATGTCTATCCCGTCAAGCTTGCTGTCAATATATATATGGCAGTTTCCTATGCCCGTTTCAATAACCGGAACTTTTGAATTTAAAACAACGCTGTCTATCAAACTTTTGCCGCCCCTTGGTATCAGCACATCGACATACTCCCTGAGCCGCATCAGCTTCTCGGCGTCTTCCCTGCTTCCGGTAGGCACTATCTGGATGATGTCTTCCGGAAAGCCATTTTCCTTGAGCGCCATCCGCATTATCTCCACTATTTTCAAATTTGTAGCAAGCGCGTGGGAACTTCCCCTTAAAATAACACAGCTGCCGGCTTTTATGCATAGTACCGCTGCATCGACGGTTACATTGGGCCTTGCTTCATAAATAATGCCGATGACCCCGAAAGGCACCCTGATGTTTTTTAAAATCAGCCCGTTTGGAAGATTATACCCAAAGATCACCTGGCCGACCGGGTCCGTAAGTTCTATTACATCCTTAATACTGTCTGCAATCTTTTGTATCCTTAAGCTGTCAAGCATAAGTCTGTCAAGCAGGCTTTCGGAAATCCCCTCTTCCCGGGATTTTTTCATATCCTCCCGGTTAGCCGCAACAATCTCGTCTGCATGCGCTGACAATTTCAGGGCAATATCTGCGAGCAGATTATTTTTTTCTGAAGTTTTTAAAGACGCCATAAAACCAGAGCATTTTTTTGCATTTTTTGCAATTTCAAGGACCTTGGACATTTTTATAATACCCCTTTATTTTTCTTTATAAAAACTACTTTTTCTTTATAAAAAAATTTTATAAACCTCTTTTACTAATATGCAATATTTCGCTATGTTATGTATACCGTATATATATTATATATGCTGAACAGTTACAAAACTTTAATAATATTTAGTTCTATTTAGTGAATAATAACGGCCCTCTTCACCCTGTCAGCAAGAAAATTTTATCACTCATAGTCATTTTCATCAAAAACCACCAGGCTGTCCCTGTGGATCACTTCGGCGCAAAACTCTTCTCCCTGTTCCAAAAGCACCTGCTTTTCATTCTTGCCCCTGATTTTTTCAATATCACCCTCTGAGAAGTTGCTTATCCCTTTTGCAATAAGCCTGCCATCCAGTGAATAAACCCTTACAGTATCCCCCTTGTTAAAACTGCCCTCTACCCTTGATATGCCAACGGAAAGAACGCTTTTGCCGTGCGCCTCAACAGCTTTTTCTGCACCCCTGTCAATATAAATGTTGCCCTTTGACTGCATGCCGAAAGCAATCCATCTCTTTATGCTTTTGACTTTCTTTTGGGCCTGTGGCGCAAAAAAGGTGCCTGCCGGCTCAAAATTTACTATTTTTTTTAGAATATCCTCAGTTTTGCTGCCTGCAATGACCATAGGTATTTGCAAAAAAGAACAAATCCTTGCAGCTTTAAGCTTTGACACCATACCGCCCGAACTGTAAGCGGAGCCTGTGCCTCCTGCGGTCTTTACTATTTCCGGGGTTATCTTCTGAACAAAAGGTATAAGCTTTGCATCCGGATTTGCCTGCGGGTTTTTATCATACAGACCCTCAATATCTGAGAGGATAATAAGAAGGTCAGCTTCAGTTATGCTTGAGACAAGCGCAGCCAGCCGGTCATTGTCGCCAAATTTTATTTCTTCGACTGCAACGCTGTCATTTTCATTAATTATCGGTATTACTTTGAGTTTTAAAAGGTTATCTATGGTGTTTTTTATATTGAGATACTGCTTTCTCCGGGTTGTATCCTCACGGGTTAAAAGTATCTGGCCCGTTTTTTGCTGCTTTTCGGCAAACAGGTCGCCGTATGTCCTCATCAGCTCCACCTGGCCGACAGCTGCCGCAGCCTGCAGTATGGAAATATCTTTTGGCCGCACAGGTATCCCCAAATACTGAAGACCGGCTGAAATCGCGCCGCTTGTAACTATAATAATTTCATATCCGCCCTCTATAAGTCCGGCAACCTCTGTAATGAATTTCTTCATTTTTTCAATATCAAGGCCGCCATTTTTTAAGGTAAGGCTGCTGGAGCCTATCTTTATTACTATTTTTTCAATTTTTTTTAAGTATTTTTTTCTTTCCAATTTTTACTATTTATTACGGATGACTATTTTTCCAGTTTTTTGTAATTATTTATTTCTTTCCAATTTTTACTATTTATTAAAACCGCTTTTATCTTAATAGTTGTAAACACAACTCTTATATAGTGCATTTTAAGTATTTTTTCTTTCCAATTTTTACTATTTATTATAATTGTTTAAACATTACTCAATAAGCTCAAAAACAAGATTTCCGATTATGACTGTGCTTCCCACTTCTATGCCCATTTTTTTAAGCCTGTCCCCGGTTTTCATCTTTTTTAACTTGTTTTTCAAATATTCAAGCGCTTCCTTGTTTTCAAGGTTAGTCATTGAAACAAGCCGCTCAAGCCTTTTATTTTTGACGATATATTCTTCGCCGTCTTTTATTATCTCAAATTTTTCTTTTTCTTCCTCGATTTTCCCAACAGAATAGACCTTATAGGATTTTTCCCCCAGCTCTTTTGCTTTTTCTGCCTGCTCGCTTAAGAGCCTTGCTTTTACTACTCTCTCATATAATACTTTCACCAGTTTGTCTATTCCCACACTGCTTACCGCTGAAATCATTAAAACAGGTTTTCTGCTTTTTTTCTTAAGTTCCTTGGCTGCGGCCTCCAGTTTATCTGTATTTTGAAAAAGATCAGTTTTATTTATAACGATTATATAGTCCTTTTTATATAAAGAAGGCTCATATAATTTGACTTCGTTTCGGATCACCTGGAAACTTTTTACAAGTTCCTCAGGCTCGTTTTCAAGCAAAAGCGCCCCGTCAAGGATAACTGCAAGAATCTTTGACCTTAATATATGCCTTAAAAACCTGTCACCCAGTCCAACGCCTTTATGCGCCCCCTCTATTATTCCCGGGATGTCCGCAACTACAAATGTACTGTCGTCGTTATAGGAGACAACCCCAAGATTTGGGGTAAGGGTAGTAAACGGATAATCCGCAATCTTTGGTTTTGCCGCTGATATCCTGCTTATAATCGTGGATTTGCCGGAATTTGGAAAACCGACAAGCGCCACGTCGGCAAGAAGCCTCAATTCAAGCACTATCCAGGCGTCCTGCGCTTTTTCCCCTTTTTCGGCAAAACCCGGAAACCGCCTCTCCTGGGAAACAAAATTAGCGTTGCCGCGGCCGCCTGCCCCGCCGGCTGCTGCGTGGTATTCCTGGCCGTCTTTTACAAGGTCGGCAAGTATTTGTTTCTCCCCGTCTTTTATGATTGTTCCTGTGGGAACGTAAATAAGAAGATCCTCGCCGGTTCTACCTGTCCGGTTGTTAGGCATGCCTGCCTGTCCGCTCTCAGCTTTAAAATGGACCTTCTTTTTAAAACCCAGCAAAGTACTCAGATTCGGTGTGGACCTTATAATTACATTGCCGCCCCTGCCGCCATTGCCGCCGCAGGCTATTTTCTTATAGCTTCCTTTTAAAAGGAAAAAGCTTACTATGCCGTTGCCGCCATCGCCGGCTTTTATATTAATTTGTGCTTCGTCTAAAAACATAATTGTTAAAAAACTCCTGATTTTTTTTAATATTATATATTATAATCTGTTTTAATTGTTTAAAAACATTAAACAGTGATTGATAATATTTGTTTTTCACCGGCCCGCAGGATTAATTTTTTATTTTACACCGACCGGTAGGCTTAATTTTTTGTTAACGGACCCTTAAAGCCGGCTTATTTAATTATGGTATTACTTCTGAATTTATTCTTAACAGGAATTTTTGCAGGGCTCATTGGCTCAGTCATCGGCATTGGCGGCGGGATCATAGTCGTGCCCTTTTTAAGCCTTCTTTTAAAGGTCCCGATTCATCTTGCAATAGGGACGAGCATTGTCGCAGTGCTTGCCACGTCCCTTGCGTCATCAATAAGGTTTTTTAAAAAGGACATCATAAATATTCCCCTGGGCCTTGTCATGGAAATACCTACGACAGCTGGAAGCATAATAGGAAGTGTCAGTGTGGCATATCTAAAAAGTGATGCTCTTTTTATTGTGTTTGGCTGTTTTGCTTTTGTTTCCGGAGTCCTGGCTTTTATAAAGGACAGGTTTTCAAAGGACCGGACTTTATCGGGGAACGCTCTTCCGGGGAATGATTCATCAAAGGATACTTTGCCATCCGCAAAACCATCGATATTTGACTCAGGATATTATGATGAGTCCTTAAAGCGAAGGATTAACTATAGACCTAAAAAGGTCGCCGCAGGTTCAGCAGTATCGATCTTTGCAGGTTTGTTGTCCGGATTGCTGGGTGTAGGCGGCGGAATCATAAAGGTCCCTGCAATAAACATCATAATGGGTGTCCCTATCAGGGTAGCAGCAGCAACAAGCAGCTATATGATAGGAATAACCGCAGTGGTTTCATCGATAATTTATTTTTATAACGGATATATCAATCCGGATATCACAATCCCTACAGTCATTGGAGTACTAATTGGCGCAACTGCAGGCTCTTTTGCTGCAGGAAAACTAAAAAGCAGGTATATTGTATTTATAATACTTATAGTTTTTACATGTATAAGCG
>JBBQDW010000057.1:0-11747 GCA_038320085.1 Candidatus Humimicrobiales bacterium
TTCTGTCAATTGTTGTTTTTATACCCAGCACTTCAATTGTCTCAAAAATCGGTGGGCTGACCTTTGAGCCCCAGACTGCCGCCCTTATAACTTCAGCATACTTTTTAAAGCTGATATTTAATTCCTCTGCCAGGGCCCTAAGGCAGGTTTCAATATTTTTGACAGTAAATTCTTCTATTTTTGCAATTGACGAGACAGTATTTTCAATTATTTTTATATTTTCATCTGTTCGGCCGGCAAAAAAATCCTTAAATTCATCCGGGTAGCTGATATCAAAGAAAAACGGCAGGACAGTCTCTTCAGCCTGGTTTATGGTTTTTATCCTTTCCTTTATAAGGGGGATTATTTTTGGAAGCTTTGAATTTAACTCATTTGCTTCTACGCCTTTTGTTTTAAACCTTTCGGATAAAAGACCTGCAATAAAGCTTTCATCGGCGCTTCTTAAATAATGGCCGTTGAGCCAGAGAAGTTTTTCATAATCAAACTTTGACGGTTTTTTATTTATTGCCTCAATGCTGAATTTGTCTGTGAGCTCATCAATAGAAAACAATGTGGTTTTTTCATCATATGCCCATCCCAGGAGCGCAAGATAATTATCTATGGCCTCCGGCAGAAAACCCTCATCACGATATGCCTCTATTGAAATCGAGCCATGCCTTTTACTCAGTTTGGAGCCGTCTGACCCAAGTATCATCGGCAGATGGGTAAATACCGGGATATCTTTTTCCAGCGCCTCATACACAAGTATCTGCTTTGGAGTATTAGAGAGATGGTCCTCACCCCTTATTACATTTGTAATTTCCATAAGGATATCGTCAACTGCTGCAGAAAAATTATATGTTGGCTGGCCATTTGACCTTATTATGATGAAGTCCTCAAGAATATTGCTGTTTACTTTTATTTCACCGTATACCGTATCGTTAAATACTATGTCTTTACCATCAGGCACTTTCAGCCGGACAGCAAAGGGAAGGCCATTTTTGATGTTTTGCCGGATATCGTCTTCAGAAAGGTGCAGGCACTCCCTATCATATTTAAAGTAAAGATTTTCTTCTGAAAGTTTTTTTCTTTTAGCGTCAAGTTTTTCCGGGCCGCAAAAACAGCGGTATGCCTTTTTTGCATCAATAAGTTTTTCGGCATTCAGGCTGTATATCGCAGTTCTTTCCGATTGCCTGTATGGAGCAAACCTGCCCCCAATATCAGGGCCCTCATCCCAGGTAATACCAAGCCATTTCAAGCTGTCTATTATAAGGCTTACTGTTTCTTCCATGTGTCTTCCGATATCGGTATCTTCGACTCTTAATATAAGACTACCGCCGCTTTTTTTTGCAAAAAGCCAGTTAAAGAATGCTGTCCTTGCACTGCCTATGTGCAGATATCCTGTAGGGCTTGGAGCAAACCGGACACGAATGCTGTGTTTTTTTCCATTTTCTTTTTCTTTTAAATTAAGAATTTTATTGTTTGTCATATTGTCCTTATCCGGCAGTATGGGTTTTTCTTTTTTATTGTAATTATATTCTTACAGTGTTTATCTTTATTTTAATTATTTATTTGTCTTCATTTACAAAATTATAAATTGATTTTACATCAAATAAAAATTAAAATTTATATAAATTCAATAAAATCCTTATAAACAGAAAAGGCGCCAATGTCCACACAAAAAGATATCTTAGCCGGTGTAATAGATTTAATCAGTAAAAAACTGATAGATGCAGAAAAAATCCTTACGGAACTTGACTCAATGGGAGACGCAGATTGCGGTTCAGGCGTAAGAAGAGGTTTTGAAGCTGTCCTTAATGTAAAAGACGAGTTAATTGGGCTTGAGCCGGGTGATATGCTTAAAAAGGTGGGCTTTACCCTTGCCTATACTATTGGCGGCACATCGGGGGCCATGCTCGGTACCGGTTTTATAGAGACCGGCAAGAGCATAGGTGATAATAAGGAGCCGCAGCCGGCTGACTGGATAAAAGCTTTAAACAGCGCCCTTTGTGTTATTAAAAGAAGGGGAGGGAACACCCAGGTCAAAGACAAGACGTTAGTAGATGCGCTCGAGCCCGCAATTGCTGTCATGCAGGCATTACAGGAAACCGGGCAGGCCACAATGCTCCAGCTTCTTGAGGGGGCGTATGCGGCAGCAAAAGAAGGATCCGACCGGACAATAGATTTGATAGCCAGGAAAGGGCGGGCATCATATGTCGGGGAAAGAAGCAGGGGCAACAGAGATCCCGGCTCACTTATAATAGTCCTTATGTTTGAGGCGGCTCTTGAGACCTATAGGAGGTTTAATTAATGAAAAAGATAATAAACAAGCCCGATGATTTTGTAGCTGAGATGCTCAAAGGTCTTGAGCTTTCAAACCCTGAAAAAATAGGGGTGATTTACGATAAAAAAATAGTATACAGGAAGGACCCTTATTTAAATAAAGTCGCCATAATTTCAGGCTCAGGAAGCGGACATGAGCCGGACCAGGCGTTTTATGTAGGAAGGGGAGTGCTGGATGCGGCATGCGCCGGACCTGTTTTTGCAGCTCCCACCCTTGATGCAATAGTGGATGCAGCCAGGCTTGTTGACAGGGGAAGAGGAGTGTTATTTCTTGTGAAAAACTATACAGGCGACAGGGCCAATTTTGAGATGGCAAGCGAGATGCTTGCATTTGAGGGCGGACCTGTTGTTGATACTGTTATAATAAATGACGACGTGGCCGTAAAGGACAGTACCTGGACAGCCGGAAGGCGTGGTGTTGCAGGAGCAATGTTTGTTTATAAAATAGTGGGTGCAAGGTCCGACGAAGTGGGAGCAGATCTTTCAAGCCTTAAAAAACTTGCCGGCCAGGTAAATGATAATGTCAGGTCAATGGGGTTTGCCCTTAAATCGTGTACAACGCCTGCAAAAGGTTCTCCAACATTTGATCTTGGCGAAGATGACCTGGAGCTTGGTGTGGGCCTTCACGGCGAACCCGGAAGGCAGCGTTTAAAATTTATGCCTGCCGATGAGATAGTTAAAATCATTACTGATGCGGTGCTTGAGGACCTGCCTTTCATTTCTGGTGATGAAGTGGCAGTCATGATAAACGGACTCGGCGGCACACCGATTAGTGAGCTCTATATTGCCGCAGGCATTGCGCACGGCATTATTAAGAATAAAAAAATCAAAGTATTTAAGACTTATGTAAATAATTTTTGCACTTCGCTTGATATGGAAGGCTGTTCCATAAGTATTTTAAAGCTTAATGAAGAATTTAAGAGATTGCTGATTTCGCCCTGTGATATACCTATAAGGTATTTTTAAGATAGGCAATTCTTCAGGGCGGCAATTTTTGGGACCGGTAATTTTTCAGACCGATAATTCTTAAGAGCAGTAATGTTTGAGATCCATAATATAGAATCTATAAAAGAAAAACTATAATACTTAAGTCATAACACGAAAGCTATGGTACGAATGCTATAAATTAAAATCCATAATATAAAATCTATAATATGAAATTACTAATATAAAAACTGACAGGAAATCAAATAAAAAAGATGAGAAAAAACAATAGTAAGTTCTTTTATTTGCTTAAGTTTGTCTTTGTGAGCGTTACCCTGTTTGCCATGCTGTTTGCTTTTCAATTATTTCCTTTAAAAACTAAAGGCATGAAGGGCCTGGCGGGTGAAAGCTCCGGCGCCGCCCTTGCTTCAGGCTATGATTATGTGCTTGTAATTGATGAATCCGGAAGTATGAAAAGAAATGACCCTGCCAACATACGCGTGGACGCTGCCAAACTGTTTGTTTATCTTGCAGAGACAATGAATTCTGGGAACAGGGTGCTTGTTTCAGGCTTCGGAGAAACGACAAACATATATCAGCCGCTGACTGAAATAAGCGGCAATGAAAAAATCATCAGTGCTTCAATAAGCAAGATCCAGAGTAACCAGGATTTAACTGACATGAAAGGCGCGCTTACAAAAATAAAACAGATACTTGATTTAAGAGTGACAAAAAAGAAAACAGTTGTAATTTTCTTAACCGACGGTTCTCTTACCATTAATGATATACCGGCTCAGGGACCGGAAGAGGCCAAACCCCCCAGGGAAACTCCTGAAACAACATCCCAGGATGACACAGGAAGGACGGTCAAGTATAAAGAAAAAATCCAGCAAAAAAATATCAAGGGCCCGGAGTATACGTCACCCGGGGAAAACCAAGTTGCGGCCCCATCTCAGAAAGATTATCTTGATAATTATAAAAAGGAACTTATAGGTCTCTGCTACAACTATAAAAGTGAGGGCATTACAATTTATCCCATTGCGTTTACGCAGGAGGCAGATCTAAGTCTGCTTGAGCAGATGGCTGGTATTACCGGGGGAATATGCTGGCAGGCAAAAGAAGCCAAGGACATAAGGGTATCGTTTATAGAAATATTAAAAAATGTTACCAGCAGGTTTATAAAAATTGAAGAACAGGCAGGGCCGGATGATTTAAGCAGCGTTATTCCGGTAGGCAGCTACATAAAAGACCTGATAGTCATAGGGATTGAAAATAATTTTAATTCCGTGCCGCAGATAAAGCTTACGGCACCTTCAGGAAATGATGCAATTTATGACGAATATATCGAAGAGTCTTTATTTAAAATAGCAAAGGTGATATCTCCCCGGGAAGGCGACTGGGTATACAAAATAAAAGGTGATGCAATATTTGTATATGACATAATGGATGCTTTTATTTCAGAACCGCAATACCCCGTCTATACTTCAGACGCAGTATTGCCCTTAAAACTCGATATCTTAAAAAATGACCCTGAAAAGCTGGAGAAATTCGTTGGCGATTTTAAAATATCTGCAAAGGCTTTGGATCCTGCGGGCAATGAATCTGCAAATGCTGACTTATCTGATGACGGCAGCAATACAGACAGTAAAGCAGGCGACGGGATATTTACGGGGAGTTTTAAAGGACAGAGCCTAAAAGGGAGCTATACATTTAACTTCCTTTTAAACCACATTCCAACCGGTTCGGTTGCAAGCAAAAATATAACCCTTGAATTCGTGGAACTTCCCGGAAAAATCACCGTGCTCGAGCCCTCAGGAGATAATTACAATTTCGATGAACCCGTAACGGTGCAAGTCAGGCTTGATAAAAACGAAAAAATCAACCAGAAGCTTGATCCCTTAAATTACAAATTGACATTCAGCCTTACGGACCCCTCCGGCATTAAGGCCCAGGATCTTGTACTTTCGGATAATGGCCAGGGCGCCGACAAACAAAGTGGAGACGGGATATACAGTGCAACCCTTATTAACACAACCCTTGAAGGATTTTATGAAATCGAATTTTTTATAAGGGATGCTTCTGTTCAGATGACTGTTCCGGCATGCACCGGAATAAAAGCAGGGTTTAATCTTTCAAAAGCTTCTCCTTTAAAAATTGCAGTTGAAAACAACCTGTTTGTTACAGGGAGTACCATTATAAGGGCAAATTTTGAAGACAAAAGCCCCGCCGGTGAGTTTAAATATTTTATAACGGCGCCGGATGGTTCCGAAAGCAGCGGCGTTTTAGCAGATGATGGAAACGCTGTAAGCGGAGATTTAAAAGCTGCAGACGGTGTGGCTTCAATAATACTTCCTGGTCCGGGCAATATGGGCCCATATAAGATTAGGGTGCAGGCAGAATACAAGACAGAAGCAGGAGAGACTATACCGGTCCTGTCGGAAACTACTTTTAGTAAGGAACTGTCGATATCCAAATCTGCAGATGTTGTTTCTTTCGCAGAAAATTCTGTCAGTGCCCAGGCAGGTTTTAAAGTTTTGTCACAGGCCGCCTCATCAAAGCAGATAGCTATAGATATGCAGAAGTATAGCAATAAGGAATTTGACAACAATATAATAAAATCGGTTAAGATAAATGGCAACAAAACGCTTGATGCAGGTTCTGAAAGCAGCATTGTATTGGTGATAGAACTTGAAGATGATGTTAAAAGCGGTAATTACAAGGTTGTTGTTCCATTTATAGTTGATGAAAATTCTATGGATTCTGTTATGTTTGACGTATCGGTCCCCGAGTCTGCTGCTTCATATTTTCTATGGATCATAATTGGTGCAGTATTATTGGCGATAGTGATAATTGTTTT
The DNA here is from genome assembly GCA_038320085.1 of Candidatus Humimicrobiales bacterium. GTDB lineage: Bacteria > Actinomycetota > Humimicrobiia > Humimicrobiales > Humimicrobiaceae > Fen731. The sequence goes on from JBBQDW010000057.1 coordinate 6,104, forward strand.
ATTTGTATATTTGCTATACATAAGGCCTAAAAAAAGAGGCTATTAAGAATTCCCTTAAAGAGGCTATTATTGGGAGGCCATTAAGGATTGTACCAGATTTTTATTTCTCTTATCCTCTCAATAGGAAGGTCCCACAAGGGTGCCTGCCTGTGTGTGTAACCTGGTGGTACTCCGTCATATTGCTCTTTAATAAATTTAACATGTGTATAACCGGCCTGGAATAAGATATTATTTGCTTCTTCCATCGGAAGGTTTGTCACGTTAGGCATAACCGGCATAAATTCAGGCATTATAGGCGCCTGTGTCCTGGGTTCATTACCATAACGGACCTCTACAATTGAGATCTGTTCAACAGGTGTAAACCGGTTGGGAACCATAACTTGTCCCGTTTCCGGGTTTGTGGTTACCTGGATAGTTATCTTGTCATCTGCAGGTTTGACAAAGTCCTCTATGGGCAGGTTTATTGTTGCCCTTTCCATAAAAAGCTTCCAGATCATGGCAGGCTGGGCGCCGCCCTGTACGCGCTGATCATGAATCACACCCATTTTTTTATTCATCTCAGGATACCCCATCCATACACAGGCAACAAGATTTGTGGTAAATCCGGTAAACCAGGCATTTTCTGCTTCCTGGGTGGTACCGGTTTTTCCTGCAGAGGGCCTGTCTGCAAGCCTTGACCTGGTACCGGTTCCGCGCTGGACGACCTGTTTCATTATCTCTATTGCCCTGTAAGCCGTTATTGCCGAAATAGTCTGTGTACCCTCGGGTTCAAACTCATCTATTACAGTTCCATCCTTGTCGGTGACTTTTAAGATAGCAATAGGCTTATGTTTGACCCCATAATCTGCAATGGTAGAGAAGGCTGTGCATACTTCGAGCGGCGAGACTCCGGTTGTCAAGCCGCCAAGCCCTATTGCCGGGAAACCTTCAAGAGGGGTCTCAATTCCCATATCATTTGCTGTCTTTGAAACAATATAGCCGCCTATTTTCATAATAAGCTGTGCATATACATCATTTACCGAACTTACGGTTGCATCAAAAACTGTCATCTCATTTGTTTCATAAGATTCACCGCTGTAATTTGATATCAGCCAGGGCTCACTACCAACTATATCGTAAATTATGGTCCCGTTTGGATTAAAAGTCATATAGGGGCTGACTCCCTGCTCAAGCGCAGCGATAAGGGCAAATACCTTAAAAGTCGAACCCGGCTGCCTTTTTGCCTGCGTAGCCAGGTTAAACTTCAAAAACCCGAAGTCTTTTCCACCAACCATTGCTCTTATATAACCCGTTTTGGGATCCATTGCTACAAGGGCGGCAGCCGGATCTTCCGGATCAAAAAGTACCTGTTTTATTGAATCTTCAGCGGCAACCTGCATTTCCGGTTCAAGAGTTGTATAAATATTATACCCGCCTGTAAAGATTTTATTTACCCCGTATTTTGTAATCAGGAGTTGTTTTACATATTCCACAAAATACGGCGCAAAATTTGTCTGCTCCTCTTCAAAGGGTTTCTGGGTGATTATCTGCTGGCCAATTGCATCTTCATAGTCTTTTTTATCTATATAGCCCAATTCCAGCATTTTACCAAGCACAACGTTTCTTCTCCCAAGCGCAGCTTTTTTATTTAAATAGGGTGAATAATAATTAGGGGACTGGATAAGCGCGGCAAGTGTAGCGCATTCAGAAAGGCTTAAATATTCCACATCTTTGTTAAAATAGGCTTTTGCAGCAGCCTGCATACCATAAGCGCCCTCGCCCAAATAAATGGTATTTAGATACATCTCCAGTATCTCATTTTTTGTATATATTTTTTCGAGCTGGTATGCAAGAGCTGCTTCTTTTATTTTCCTGTCATAGGTTACAATCGTCTTCCCCTGGGGGATATAGAGGCTGGTAATGACCTGCTGGGTTATCGTGCTTGCGCCTTCCTCGATCTGGCCGGCCTGCATGTTAATAATAAATGCTCTGGCAATACCCTCAAGGTCTACGCCATTATGCTTGTAAAACCTTTCATCTTCAATTGAGATTGCAGCATTTACAAGGTTTTTCGGCAGCTGTTCAAGGGAAACCAGTTCCCTGTTTTCCTCGCCATGCAGGGTTGCAATCAAAGTGCCGTCTGCTGCAAATATTTTTGAAGTAAGGGCTCCCTGTGTAGCCGAAAATTCTTCAAGCTTTGGCAGGTCACCAACAAATCCTGCAACTATGGTCCCTGCTGAAAAAGCAAGCCCGCCGACTGTGGCGCCAACCAGCAGCGATGCAATTGCAAAAACTGCAAATATCGATAAAAATATCTTTAAGCCTAAATGGCTATTCCTGCTTATCTTATTTTTTCTTCTGTATCTGGACATTTAAAGTAATATTATTGTTATAACCTGTTAAAAAACTATTGTTACGGCTTATTTAAAAATTGTTGCTGCGACCTATTTAAAAATTATTGTTAATACTTACTCAAAAACTATTGCTATGGCCTATTTAAATATTATTGCTGCGGCCTACTTAAAATCAAGATATTACCACATTTTTTGTTTTAAGAAAAAGAGTAAAGCTGATAAAATACTTTAGACAGCTGCGGGGACATATAAATTTAAAGCAAATGCAGATTAAACCATACAATGCAAGGCTAAAAAATAATAAAATTAATATTTAGGAGGAGAAAGTCATGAGATTTGTTAAATTGGGCAGTACGGATATGAAAGTCTCTATCGTAGCTTTTGGCGCATGGGCCGTAGGGGGCCACTGGTGGGGTGGAAATGATGAAAAAGATTCAATCGAAGCAATACAATCCTCAATCGATGAAGGAATTAACTTTATCGACACTGCACCGGCTTATGGACTGGGCCTTTCTGAAGAAATAGTTGGTAAAGCGGTAAAAGGCAAAAGGGAAAGCGTTTTTATTGCAACAAAATGTGGAATGAAGTGGGATAGTCAAAAAGGGGTGTATTTTTTTGATTATGAGCCTGGTGTCCCGTTTTACAGATATCTTGGAATAGAATCTTTGGAAGAGGAGCTTGATAACAGCTTAAAAAGGTTAAATACAGATTACATCGACCTTTATCAAACCCACTGGCAGGACCCCACAACGCCGATAGAGCAGACGATGGAGTTTTTAATGAAAGCAAAACAAAAGGGTAAAATAAGGGCCATTGGGGTTAGTAATGTAAATTTAGAACAGATAAAAGAATACATAGATAACGGTGTTTTGGATACTGACCAGGAAAAATACAGCCCTCTTGATCCTGAAGTTGAGCAAGAGCTTCTGCCGTGGTGTGAAAAAAATAATGTTTCGATGCTTGCATACAGCCCTACTTCAAAAGGTTTGCTTACTGGAAAACTGACACCGGAGCGTATATTTTCAGCAGATGACGCAAGGAAAGGTGACAGCAGGTTTTTGCCGGAAAATATAAAAAGAATAAATATACTTCTTGGTAAGTATATAGGGCCATTGGCCCAAAAACATAATGTGTCGATTGGCAATATTTTTATAGCGTGGCTTATAGAAAACCCGACTGTAATTGCTTTATGCGGGTCAAGAAATAAAAAACAGGCAATTGAGAATGCGGCCGCAGGCGATATTTTGCTTGATGACGATGACAGAAGCAAAATAAAGGATTTTATAAAATCAGCAGGATAACGAAAAAAAGTTCTTTAGTTTTCTGCCCGGTATTTATATATTTGCAATATTTAATTTATTGCAAATATGCAATTAATTGCATATAATTATTTAATAAAATTTAAGAGGTAAGTTTCAGAGAGGTAAGTTTCTGGGAGATGGAAGTTTCTGAGGCGGGGGAAGTTTCAAAGAGGTAAGTTTCAGAGGGAGAAGTTTCTTAATGAGAATTTTCTAAAAAGGGCCACTGAAAGGGAACCCAAAGTTAAACTGAGAGGGATACCGAATGAGATCGCGAGAGAGATTAAAAGAGAAGCTTAAAAAGGAAATTTTAATAATGAAGCCGGAAAGGAAGTTGTAGAAAAAATGCAGAAGCCAAGCAGGGAAGAAATCCAATCCCTTGTTGAGAGATCCTACAAATGCAGGAAAAATATTCTTAAGATGATGCGCAATGGGGAGGGCCATATCGGCGGGGCATTTTCAAGCCTTGATATACTGACGGTCCTTTACAATAAAATATTAAGACATGACCCAAGGCAGCCTAAATGGCCCAACAGAGACAGGCTGATACTTTCAGCGGGACATAAGTGCCTTGCGCTTTATAGTGCGCTTGCGGACCAGGGCTATTTTGCAGAAGAAATCTTATGGAAGTATAACACCTTTGATACTCCTGTGGCCATGCATCCGGAGGAGAAAAGACTGCCGGGAATTGAATTTTCCACAGGTTCTCTGGGGCATGGGCTTCCGGTGGCAAACGCAATTGCGCTTTGCGCAAGACTTGATAAAAAAGACTATAGGGTATTTGTCATTCTTGGTGACGGAGAATGCGCCGAAGGAAGCGTATGGGAGGCAGCAATGGCTGCGGCTCACTATAAAACTGACAACCTTATTGTAATAGTAGATAAAAACGGCCTACAGGTAAACGGCAGGACAGAAGATATCATGGACAGTTCGTCACTTGAGGAAAAGTTTAAATCCTTCGGGTGGTCCACTAAGACGATTGACGGCCATGATTTTGGACAGATCATAGACACGCTTTCCGGTGTACCTTTTGAAAAAGGCAAGCCATCCTGCATTGTTGCAGATACAGTAAAATGCAAGGGGCTTACTTATGGTGAAGGCAACTACAAGTTTCATCACTGGCACTGCGAACTTGAAGAAATCGACAATGCCATAAGCATAGTCGGCGTAGAAATGGGAAAGGAGCTTGACAAAGTTGGAAAATAATTTATCAGCGTCAGCATTATCGTCAGCATCAGTAAAAGCGTCAGCATTAGCAGAAAATCAAAAAATCATATTGGAGGACCCAAGGAAGATGGTTTCCGACGCGCTTGTCGAACTTGGAGCCAAAAACAGCAATATATTATACGTATCGTGTGATTCATCCCAGGGGGCAGGCGGCGCCGAATTTAATAAAATATATCCTGAAAGGCATTTTGAATTTGGGATCGCTGAGCAGAATGCAATGGGGGAAGCTGCAGGCTTTGCGTTGTGCGGGAAAATCCCTTTTATTGCAGCATATGTTCCCTTTATAACACTCAGGTGCTGCGAACAGGTAAGGGATGATGTCTGCAAACCAAAGCTTAATGTAAAAATAATGGGCAACAACTGCGGGTTTTCTGTCAGCGCTCTTGGCCCTACGCATACTGTGCTTGAGGATATTTCAATAATAAGGTCCCTGCCAAACATTATCATAATATCGCCGTGTGACGGTCCGGAATACTACCAGGCCGCTTTTGCGGCAGCTGAGCATGACGGGCCCGTATATATAAGGATGCACAGGATGAAAACAAGAAGGGTTCATCAAGACGGTTTCAAATTCGTTATCGGCAAAGGAGAAATATTGCTTGAAGGAAGGGATGTTACAGTTGCTGCCTGCTCTTCCATGCTTCAAAAATCCCTTGAAGCTGCTCAAATACTTGCAGAGAAAGGCATAAAGGCTGAGGTCTTAAATATCTCTACAATTAAGCCCATAGACAGAAATCTGATACTACAGTCAAGCGCAAAGACAAAAAGAGTTGTAACAGTTGAAGA
>JBBQDW010000058.1:0-11691 GCA_038320085.1 Candidatus Humimicrobiales bacterium
GGTGCGGCGGCATATACATTTTTAGGGCTCGCCGATTATAGTAAGCATGACGGCAGCCGCCCCATGAATATTGTCTGGAAACTGCATAAATCAATACCGGCAAAATACCTCAAAAAGACAAATAAAATGGTTGTGGGTTAAAAACAACAATACCTATCAGTAAGACAAATATCGTCAATAATGTCGTAGGCAGATCGAAGTACGACTACCTCTGCTTTAAAAAATACTTGCATAAAAATAATTAGAGTTGTACAATATTCAGTACAGGAGGTATTTTATGCTTGCAGTTAATTACTCAAAATTAAGAAATGATTTAAAAAAATACTGTGATTTTGCTAACAACGATTTTGAAACAATTATTGTTACCAGGAAGAATGGGGGTAACATTGTTTTGCTTTCCGAAGCAGAGTATAACAATTTAATGGAAAACCTATATATCAGAAGCAATCCGGAATATTATAAAAAATTATTGAAATCCATTGATGAGTTAAAATCAGGAAAAGTAATAACGCTGGAATTAATAGATGAATAAAATATTTTCCAATACAGCGTGGGAAGAATATATTTATTGGCAAACTGAAAATAAAAAAGTATTAAAGAAAATAAATGAGCTGATAAAGGATATTGAGCGTAATGGAAATACCGGTATTGGTAAGCCGGAATCTCTAAAACATGAACTATCCGGGTTTTGGAGCAGAAGAATAACTGAAGAGCACAGACTGATATATTCATTGGATGAAAAAAACATATATGTCGTAAGCTGTCGGGGACATTATTAAGTTTTAAACAAATTTTTACTTTTAAAATGTGGGGAATTTCGAGGTATTCTGCAATTTTCGGATCAAGGATATTAGTCTGCTATTTTCCTTTTTAATTACTCTTTAAAAAATCATCAACTCTAAATATATATAAGCGTTTCCTGCAGCGGCCCAGGCTGGTCACCCTTGATTTTTCATTTGGTTTTAAAGAAATAATTTAATATAAAAAGTAGTGCCTTTGTTTTCTACAGAGTCACACCAGATTTTTCCGTTATGGGCCTCAACGATTGCTTCCGCGATATAAAGGCCCAAACCGGTCCCATCTGTTTCAGGCAGGATTGCATTTTCCGCCCTGTAAAATTTTTCAAACAGCCTTTGCTGCTGTTTTTGAGGTATTCCTATTCCATTATCCCTTACAAAAAAACTACGTCCTTTTTACTATTTACACAGCTTACTTCGATCTTGCCCCCCCTGTTTTGAGTATTTTATGGCATTATCGATTAGATTAGTAATGACATGTTTTATTTTACTGGAATCAATATCAGCCATTAATTCTGGAGGGGTCTCTTTAGTCTTTACAATTTGAATATTCTTTTTTTTGGCATTTTCCTGAAGTTCTTCCAGGATAGTGTCTATAAGCGCTATTATATCGGCTTTCTCTCTTAGAATATCGAATTTTCTGCCTGTCTCTATATGTGATACATCAAGAAGTTCGTTGATTAATTTTACCATTCTGTTTGCACTGTCATGGGCATCCTGTGCAAATTCCAGCTGATCTTCATTTAATCCGCAACGCAGCAATAATTCGGTCATCCACTTAATCCCGGTTAAGGGTGTTTTAAGCTGATGGGAAGCTATGGAAATAAATTCTGTCTTCATTTTATCTATTTCACGTTCTTTCGTTATATCCCTGAATACAATAACGCATCCGGCAACCTGCCCATTTTCGTTTATCAGCGGAGCTGCGCTTGCGGCAAACGGTATTTCTCCATTTTTTTTAGTAACCAACAGCTTATGATTATTCATTTCCTGGATTTTTTTTGTTTTTATCGCATCTTTGATAAATGTGTCATCATTTCTTCCCGGATCCGCTTCAGAAACAAATTTTAAAACTTCATAATATTGCCTGCCTAAGACATCTTTTTCTGAAAACCCGGATATATCACTTGCTTTTGGATTGAAAAGTATAATTTTCAGGTCTGAATCAACTACAAATACGCCGTCTCCGATACCATTAACAATTGTTTCTAATTTATTTCTTTCTTTCCCCAGTTGCAGTACTTTTTCACGAAGCAAGTCTTTACTTATTTTTAATTCAAGATGGGTCTTTACCCTTGCTTTTAATTCATAAGTATTGAAAGGATTGGTAATGTAATCAACTGCACCCAGTTTAAAACCACTGGTTATGTCCTCCGAATCAACTTTTGCAGTTAGAAATATTATTGGGATATTTTGTGTTTCGGGAAGACTTTTTAATATCCTGCAGGTTTCAAATCCATCGATCTCGGGCATCATTACATCCAGGAGGATTAAATCGGGCTGTATCTCTTTTGCTATAGCAATTGCCTGGTTTCCATTATTTGCAACTGAAATTTTATAATTACTCTCTTTTAAAATATTGCCCAAAAGCTGTAAATTCTTAACAGATATCATCCATTATTAAAATCAGCGGCTGTTTATTTTCACTTTTTTCAGCGTCCATTTAAATTATTCCTATATTTGCTGCTTGGTTTTTTTTGCTTTCCCCCGCCTGATTCTCCAGATACAGAAAACAACAATACCTATCAGTAAGACAAATATCGTCAATAATGTCGTAGGCAGATCGAAGTATGATAAAATAACTGCGAGCCGATTAACCTTCACCTGAAATTGTTTAATCTCACTGATACTGCTCTTGACCTGGCTTTTTGCATCCAGCGTAATAGCATATACTTCGTGGTCACCTTCTGCCAGCTCAACAAAATTCTGGGAATGGCTCAATGCCCAGTCACCATTTTCATTTACCTTTACCCTGTAAATCAAAACCTGTTCAGAATGTATAAAAACTACTACCTCTGAATTGGGTATGCCTTTACCGGTAACCCTTATGTTATTACCGGTATCAGTACCTTTTACCTCTATTATCTGCGGCTTTTGCAATATCTGGGATTCCATGGCTTGAAAAACATCTTTTACAATAGTATCCTTATCGGTCCCTGCTTTCCCGGTTTCAATGGAAATATCTTCTGATGCAGGTATATCTTTCAGCCCGGACCCTATCTTTACATTCGTGATTTTGGAAGGTTTGCTTGAATTTCCATCACTGTCTGTGGAAACCACATATATTTTATAATTCCCTTTTTTCAATTTGATGGTACAGGTAAATTTACCATCGCTTTTTTGTGATTTAGCAAATCCTGAAATTATTTTTTCACCGTCAATATACAAATCAATATCACTGCCCGGCTCCGAGATTCCTGAAATTATAATCCCTTCCTGTAATGCCGGTTCCTGCGGCAGATTTAATATTGGTGTAAAAGGAGCTACGTTTTCATTACCGCCCTGGGTACTTTTAGTAATAAATTGAGATTCTGCAATAGTTGTATCATTACCAAAGCTGTCAACTGCCCAGATCTTGGCATAATACCTGGTTTCTTCTGACAGCCCGCTAATAACGGTTCCAGAAGTTCCCGAAAGGGATAAATCAGGATCACTGTTGTTATCCCAGACTAATGCTGTGCCGGTTGCATTTTGCACATCTGTAAGATCCCGGCCATAATAAATTTTATAATACTTAAAATTTGTCTCTGAATTTACGGGTGTCCATGACCAGACAATAGAGTTCTTGTCTGCACTCACACCTGAGAAATCACTCAATCCGGCAGGAGCTTTGGTATCTAAAGCAAAGTTTGGCGAATAAGCATAGCCGCCGCTGTTTTGTTTTAAATCTGTTGCTCTCAACCTTATTTGCATTTCTGTTATGTCTATTCCTTTAAAATCAGCATCTGACTTCCAGATTATGGTCTTGCCTGTTCCAAGCGATATATCTGGCCCGATATCGCCAGTTGAATTTGCAGTTTGAACTGACCATGTATTCCCGGCATCTTGTGAAATCTCTAATTCAACATTCTGTCTGCTGCTGCTGTCACCGGATAAATCATATTTTATTTCAACGTTACTGCTCCCGGTTTTCTGCGTTGCTGATATGCCAGATACAACCGGTTTTATAACACCTGCAAGGTAGAACTTGATGATTGAAAACTCTCCCTGCACAATACCATCGTCAGGATTTAACCTGATGTAAATGTAAAGGCTGTTTGCATCAGGCAGGTCAGCTGAAGCATCCCACACAAAAGTGTGGTCAACCCCTGCTGCAGATGAAGAAAGCGCGGAAATACCATCATGCTTACTATCAGAAGCCGCAATGGTCATTTGAGACTCTTCACCTTTAAAGTCACCTGTTAAAGAATACTCATAATTTGATAAACCGATAAGCTGGCTGTCCGGATCAATAAGCGTATAGCCAATATAAATATATCTTTCATCTGATTGCTGAACGTTTGAATTTATAATAATTATTGGTTTGGTATTGGCTGTATTGGCTATATTAACTACTGCATTCTCACCTGCAGTAACTGCAAATGTCACAGTGCCGGCTGGGCCGGCCAAGGGTGCTGCTGCTATCCCGGTTACATTAATTACAGGATCAAAATAGCCTGCAGGGATAGTCTCTACTGCCGCATATGTATCTGCTGCAAGTCCCTCGGCAGATGCGGACCATATTTTTGCAGCGCTGTCGTATGCCCAGGCAGTCAGTGCCACAGCAGTGCCCGATGCGCCGCCTTTCTTAAGTACAATATTAGGGGCGGCAGTGCCTGAGAGGCCGCTTGCCTTAATAGTAATTGAGCTTTTGACTGTATTTGTTTTATTACCTTCCCGGTAAAACGTGCTGATCTCATCGTTACTTAATGCGTAATTCCATATGCCTGCATCGCTGATTACTCCATTAAAATATCGATCACCTATAGTTCTTCTGCCAATATTAAGATTACTTGTTGAAGACACCAGAGTACCGCTAAAACTGGTGCTTGTATCCAGACTTCCGTTAACAAATAGCTTTACGCTGCTTCCATCGTATGTCCCCACAACGAGATACCAGACATCCGGCAAAATTTTTGTGCTGCCGACTACATATTTTCTTCCTGAAGTAGTCTTGAGGGCAAACTCAAAAGAACTGTTGTTCTGATTATGCTGCAGCTGATACTGATAGTCTCCGTTTTTATTGATTATTGGCGACCATGCATTTCCTTTGCTCGGATCAATGCCCCATTTTATCCAGGCAGAGACTGTGATTGCATTTACCGGGTTAAGGCTGGAAGAATTATTAACTGACACATAGTCATTAACGCCATCAAAATACAGTGCCGGGCCATTGTTATATGTTGTCCATGTTGCGCCTATGATCTCCCCGTTATTGTTCCCGGCAGAATCATTTGCAACAGTGCCTGCGTTTTCGTCTAATTTCCATTTCGAAACCAGGCTGCCTGTTTCCTTTATAAAAGGTGTTACTGTAACAATCGCTGTATCGCTGGCAGATTCTCCCTTGTCATCTACCACAGTAAGCTCAACTATTGCCTCTGTCTTAACAGTCAAATCCTTTGGAGGATTGTAGACAGCAGCAGATGAGTCCTGCCCGGTAAGAGTGCCGGGACCGCTTATTATCGCCCAACTGTAGCTTCCAATTGTTCCATCCAAATCCTCACTTTTGCTGCCATCCAGTTTGACTGTCAGGTTCGCATCAACCGAATATGACCCCCCGGCGTTAGCAGTGGGAGCCTTATTAATGACTTCACCTGGTTTGATGCTGCCAAAAAGCTGCCCGACTTCTATGTCAGAGAGAGCTTTATTGTATATCTGAACCTCATCAAGGATTCCATCAAATTGATTCATCGAGCCCGACTGGGAACCTATCCAGACATCTGAAGATTTTGATTGAATATTTCCCGAACTGGTTTTGCCGGCTATTTTTTTGCCATCCAGATAAAGCTTCATTTCCATGCCGTCATAAACACCTGCGACATGGTGCCAGCTATTATCCTGGATCCTGCTGTCCCAGCTCATTAATACTTCTGACCATGAGGGATTATATAGAATGAAACTGACTCTGCCCTGATTGTTAATCCTTAAAAAATACTGGGAATTCTTGAAAATAAATCCCCCCTCATCACTTTTTTCAGTAATTTTAAACCATGCTGCCATGGTTATCTGGTCCCCGTTTATATCGAGCGAACTGCTATTTGGAACTTCTACATGTCCGCCTTTCCCATCGAAATCCAAGGCACTGCCGTTTGCTCCACTTATCCAGCTGGCGCCGATTATAGTGCCATTATTGATTCCTGTACTATCTTTAGTGTTACTTCCGGAGTTTTCATTGAAACTCCAATTTGCGGCCAAACCGCCGGCATCCAGTTTCTGGACCGCTTTCTGATCTGCCAGCTCCTTTTGGCTGAAAGCAATTGTGATATCCAGAAGCTGTATTTCGCTTTTAAGCTCACACTCAAAAACAGCCTTAAACATTATTTGTCCGGAATCTGTTGAAAAATCCTTGATTTTATCACTTATTATTTCAGCAGTATTGTAGTCATTTTCACCGGCCGGTACCCACTTGTTGTTCCAATAATACCAGGTCAGTCCATTATCATCTGAAAGCTGATAATATATATTGCCGCCATTCTTACTGGATGATTCTGTAAAGCTATCCCAACTTGCTAAATTTGGAACTACCATGGAACTTACAGGCTGAATAGTCGCTTTGTATAATGTTTGAACTTTATCTTTGGAAGGTTCCTTACTGACTCCTGTTTCTACAACAGACTCTGTGGCTGATTCTTCCGTGGCTGATTCTGGAGCAGACTCCGTGACAGACTCTGTGGCCGACCCTGCAGCCGTATCAGTGACAGACTCATTGGCAGACTCCGTGTCTGATTTTGGAACAGACTCTGTGGCTGATTCTGGAACAGACTCCACGGCAGACTCTGTGGCCGGTTCCGTTAAAGACTTTACATTAACGTCTGAGGAAATACTTTCTGTGGTTTTGTCTTGCGCCTGTTCTACCGGTTTAAAAAGAGCAAGGCCGTCGACAATTTGTATTGTATCGGAATCATAAATATAATCTTTTGGATTATCAAAGCCCCAGCCTGTAGAATCGGCTCTCAGTTCTGATACAGGGCCAACTAAAAAAACCCCGCTGGAGAATAAAGTCGTTATTAAAAAAATTACAATAAAGGTACAAACAGTTACAAGCGAAACTATCCTTTTTAACCTGTATTTCTCTACCACTTTATTATTCCTGCTGAATCTTTCCGGTGAAATGAATATATATACGGGTAATGAGATTACCAGTAAAATAAATTCCAGTATAATAATCTTAAGAGCGACCCCAAGGGTTTTTAAAATACCGTCATCAACGATAGATGATTTAGACTTATTTATTTTTGACGAAATGTGTAATATGAAATTCAACCATTTTGTTTTTATTTTTTTCATTTTCATTTTTATAAAAAATCATAAAAGTATAATAATAGAAAAAATACCTAAAGCTATGAAAGCAACCATAAAATAGTTTAAATACTTATCTGCCTTTCCTATTAACCTGTCATACACGTTTTGATTGATTTCAAAATATTTAGCAGGGCTGACCTCGCTTTTTTTACCGGTTTCGCTGTCATAAGCGATTGCCTGCATCCAATATTTTCCGGGTTGTAAATTGAAGCTTTTAACATCAGTTTCAAGCCTCCAATTTCCGGTTTTATCAGTATTAACAATAAAAGATTTTATATTGTTCTCTTCCGGAGCGGCACCATTGAATTCCCTGCCGATATTAACAATAATTTTTGTATCAGCTTCTCCGATGCCGTTTACTGATAAACCATTGCCATTTGTCTTGCTTAAATTCTCTATGGCGGGAGCAGCAATTAAAGTATCAGTCTTTGCATTATAAGCCGCAGGTAAAAGATAACTTTGTTCAATTGCCTGGCCATTTCCACTGTCTTCGGTTGTAATTAAAAACTGCCTGTTATCAAAATATATCGGCAAACCAACCATTAAAATCAATTTGGCAAGCCAGACTGCTAAAATCACAAGCAAAAAAGACAGGGTGAATATTTTGCGGATTTTAAATTGTGCCTTGCCTCCGGTGCTCTCTCCCTTGGACACAAGATATAGAGGGAAAGAGATAGCAGAAAGAAACAGTTCTAAAAAAATAATAGCAAAAACATCAAAGATAGACTTTGAAGCATTGGAGGATGAAATCTTGGTTTTCCTATTATAGATTGATGCAGATGTATGCAATATTAAGTTTGTCCAGTATCCTCTCATATAATACTCTCTTATAATAATGATATTTTATTAATTTAAGACCCTGATGATCTTTTTAGATAATTCACTTAGATCAGTGGAGGCTTTTACAAAATAATCCTCTGCGCCCAATTCAAGCGCCTTTTTCATATCGCTGTCCTGCCCTAAGTTACTTAAAATAATGACTGGAATTTCTCTTGTATCCTCATTGCTTTTTATTTCTTTTAAAACTTCAAATCCATGCATCTTTGGCAATATCAAATCCAGCAATACAAGTTCGGGCTTTTCTTCATTGACTAATCTTAAGCCGGTTTCTCCATCTTTTGCAGACAGCACTTCAAAACCCTGGCTCAGCAACTCGACATTTAAGGCCCGCAGTAAAATCTGTTCGTCTTCAATGACCAATATTTTTTTTACCATAATATATCCCTATTCATGTTAACCTTGATAAATAAAAGTTTATTAAACTTTATATATTAATTTAATAACCTTAACAAATATTTTTTTAATAAACTATATATATATTATTAAAAAACTTTATATATAAAATAATTTATACATTTTTATATAAATTAATATATATTTTAATAAATGTCAAGTACTTTTAGTGAACTTTTAGTGCAGATGCAGTATTAGTGAGCTTTTTTGGCAGATGTAGTTTTAGTGAGCTTATCATCGGGGCAAGACCTTTCTTTTTCTGAAACATAAAGTTGGAAAGTATATAATGTTAGCATGTTGGACTATTATGTCTCACTATAATTATGCTTACCCTTATAAATTAAATCTGATTATAAGCTCAGGTATTTTTTTGATAGCATAAAAAGGGATTGATATAACCGGAAGCGTATCATCAAACGGGAGTTGGGAAATTTTCACTCCAACGGAAAGATTAGCTTTTTTTAAATATAAATGCATGCTTCTTAAAGCTCCGCTTTTCCCGGCTTTCACTTCAACAGGCAGAGCTTTTGAACAACAGGGAATTATGTAATCAAGTTCAGCGCTACTGTTTTTAGCCTCTCTTACCCAATAATATAATGATGGTTGTGAGTAGTAATCCTGGTAATTTAGTAATTCCTGAGCCACAAACTGCTCTGCTATGGCCCCTTCATTAACTTTTATAAAATCTTCACTGGAGGCTAAAAATATATCACTGTTAAGGCCGCATATATTCTGCATTAATCCTATGTCTAAAAAAACTGTTTTAAATATATTTTCTTTAACTTCGGCTTCCAGCGGAAGTCCGTTTCCGCTGGTGTGCTTTATCCTGAAAACCACACCTGCTTTTTCCAGTAAAATTAACGCTTCTTTCAAATCTCTTGACTGCATATCTCTGTCTATGCTTGAATACTTGAATTTCCTGCCTACCATTTTCGGAACACCATAAAATATTTTTTGAAGATATTTATATTTTACTCTACTTGCATATTTTCCGAAATCATCACGATAGGTTTGAATAATTATGGTTTGAACATTTAAGCACTGCTTTATGTTTTTAGAATTAATATATTCATATACAACAGCAGGCATTCCTCCAATAATAGAGTATAGCTTTATAAAAGACAGAATATGTTCATGGATAGCTTTGGAAGGCAAATTACTCCAGCTTAAATTTTCAATTATATTTCTTATTTTTTCTTCTCCGATTGCATCAAGAAATTCTAAAAAAGAAAGGGGTTTTAAATAAACATATTGTATCCTGCCTACAGGCATTTTAAAATCTTCCTGAGACAGGGCAAATTCCAGCAATGATCCTGCTCCTATGACATGGAGATCTGAAAACTGTTCATAAAAATATCTTAATGAAACTATAGCGTTAGGGCATTCCTGTATCTCATCTAAAAATAATAAGGTTTTACCGGGAGTAATATTGGAATTTGAAAGAACAGAAATAGATTCGAGGATTTTTTCCGGATTTAAAGTGTCAAAACATGCTTTATATTTAGGGTATTGTTCAAAATTGATCTCTACCAGGTTTTCAAAATTTTCACTTGCAAATTTCTTTATTGAATAGGATTTTCCCACTTGCCTTGCACCTCTAACCAAAAGTGGATATCTTCTTTTTTCATCCTTCCATTTCTTAAATACTTTCTCAATATCCCTTTTCATTCTTACCTCCGGATCATACTTTAGGCCCATAAAAGGGAATTATAAGCAATAATTGCAGAAATTACAAGGTTATATACTGCAAAATATGACTAAAATACAAGTATTTGTTGTTTAGCTATGTAAGGAATTGATTTTTTAAACTTGACTTGGACCGTTTAAAATTCTGCCCTGTTTTTACCTTTCTTCTTGGCAGTATAAAGTAGATCGTCTGCCTTCTTTATAAGCGCAAGCATATCTTCGTCTTTTTTCTCACAAACGCCTGCGCTAAGCGTTATCTTAAAATTTTCCTTTTCCCATTTTAAATTTTCTACACTCTTTATTATTCTTTCCACGGATTCCACTGCACCATTCAGATCTGTATGGGCAAACAATACCAGAAATTCCTCTCCCCCATATCTCCCCGCCATATCGGTTTTTCTAAGGCCGCCCTCAATTGCATTGGCGATTCTTACCAGCACCTCATCTCCAAAAAGATGCCCGTGCTCATCATTTGTTTTCTTAAAATTATCTATATCCAGCATCGATATGGACAGCGGTTCTTTATACCTGATATTTTCCTCTATAAACCTTGAGAGGGCGTCTGTTGTATAGCGATGGTTAAAGAGCCCTGTCAGGCCGTCAGTTATAGAAAGTTTTTTTAATATTGCATTTTTCTGCTCCAGTAAATCCCTGCTGATTTTTAATTCAATATGTGTTTTAACCCTTGCTTTAAGCTCATAAGAGTTAAAGGGCTTTGTGATATAATCAACCGCCCCTGCTTTAAAACCTTCGATAATGTCCTCTGTCTCGACTTTGGCAGTTAAAAAAATCACCGGCACTTCTTTTACCTCGGGAAAACTTTTTAATTTTTTACAGGTTTCAAAACCATCAAGCTCAGGCATCATGACGTCCAGCAGTATTAGATCCGGCTTTATCTCATTTGCAGTTAAAATTGCCTGGTTTCCATTGCTTGCAATAGCAATTTTATAGTTTTCCGCCTTTAAAATACTTCCAAGTACCTGCAAATTTTTTACTGTATCATCAACTATTAAAATTAGAGGCTGCCTGTCGTATATTTCAGCTTTTTCCATTTTAATCATTCCTCTTTAAAGCTTTTTATCGTTTTTAAAATATTTTCAAACTCATCAAATGCAGCTGTAAGGTTTTCCAAATCGAAACTGCCTGCCTGCACCGAGAGCTTTTTGCCCCATTCTGTCAGTATATTTGCGCCGTACTGCCTGCCAAGCTCCTGCATCTCTTGCGCAAAATCCTCTATATCATTTATGATAAATTCCTTTTTTAATTTATCGTGCCTGGCAGAAATTTCGTTTTCCAGCATGCTTATCAGCTCCGATAGTTTTTGAGCCGATACCTCCAGTGGTTTTTTCGGGGTTTTCAGCCCGTTCAAATTATCTTCCGGTTCTATGCCGGTTTTTCCTTTGGCAGCCGATTCCGCCTGAGCAGCATCCTGCATCATTTCATCTTTTGCAACTATGTCATATTTAAGATATTT
>JBBQDW010000059.1:0-11603 GCA_038320085.1 Candidatus Humimicrobiales bacterium
TTTTCACTAATGGAATCATTATTTTCAAGCATACAGAGAGGCATGGATATATTGTTTTGCTTGTCTGTAATTGCAAGCCCTATCCTTTTTTCTCCGTAATCTATACCTAATATCCTCATTAATAGTTGCCCGGCTTATAGTTTTTTTAAAGTTTCTAAAACCCTCATTTTTACAAAATCAATGACTTCATTTACTCTGCTGCTGTCCGAGCCGCCGACCTGAGCAAATTCAGGTTTACCGCCACCCCCGCCTTTTAACATTTTTCCAACATCTTTGGCAATAAGTGAACAGTTTATCCCTTTAAGCAGTAGTTCCCTTGAAGATTGAAGAAGTACTACGGGTTTTTCATTTATTATATTCGTAAAAACCAGGAAAGTATTTTTGCCTTTGGTTTCATTGAGTATCTCGTCACTAATAATACCCATTGTCTTTGAATCAATATCCTGGCAATACTGGCAATCAGTAAAATTAAATCCTATGATTAAAGCCAAATCCGGTCCGTCAAAGGTTTCCTTGTTTGCATCAATAATTTCATTTTTGACTGCCTTAACCTGAAGTAGGACCAGGTCTTCCTGGAGTTTTTTTGAGTCGGTCCTGATTGCTTCTATCTTCGCAGCTGCATTAAAGATATCTGAATCAATTTTTTCAGAGATTTCTTTTAATATTTTGTAATTTGAATTCATAAAATTGAACGCATGCAGGCCGGTAATCGCCTCAATTCTTCTGATATTTGCGCCTATGCTTGAATCAGAAATAATTTTTAAGAGTCCTATCTCACCTGTTCTTGAAACATGAATGCCTCCGCAAAGTTCCCTGCTGTAATCGCCTATCTCTGCCACTCTTACAAATTTCCCGTACTTTTCTTCAAAAAGCGACATAGCGCCGATTTCTTCTGCATATTCTTTGGTTGTCTCGTAAATCCTTACCGGATTATCCCTCTGGATTTTTTCATTTATTATTTTTTCTATTTTATCAAGATTATCAGCAGTAGGTATTTCATTAATATGGTAATCAAACCTGAACCTGTCATGCGCCACGTATGAACCCGCCTGTGTTACATCCTGTCCAAAAACTGTCCTTAGTGCCCAATGTAGGATATGTGTAGAGGTATGATTTTTACTTATATCTTTGCGAAATGAAATATCAACCTGTGCTGTTGCCGCCATTTCCAAAACAGTAGCCTGTACTTTTACATCGATCTTTGAAGCAGGAACTTTTGTTGCTGCATCTGTTTCCAAAACAGTATTTACTGCTTTCTGCCGGTTAGCATTATTTTCTTCGCCGGAGTCGACATCACCAGCCTTCTGCAAAACTAAAGAAGGATCGCTTTTTATAAAACCTTCTGAAACATATCCCCTGTGGACCACGAAACCATCAAGGGGCATTTGTGTGTCTTCTACAATAAAAACCCCCTCAGTTGTCCGTATAATTCCTCTGTCGCCGATCTGTCCGCCTTTTTCTGCATAAAAGGGAGTTTTGTAAAGCAATACTTCGCCTGCCTGCCCTTCAGAAAGCCGGGCCACTATTGCCGGTTTAATTTCATCATCCTTAGAACCAAAATCGCTACTGCCGAAAGCGCCGCCGGATGTCCTTATTATTGCAGCAATTTTAGAAATTGTTTGTGTTTCATGGTAACCGGTAAACTCGATTTCAATATTTGCAGCAATATCCTTATATAGTGGAAGGTTCGTCTCGACTTTTTTGTCAAATACCGTTTTTACCCTGGATTTTTCTGAATGCATCTTTATGTGCTGATTAAAACCTGCTATATCAAGTTCAAGGTCATTTTCCCTGAGTATCTCAACAGTCAGTTCTGCCGGAAAACCAAAAGTATCATATAACTTAAATGAGTCTTCTGAATCCATAAACTTTTTCCCGGTATTTTTCAATTCCATGATTTTCTGGTTTAAAACTTTCGTACCTTCTTTTAAGGTTAGCGAAAATCGTCTTTCTTCATCATTAATCACCTTCCTGATTGCGTCTTTTTTGGCTAAAACTTCCGGATAGGCATCAGAATAAGCGCTTATAACACTGTCAACAACTTCATTTAAAAAATAATCCTTTATATCAATAAGTTTTCCATACCTTATGGCCCTCCTGATAATCCTTCGTAAAATATAACCCCTTGATTCATTTGAAGGAAAAACTCCGTCGGCAGCAAGAAAAGATACTGCCCTGCTGTGATCAGCAACAATCTTAATGCACCTGTTTGTTTCATCGCTGTAACCGGCTTCATTCTTTAACGCAAGCTTTTTTCCTGAAAGGTACTCTATCTTTTTGACGATAGGATTAAACCTTGCGGTCCGGAACACTGAAGGATTTTTTTCAATTACTGCCTCGATTCTTTCCAAACCCATGCCTGTATCTATATTTTTATTGGGCAGGTCAAGGTATTGCCCGTTTGTATAATTGTATTGGGTAAAGACAAGGTTCCATATCTCAAGATATCTTCCGCAAGCACAGCTTGGCGAGCATTCAGGGCTGCCGCATCCAAACTGCGGCCCAAAATCATAATATATCTCTGTGCAGGGACCACACGGTCCTGACTCCCCTGCAGGACCCCAAAAATTTTCACTTTTTCCAAACTTATATATGCGGTCATTTACTATACCGTGTGATTTCCACAACTGTATCGCTTCTATATCCTTAGGAATTGTCCCCTCGCCGGCAAATACTCCCACGCAAAGGTTTTCGAGCGGCAGACTGATTTCGTTTAAACAAAAATCAACAGCAAAATCAATAGCTTCTTTTTTAAAATAATCGGCAAATGCAAAATTGCCCAGCATCTCAAAAAAAGTAAGATGCCTGTCTGTATAGCCGACACTCTCAATATCACTTGTCCTGAAACATTTTTGAACAGTAGTAATACGGGGCCCGGGCGGTTTTTTAGTTCCAAGATAATATGGTTTAAATTGCTGCATACCTGCAGTTGTCAAAAGCACGCTCGGATCATCTACAGGAATCAGGCTTGCAGATGGCATAACCAAATGGTTATTTTTCCTAAAATACTCTAAATATTTTTTCCTTATATCCATAAAAACCTTCCGCCTTAAGGCTTTTTTATATTATCAAGCTTTATAGAGACTTCTGAAAGCTGCTGCTCTGTAACTTGTGACGGCGACTCTGTCATCATGCAGAATGCAGACTGGGTTTTTGGAAAAGCTATTACTTCCCTGATACTGTCAAGTTTGCCGATAAGCATTATGAGCCTGTCCATTCCAAGCGCAACCCCTCCATGAGGCGGAGCGCCATATTCAAGGGACTTAAGCAGGAATCCAAAATTTTCTTCTATTCTTTTATCATCAAAACCAAGAAGTTTAAATATTTTCCTTTGAAGCTCTATATCATTTATCCTGATTGAGCCCCCTCCTATCTCATTTCCGTTTAAAACTATGTCATAAGCTAATGAGCCGGCCTTTAAGGGCTCGCTGTCAAGAAGCCCCTTTGTTTTAATGCTCGGGCTGGTGAAAGGATGATGCATTGGAGACAGTCGTTTTTACCTTTCGTACCATTCAAAAAGAGGAAAATCAACTATCCAGGCAAAATTAAATTCTTCCTCATCTATAAGATTTAACCTGCTGCCTAAATACAATCTTATGGCCGAAAGTGCGCTGCAGGCCTTTAAGAATTCATCGGCCACTATAAGCACCAGGGAGTTTTCCTTTAACCTCAGCTTCTCAATAAGTTTTTCTTTTTCATCATTTGAGATGAATTTGGCGATTGGTGAATTGAACTGGTTTGACTGTTCCACTTTTATCCATATAAGGCCGCCTGCCCCATATTTCTTTGCTCTATCGATAAATCCGTCAAGATCTTTTCTTGAAAACCGGCTCCCGTCTTCTACTGTAAGGCACTTTATGCAGCCATTTTTATTTAGTACATTTATAAAAACATTAAACTGGCTGTCTGCAAAAATATCCGTTATATCCTTAATCTCGAGTTCGAATCTTAAATCAGGCTTGTCGCTGCCAAATCTTTCCATGCTGTCTTTCCAGGAATATCTTTTAAAAGGAGTTTTTAATTCTTCTTTTATTGTTTCTTTAAAGATCTTCTTAAGGAGCCCTTCAATAAGGGTTATTACATCATCACTGCCTACAAAAGACATCTCCAGGTCTATCTGCGTAAATTCTGGCTGTCTGTCTGCCCGTAAATCTTCATCCCTGAAACATCTCGCAATCTGGTATATCCTGTCAAAACCTGAGAACATTAAAATCTGTTTAAACAGCTGCGGCGATTGTGGAAGAGCGTAAAATGAACCTGGATTCAGCCTTGAAGGAACCAGGAAATCCCTTGCGCCTTCAGGCGTGCTTTTTGCAAGTATCGGAGTCTCGACTTCTGTAAATCCGTTGCCGCCCAGATAATTACGGGTAATGGAAGTGACTTCATCCCTCAGCCTTAAGTTACCCTGCATTTCATCCGTTCTTAAGTCGATGTACCTGTATTTTAATCTTGTCATTTCGTCAACCTTGCTTCGATTGTCAAGCATGAAAGGCGGAGTCTTTGAGGCACTAAGCAGTGTTATATTTCCTGCAGAAATCTCGATTTCTCCGGTGGAAAGTTCCCTGTTTACAGACTCAGCGGACCTGGCTTTTACTTCTCCTTCTACAGAGATAATAAACTCGGACCTAAAATCTTTGGCCATGTCATAAGCAGCATGGCTGTAATTTGAATCAAAGACTATCTGGACAATACCGGAAAAATCCCTGAGGTCGATAAATATTAATTTTCCATGGTCCCTTCTTTTATTGATCCAGCCGCAGATAGTTACTCTTTTTCCGATAAAACTGCTGTTGATCTGGCCGCACAGATTACTCCTTAACCCTGTATTAAAATTATCAAAATTTATTTTCTTTTTGTAATCGTATTTTTCACTCATTTAAATTATCTCCTGAAAATGTTTAAAATTTTTTCCGGCTCTTCTTTCCAGTTTATTTCCTGCTGCTGGAATTTCTGCAGGTCCTTTATGTTTATTTTATCTGATTTTACTTCGTCTTCACCGATTATCGCAATATGGGAAAACCCTAATTTTTGGGCCGATTTTATCCGTCCGCCGATATTTTTAGTCTCATAGCTTATATCACTTTTAATGCCGTAATCACGAAAAAATTTCAAAAGTTTTAAACAGTATGGCTTATGGCTGTTTTCCATATTTATTATAAGGATCGATAAAACGACCTTTTTTGAAGAATACATAATGCCTGATTGCTGCATCAGCATTATTGTCCTGTCTATACCGACAGCAAATCCTATTGAAGGCATCTGTGGGCCGCCGAATTGTGGTATAAGAGTGTCATACCTGCCGCCGCCGCCCAGCGCATTCTGCACGCTTTTTAAGTCTTCTGATATTATTTCAAATATTGTACGGGTGTAATAATCAAAACCCCTTACAAGGTCGTCCTTTATCACATAATCGATGTTGAGCAGATCCAAATATTCTGTGACTGTATCAAAATGCTGCCTGCAATCCGGGCAGATGTGCGAATAGATCCTGGGGGACCCTTTAATTATTTCAATACAGCGCTCAACCTTGCAGTCAAATATCCGCAAAGGATTTTTTTCATACCTTATCCTGCAATCCTCACACAGGAAATTAATGGAAGGTTCAAGATAGGCTTTAAACATTTTTATATATTCCTGCCTGCATGCGCCGCATCCTACACTGTTTATAAGAAGCTTAAGATTTTTAAACCCAATATTTTCAAAAATCATTTTTAACAGCCATATGACTTCAGCATCTATCTGCGGATCAGAAGTGCCTGCAGCTTCCACACCAAGCTGCCAAAATTCCCTCATCCTGCCTTTCTGGGGCCTCTCATAGCGGAACATATTCTCGATATAGAATAATTTTAACGGGAGGTTTTCTGCATACAGCTTATGTTCAATAAGGGCCCTTACAACAGATGCGGTACCTTCCGGCCTTAAAGTTAAGGACCTGCCCTTTTTATCAGGAAAAGTGTACATTTCCTTTCGTACAATATCTGTGCTTTCCCCGATTCCCCTGTCAAACAGTTCTGTATGCTCAAAAACAGGAGTGATTATCTCTTTATAATTAAAAACATCAAAAAGCTCCTTTGATGCGCCAATGATAAAGTCCCTGTATTTAATATCTTCACCAAATATGTCGCTGGTCCCCCTGGGTGAATTTAAAACCAATTGACGCCGCCTTCCAGGAAATCATCACTTAGATAATAATTTTTTGACAATTCATTTTCCATAGTCGATGCTGCTCCATGTCCCGGGCTTACTATCAGTTCCGGATTAAATGTTTTTAACTTTCTCAAAGATGAAGCCAGGTTTTTTGAACTTCCGCCCGGCAGGTCGGTCCTTCCTACTCCACCCCTGAACAAAAGGTCCCCGGTAAAAAGGTAGTTTTGCATCTTTATTATAATGCTTCCGGGTGTGTGTCCCGGCATCTCATAAATATATATATCATGCTCTTCTAAAAGGTCCAGCACGCCATCATCTATCAGGTTATAAGTTTTAAATGATAATGCATCCGGCCCTAAAAGAGAAGACATGTTCTTTTCCGGATTAAGCGCAATGCTCTCATCATCTTTGTGAAGATAGAACGGAAGTTTGTACTTTTTAATCATTTCAGGAGCAGCGCCCAAATGGTCAAAATGGCCGTGGGTATTTAAAATAAATTCCGGATGCAGGTTTTCTTCTGCAATATAAGAATCAATTTTTTTAAAATCTGCTCCGGGATCTATAACAAAGCAGGAATTTGGCTTTTTTTCCAGGGAGATTACGTAACAATTTACGTTATAAAAACCAAGGATTAATTTTTTTACTTTCAATCTTGCTTTCTGGGTAAAACCCTGTAAACATCATATACAGAGTTTATCTGTTTTAAATTATTAATAATGTCTTTTAAAATATATTTATTGCTTATTTCTATGATAAACTTAAATTTTACATTACCTGTGCTGTTTGACCTTAAGGTGCTTGCATTTATGATATTTAAATCATATTCGCTTATTGCATTTGTTATGTCACGCAAAAGTTTTGTCCTGTCTATTGCTTCCACCTGTATTTCAGCGTTAAATTTATGAGGAGCAAAGTTATCCCAGTCTACTTCTATGAAACGCTGGCTTTCACTCTTCATAAGCATTGCTACATTATTGCAGTCGGCCCTGTGGACAGATATGCCCCTGCCGCGAGTAATGTACCCTACTATCTCGTCGCCAGGCACCGGATTACAGCATTTGGCAATGGTTACCAGGACATTGTCCATTCCTTTTACAACAATACCGCTGGTAGAACGCTTCGGGGTTATGGCAACCGCCACATCTTCAATTGTCATTTCCCTGTCAGGCTCTTGAGACTGGTTTAATTTTTTTAAAATCCTGGTAAGTACCTGATGCACAGAGACTTTATGTGAGCCTATATTCCTGAAAAGGTTGTCCATATTTTCATAATTAAGGTCACCTGCAACTTCATCAAAAATCTTTGCGGGTATGTCCTTGAATGAAAGGCTGTTCTTCCTTAAAGTCTTAAGCATCAGTTCCCTGCCGGAGTTATAGGATTCCTGTCTTTCCCCCTTGCTAAACCAATGCTTTATCTTGTTTCTTGCAGTTGAGGTCTTTATTATTGAAAGCCAGTCACGGCTCGGGCCCTTGGGAGTTTTGGAAGTAATGATATCTACTATATTTCCATTTTCGAGCTGATATTCAATAGGCACCATGACTCCGTCTACTTTGCATCCGATACAGTTATGCCCAACGTCTGTATGAATATAATATGCAAAGTCTATAGGTGTCGCCCCTTTGGGAAGATTAATGACTTTACCTTTTGGAGTAAAAACAAAAATCTCTTCTTCAAACAGGTCAAGCTTTAGTGATTCAAGATAATCCTGAGGGTCCTTTAACTCCTTCTGCCAGTCAAGAAGCTGCCTTATCCATGTGACCCTTTTGTCAAACTCTGTCTGCTGGACTATCCCTTCTTTATACTTATAATGGGCAGCTATTCCATATTCAGCAAACTTATGCATTTCAAAGGTCCTTATTTGAATCTCCAGCGGATCGCCCCGCTGACCAATAATAGTTGTATGAAGGGCCTGATACATATTAAATTTTGGATTTGCAATATAATCTTTAAACCTGCCCGGAACAGGCTTCCATATCGAATGTATTATACCCAGAACTGCATAACAGCTTTTAATGTCTTCAACTATTACTCTTATTGCAATAAGGTCATAAATGTCATTTATATCCCTGTTTTCTTTTGAGATCTTATTGTAGATGCTGTAAAAACTCTTGCTCCTGCCGCTTATATCTGCAGAAATTTGGACCTCATTTAACTTTTCAGCAACGATACTAATGGACTCATCTATCTGTACCTGGCGGGAGATGATTTTTTCCTGGACCATTTCCTTTATTTTTGCATATCGTTTCGGGTATAAGGTCTCAAAGCTTAAATCTTCAAGTTCTGATTTTAAATTATATATTCCAAGCCTGTGCGCAATCGGGACATATACTTCAAGGGTTTCAATTGCCTTAAACACCCTCTTTTCTTTATCAAGCCAGGAAAGTGTACGCATGTTGTGCAGCCTGTCTGCAAGTTTGATAACTATTATTCGAACATCT
The DNA here is from genome assembly GCA_038320085.1 of Candidatus Humimicrobiales bacterium. Classification (GTDB taxonomy): domain Bacteria; phylum Actinomycetota; class Humimicrobiia; order Humimicrobiales; family Humimicrobiaceae; genus Fen731. Next base: position 8,586 of record JBBQDW010000059.1, read on the forward strand.
TCAGACATGGCAATTATCATTTTCCTTAAGTTCTCGACCTGTTTTTCTTCCCTGCTGGAAAATACTATCTTATCAAGTTTTGTAAGGCCGTTGATGATATCAGCAATCTTTTCCCCAAACTCTTTTTTTACTTTTTCAAAAGTAAACTCGGTATCCTCAATCACATCGTGAAGAAGAGCTGACACTATGGATGTCTGGTCAAGCTCAATATCTGCCAGTATTTTTGCGACTTCAAGAGGATGCGCCACAAAAGGTTCCCCGGATTTCCTAAACTGTGTTTCGTGGTATTTTTTAGCAACCTGGTAAGCTTTATTAAGCAGTTTTTCATCCAGCTGCGGATTATATGTCCTTATTTTTTCAACAAGCTTCCTATATAGTTCATCTACATCAAAATTTTTATTACCTGCTATTTTCAATGCGAAATCAGCTTCATCCGCATCGTCTAAAGACGACTCCGGGGAAGGTTCATCCGTTAAGGATATTTTTAAATTTTCATTATCAGGAGACAATTCTGCAGCATCATTTTCTGCATTTGGAGCAGCCTCTTTTATTAGAATTTGGTTTTCTTCAGTTTTGTCTATTAATGGGTTCATGTATATTTATAAAATAAATAAAAAATGTATTTTTGTAAACATAAAATTATTATAAAACCAGATAAAACAGCAGTTGCCATCTACGTGCCGGCAAATTAATTGCCGCCAAAACAAGCAGCGCATTAAAATTTAAACCTTATAAAAAAATTTGGCCAAAACAAACATCGGAATCTATTTGAATTATATAATATTTATTATTTAATGCATATCAGCTTAAATAAAACTTCGGCGATTATTTATTCTGTATTAGCAATACAGGGCTCCGACAATTATTTATCACATAGTAGTAATAGATGACTTTGGCAGAATTATTAATATTCCTGGTGTAATTAGCTAATAATGAGAGCTTAATAAGCATTCTTATTAAGCAGAGGGGTGTATTATCGACACGGTGTTATGATTTTTAGGCTTTGAATGCATAGCTGTATTTGCTTATTATCATTATAAGGGTTCTTTTTAAATTCAATGTTATACAGGATATCCAGCGGTAGAAGATTTACCGGATTTTTATCCTTGAGGTTATTGATGATGCAGTTAGTAAAGTCCGCACACAAGTCCCCGCAATTAAATATAATAGCTTCGAGAGTTTTTCCGCCGTTATTTAATTTTATTATCATGTGTTTGTTGTCTTTTAGAAGCCTGGGTTCTCCTGCAATAGAGCAGTCTTTTGTCAGGAATACAGGTTTCGGGTTTCCTATTCCAAATGGCTCCAGCCTGGATATATCTTCTATGAGCTCTAAGTTTATTTCTGAAAAACTTATTTCCGTATCAAAATAATAAATTTTTTCTATATCTAAAGGCTTAAGTTTTTCATTTGCCTGTTTTATTATAGATAATTTAAAATCTTCAAAATTACTAATCTCCATTGTTATTCCGCATGCCTGTTTATGCCCGCCGAATTTTTTAAAATAACCGCTCAGACTGCAAAGATTATCGTAAAGGTCAAACTTTTCAATGCTTCTTCCGGAACCTTTCAATATTCCGTTTGCTTCTTTAAACAAAATAACCGGGATGTTAAATTTTTTTACAATTCCCGATGCGACGATTCCAAGTACACCTTCACTCCAATTTTTGGATTTTGCAATAAATATTTTTTCATCGGAGACAATTCTGGAAAAATCATTATTTTTTAAAATCTCATTTAAAGTTTCCTGCTGTATTGCTTTCCTATCTAAATTTGATTTTTCAAGTCCTTCAATAATTGAAGATATTTCAGTATCAGATACCACCTTTTCTTCGTCCTCCTCCCGGTCCAGAAGAAGTTTGATGCTGCTTTTTGCATCTTTAATTCTTCCGGAGGCATTAAGGTGAGGAGATATTATGTAACCGATATCATAAGTATTAAACTTGTCCTTATCGCCAATGATTTTATCTACAAGCCTCTTTAAGCCTTCATTATCGGTTGTTTTTATTCTTTTTAGGCCCTCTTTAACAATTATCCTGTTTTCATCGATGAGCGGCATCAGGTCGGCAACCGTTGAAATTGCAACCAAATCAAGGAGTGAGTTTAAATAATCCTTCGGGATTTTGGCTTTAACCTGCTCGTCAAGGTTCCTTAGCATTTCCATGATGAACTTAAATGTCACACCTGCGCCGCTTAAAAATTTGAAAGAGTAGCCTGAGTTTGAAAGCTTGGGGTTTATTATAAAATAACGAATATAAGGAGTTTCGGATGATTCTGTAAACACAGCTTCATGATGGTCACATACTATGACATCTACATTATTTTCTTTACTGCAGTTTACGTATTCCCTGACCTCATCTGCGTTTGTGCCGCAGTCGACACAAATTATCAAACTGTAGGATTTTTTTAGATTCACATTTTTTATGTAGTCGATATTTATGTCATAACCGTCTTCAAACCTGCTTGGTATGTGATAATTTACGTTTGCGCCAATTTTTTTTAATAAATTATACATGAGGGCAGTGCTTACAACCCCATCTGCATCATAATCCCCAAATACAAGCACTTTCTCATGTGATATTAGTGCCTGTTTTAATCTTTCAACTGCAGGAATTATATTTGGAAGCAATTTCGGGTCATGCTCGGGATCATGTAAGTTTTTTATTGGGGAATGCAAAAAAACATCAACTATTTTTTCAATATCAGGTTTTTCTATAGTACCGAAGTTTTCTTTAGTACCTAAGTTTTCTTTAGTACCGGGGTTTTCAATAACACAGAAGTTTTCCGTAGTAACGAAGTTTTCTATAGAAAAAAGCTTCCTGCCTGCAAGAAGTTTGATTAAAATACTGCTGTACTGAAATCTTTCCTGATATATTTCCGAAAGGATTTTATATATGCCGGTATCCTGCCTGCTTACCCAGCTTCCAGCATTTGAAATCGGCTTTTCACTGTCTGTTGGCATTATTATCCGGCGAAAAAAATTTTATTTTTTATATTTTGGAAACTTGTTGTTCCATGCTA
>JBBQDW010000060.1:0-11374 GCA_038320085.1 Candidatus Humimicrobiales bacterium
AAAAGATAGTTCATAGTGATATAAAAATGATGTCGCAAAGAGATAAGAAAAAAATGTGGCAAAAAAAGACAGGACAGAAGTTATGCCAATAGGTATGTCAAAAGAGAAAAATATATCACCCAGGTTCAGGTTTGCGCCTTCACCGACAGGCGGCTTGCATATCGGCACGGCAAGGACGGCCCTCTTTAACTGGCTTGCTGCGAAAAGCTTGGGTGCAAGACTGATTTTAAGGATTGAAGACACCGACTTAAAAAGGTCAAACAAAGTCTTTGAAGAATCGATCATTGCTGATTTGAAGTGGCTTGGGCTTGATTGGGACGAATTCTACAGGCAGTGTGACAGGCTGGATATTTACATTAAATCTGCAAATAAAATGCTGCAGGAAGGCAAAGCATACAGATGTTTTTGCACGCCCCAGAGGCTCGAAGAGATTAAAAATGCGCAATATCTTCAAGGGGAAATGTCCAAATACGATAATAGGTGCAGGGATCTTACGGATGATGAAATCAGCGTAAAAATATCAAACGGCCTTCCATTTGCAATCAGGTTTAAGGTACCGAAAGAGGAGATTGTCTTTAAGGATATGATAAGGGATGAAATCAGGTTTAATTCTGATGTTTTTGGGGATTTTGTAATAATGAAATCCGATAATACGCCATCTTATAATTTCGGTGTTGTCATTGATGATTCAGACATGAATATCAGCCATGTCCTTCGGGGTGAGGACCATATAACAAACACTGCAAGGCAGATAATGCTTTTTGAAAGTATTGGAGCAAGGTTGCCGGCTTTTGGGCATCTTTCAATGATTTTGGGAAAAGATGGGGCAAAATTAAGCAAACGGCATGGCTCACAGACCATCACGGAATTTAAACAGGAAGGTTATTTAAGTGATGCATTGTCCAATTACCTTGCGCTATTATCCTGGTCGCCAAGAGACAGCAAGGAAATTTTTAATATTGTTGATATAGCCAAAAGTTTCAATATTTCCGATATATCAAAAAGTCCGGCAATATTTGATATCGATAAACTAAGCTGGATAAATGGAAACCATATAAGGGAAAAATCTGTTGAAGATATTTACAGTCTTGTAATGCCTTTTGTAGCAGGCGGTGGTGGGGTTACATGCACTTCCGGGAAAGAAAGTGGGAGTACAGACGCCTCTGAAACAGACAGTGAGACTGCGCACACTTCCGGGATAGAAAGTGAGACTAGACACACTTCTGAGTCAGAGAGTGTGACTGCGCACACTTCTGCAACAGACAGCGAGGTTACTCACACATCCGGGACACCAGATAAAGATGATTTAACCAGGTTAAAAAGGGGAGCTGATGTCTTCAGGGAGAAGATGCGGCTTCTTACCGATTTTAATGTTCTGATGAAAGATTATATGGCTGACAGTGTTGAAAGTATCAGCAGTGAAGCGAGTGAGGTTTTAGGGACCCCGGAATCCGGAATTGTTATTTCATTCCTGTTAAAAGAGCTTTTAAAACTCAAAGAAGATAATGATTTTGACGGAATCGAAGAATTTGATGAACTTCTTTGCAGAGAAATTATTTCAAAGCTTGCAGAAATTCTCAAAGCCAAAAACATCAAAGGAAAAATGCTTTACATGCCGGTAAGGGCCGCACTGACGGGCCAGGTGCATGGACCTGAATTGCCAAAATTGATGTCAATATTGGGCCCCGACCGGTGTATTTTAAGGCTTAAAGCTTCTGCCAGATAGCCGAAAGCTTGAAATATTTTATTTTATTATATTTAATTGCTATAGTATTTTATGTAATTTTAAATATGGTAAACCAGGGTAAACTTCAGGATTGTTAACAGGATTTTAGTTTCAACCCTGCAAACAGGTTGTGGTTTTAGGTGTAGTAAACCAGATATATTTTTTTATGGTAAGCCGGGTTTAGTTTTAAGTATTTTAAACCGGTTTTAGTTTCAGTTCAGCAAATCGGTTATAGTTTCAGAATGGTAAACCGGTTAGAAATTTAGTAGGTTAAACCAGGCTTAAAAACAAAGTATTTAATTTGATGGCATAACAAAAGGGTTTAAAGGTATAATAAAAGGAAATAAGGATATAACAAATGGGATTGATAGCAGATTTAAAAGAACTCGTTGTTTCAGCAAGGGAAAGGGATCCTGCCGCTGTCAGCACTGCTGAAATCCTGCTTACATATTCAGGGGTGCATGCTGTAATAAACCACAGGATAGCCCATTGGCTATGGCAGAAAAAAGTCCCGTTTTTCCCTAGGGCGATTTCCCAAAACTCAAAATTTTTTACCGGTATTGAAATACATCCCGGGGCACAGATAGGCAGAAAACTTTTTATTGACCATGGGATGGGTGTTGTGATTGGCGAAACGACAGTAATTGGTGACAATGTAACAATTTACCAGGGCGTTACATTGGGAGGAACCGGAAAAGAAAGAGGAAAGAGGCACCCAACCATCGGCGATAATGTCGTGATATCTGCGGGTGCAAAAGTGCTTGGTTCAATAACCGTAGGAAACAATGTATTAATAGGGGCAGGAGCTGTAGTGATAAAGCCTGTTCCTGATAATTCTACTGTCGTAGGCGTACCAGGAAGGATTGTGAAGGTAAACGGGGAAAGGGTGCTTTCCGATGATGAGCACAGGATGAATCTTCCGGACCCTATAAACGAAATCTTAAATACCTGCAGTTTAAAGATTGAAAATCTTGAAAAAGATGTTAACAGATTAAAAAATGAACTTGAGAATGCCAAAAGGATGATTGATTTTGAGCCTTAAAGTATACAACACAATAAACAGAAAAAAAGAAGAGTTCGTAACTATTGAAGATAAAAAGGTCCGTATGTATGTATGCGGACCCACGGTTTACAATTATATCTCAATAGGAAATGCAAGGCCGATAATTGTATTTAGCATGATAAGGAATTACCTGGAACATTCCGGATATAGTGTTGATTTTGTACAGAATATTACTGATATTGAGGATAAGATTATAAGGAAAGCAAATGAAGAGGGAGTTGATTTCAGCGTTATTACTGAAAGATATATAAAAGCTTTCCTTGAGGACATCAAAAAGCTGGACGTAGGCAATTTTACGGCGATGCCGAAAGCCAGTGAAATGATACCTGAGATAATATCCATAATATCAAGAATAATAGAAAATGGTTACGGGTACGAGTCTTCAGGCGACGTATATTTTGATATTGCAAAGTTTGCAAAGTACGGCAGGCTTTCGGGCCAAAAGATAGAAGAAGTGCATTCCCAGGAAGACGATAATTTGTCTAAAAGATCCGCCACTGATTTTACACTCTGGAAAAGCGCAAAACCCGGGGAGCCTTACTGGGAAAGCCCATGGGGCAACGGCAGACCGGGATGGCACATCGAGTGTTCGGCAATGTCCATAAAATACCTTAAGTACGGCCTGGATATCCATGGCGGAGGCATAGACCTTATTTTTCCGCATCATGAAAACGAGATAGCTCAGTCTGAAGCCGCATTTCCAACCGAAGGTGATTTTGTAAAATACTGGATGCATAATGGCATGATAGAAGTAAAAGAAGAAAAGATGTCTAAATCAAAAGGTTTGAAATCGGACTGGATATTAAGAAACCTTTTAGACAGGTATTCGGCAAATGTGATAAAAATGTATATGCTCTCAACACACTACAGGAGCCCTCTGGAATTTAGCAGCGATAAACTGGAAGAGGCAAAAAAAGCTTTTGAGAAAATCGTCAATTTTTTAAGAAACTTAAAATTTTTAACTGATTCTTCGACGGCAGGCGAGTATAACGGCAATGCTGATCCTTCAGAAAAAATATATGCTTATTTAAAGGAATTCAAATCAGAGTTTAAAGCATCGATGGATGATGATTTCAATTCTGCAAAAGCAATCGGAGATTTATTTGATTTTATCAGACAGGTAAATGCAATAATCCAGAGCACAGAATTCGTATTAAGCAACCCGGTAAAGGAAAGCATTAAGATGTCCTGGCTTCTTGTTGAAGAATGTGGAAAGATATTCGGCTTTGATTTTAAAAATGTAGGGGACCCTGCGAATCTGCACAGAAAAGACAAGGTCCTTCTTAATAATGAGGAAATAGAAGAGCTTATTGAGCAAAGGAATTTTGCAAGAAAGAGCAAAGATTTTATAAGATCTGATGAGATAAGAGACAGGCTAAAGAGTTTTGGAATTACACTTGATGACAGAAAAGAAGGCACATTGTGGCGAAAAGAATCTTAAACGCAGAGGTGCAGAAATTACTGCTAATGCTTTAAATGTTATTTTTTCACAAATGCTCTGCAAAAGACGGGAAACAGATGAATACTGAATATCTTTATGGCATCAATACAATACTTGCTCTTCTTGATGTCAATGCCGGAAAAAGAAAAATATATGATTTGACTTTAAGCGCTTCTAAAAACAGGTCACCCAGGATTGACGACATCATATCCAAAGCGTCTTCCAAAGGCATAAAGGTAAATATACTTGAACACAGTGATTTTGTTAAATACCTGTCAGGCATTTTTTCAGGTGAAAATGTAAAATCTCCGGGATTGAAGCAGCAGGGCCGCGAACGGCAGGAGAAAACGTGGCAGCAAAACCCTGTGAAAGCTTCCCAATACAATAGCTCCAAGTATGGGATTTCAGAATCTCATAATTTAAAAACGAGGGGCGCAGGGGCAGATTTTTCCAGAAAGGGTTCTGATGACTACTTAAGTGAAGAGTTCCTAAGCAGCACGCAGGGCATCATTGCGCAAGTTTCCAATTACACTTATGCAGACCTTGATTTTGATATTAAAGAACTGTCGCATAAAAAAAGTCTCCTTCTTATGCTTGATGAAATAACAGATGTCGGAAATTTTGGTTCGATACTTAGAAACTGCAGCGCTTTTGGCGCAGATGGTGTGGTTATTACCAAAAACAGGTCAGTTGATGCTTCGGCAAGAGTTTCAAAAATATCATCAGGGGCAATGGAAGAAGTCAAAATATATAATGTTACAAATCTTTCAAAGACAATAGAATATTTAAAAGAGAATAATTTCTGGATTTACGGCACCTCTTCTGCGGCTGATAAAAATACCCGGTCAGCCGGAGACACAGAATACACTTTTCCTGCAGCGGTAGTTTTTGGAAGTGAAGGCGCAGGTATCGGAAAGCTAGTTGAAAGCAAATGCGACTTTCTTGTAACTATTGAGATGTTTGGCAATATGCAGTCGCTAAATGTCTCCACTTCTTCAGGTATTATGCTTTTTCTGATGAAGCAATGCCAGAAAAGACTGTTAAGCCGGGAATGAAAGAGCTATATATTGTAGACGGATATAACTTTCTCTTTAGTTATTACAGGGCCGGTGGAGCATCTTCTGAGCAAATCATTAATTTCAGGGACGAACTTCTCTCAGATCTCATACAGTTTAAAAACTATAATCTCTGCAGTATGACCGTGGTCTTTGATGCAAAACATGGGGACAAGTTTTCACAAAAAAAGGAAGTAATAAATGGCCTTAATATTATATACTCAAAGGGCGGAGAAACCGCTGACAGCGTAGTCGAAAGAATCGTTCACAGCAATGAAAAATATGAAAGGATTTTTGTCATAACTTCAGATTACCTGCAGCAAAAAGTTATTTTTAAGGAAAATGTCTACAGGAAATCAATACGGGAGTTTGCCATTGAACTTGCAGATTTTAAAAGCAGTATCAGCGCTAAAATCAGCCAACAAAGAATAAATTCCAGCCATTCTTTTTATTCGCTTGAAAAAAGGCTGGACAAAAATACAAGGGAAAGGCTTGGTAAAATAAGGAAAAGTTAAAATCCTTTCAGTATAATCAGTTCAATATGCCAAACTTTCATTTAAAATACTTTATTACAAAAAATCCTTTTTTGAGGAAGCTCGTTTTTTCTATTCTCAGCCTGTTTCTTATAATACCGGTCTGCCTGTCTTTCAGTGGCTGCGGACTCTTTTATTATGAAACAAAAGCCGCCAACGGGCAGAATACATCCACATTTACAAAAAACACAAGCAGTACAAATAATGGTGAGAACGCCGATAATTCCAATTCCTCCGAAAATACAGGCAACGCCTCTGGTTCTTCTGATGTAAATGATAAAAATAACACAACCGGGTCAAGCCAGAATAATTCCTCCAGCCAGGATTTGCAAAATGATTCCTCCGGCAAACTGTATATGGTAAGCGAAATCATTGACGGCGATACATTTTCGGTTAATGGTGATGGCAGGATAAGGATGACAGGCATAAATACTCCTGAAGTCGACCAGTATTTCTACGAGGAGGCAAAAGAAGCTCTGTCTTTTATGATAGAAAAAACCAATGTACGGCTTGAACAGGATATTTCTGATATTGACAGATACGGACGGTTTTTAAGATATGTATTTGCCGGGAATCTTTTTGTTAACCTTGAAATGGTAAAAAGAGGTTTCGCAAATGTCTTTACAATGGCTCCGGATGTAAAATATACAGATGAACTGCTTGGCGCTGAGAGATATGCAAGGGAAAATAATCTGGGGCTGTGGGAAATTTCTGCCGGGTTTATAGGTGAGAATATAAAAGAAGATAATGAAAATATAAACGGCAGCGGCGGGGACGAGCAGGGAGCAGCATTAAAGACTATCTTTGTAGAACTAATTTACGATGCTCCCGGTAATGATGCAGAAAATCTTAACGGTGAATATGCCGGTATTAAAAATGAAAGCGCCTACGATATAGATATTGGAGGCTGGACAGTAAAAGACAGCGCTACAAAAATTTATGAATTTAAGCACTATATTCTAAAAAGCGGTGAAAAAATCTTCCTGTTTTCAGGCAAGGGCACCGATTCAAAAGGCAGATTCTACTGGAACAATACTAAATCTGTATGGAACAATGACCACGATACTCTGTATTTAAGAGACAGACAAGGGCTGCTAATCGAGATATATAATTACTAGCTATATATTATATAGTTCCAGCTAAAGAATTGCCTAAAATTTAAAAGATATAAATAATCCTTATTTAAAAAACTAAAAAACTTCCAGAAAATATTGAATTATTCGGCAATAACTATTTAAACATCCAGGTAATGCGACTCCTGCTTCTGCCAGAATTTGGGCGCTTTGAAAAATTTTGTAATCCGGTAAATCATTATATGGACCGCCATGTTTGCAAGCTGGACAATTCCGGGACCTTTGTTGGGTATAGCTAGGTGCATTCCTTCGATCCTTCCGTCCAGCCAGTTTACTATCGCTGAGGTTTCCTCAAGCCTATGATCCATCGGCGGCTGGAATGCCTTGAGCATCTCTAACCTGTCCAGGTCTGCCGCTCCATCATAAATCTCTACCCAAACGCACTTTTTTGTCTTTTCCACTTCACAATTTCCGTCAAATGCACCTCCGCACGGTCCGTTCCTTAGGGTTTTAGGGCATCGCATGGGGCATACAAAACCTGTCGTAGACAGGATACACTGGCCGCATGACCTGCAGTCAAACAGGGTCCTTTTTAAGAATTCTTCAAAAACAAATAAGGGCCTGTAGACGCCTCTCCGATGCCAGGATTTTCTTGGTTTTGGATTAAATTTTTGAACTTCGACTTTACCTGCCATTGTTACTCCTGTTTTTAGTTAAATTATTAAAAATAAAAATCTTATAAAAATACTTTACCGGTAATCCCAACCGGGAATTTTTGGCCCTACAAAATAAATATCACAATCAGGTCGAATCATACTTTTGGCAAACCAAATATGTTATTGCTCGAACAAGGCAATTATGCGTGAAAAAAAACTAACTTAATTTATCAAAAACGTGGAATACTGTCAATTATATAAGCAAAATTGTTTAGGCAAAATTTTAACTGCCGAATTCTTCCTCAATAAAATGGGTATGTATTTTCCCGGCTTTAAAATTGGAGTTTTGAAGTATTTTTTTATGAAAAGGGATGGTAGTCTTTATTCCTTCGATTTTAAATTCATCCAGCGCCCTTATTGAGCGGGAAATAGCTTCCTGTCTTGAATTTCCCCAGACAATTAGCTTGGCCAGCAGAGAATCATAGAAAGGCAGGACAGTATAATTAGGATAGATAAACGTATCAACCCTGACTCCCGGCCCGCCCGGAAGGAGAAAATCAGTTATTTTCCCCGGATTTGGAGTAAAATTGTTTTCACTGTCTTCGGCATTTACCCTGAATTCAATAGCGCAGCCGTTGGCTCCTATTTCTTTTCCTGCATAGCTGTTTTTTTGTCCCGCAGCCATGTTTATCTGTTCTTTTATAAGGTCTATCCCGGTTACCATCTCAGTTACGGGATGTTCTACCTGTATTCTTGAATTGATTTCAATAAAATAAAAATTTTCAAGTTCATCGACAAGAAATTCAATAGTTCCAAGATTTTTATAATCAATCGCCTGCGCCGCCTTTACCGCAAATTCCTTTATTGTTCTTCTTGCCCTTATTGAAAGATTTGTTGCGGGCGATTCCTCTATAAGTTTCTGGTGCCTTCTCTGGATAGAACATTCTCTTTCTCCCACACATACAATATTTCCAAAATTATCAGCGATTATCTGGAATTCAATATGCCTTGGTTTCCCGATATATTTTTCTATATAAACATCATTCATGCCAAAACTTGACATTGACTCAGCTTTTGCAATAGGAAAAAAAGACTCCATTTCTGCAGGTGAGCTGCATATCCGCATGCCTTTGCCGCCGCCGCCGAATGCAGCTTTTATGATTACAGGATAACCAAGCCTTTTTCCAATGCTTAGGGCTTGCTTAAGGTCCTCTACATTACCGTTTGAACCCGGTATGACCGGCACCCTGTTTTTCCTCATCACTTCAAGAGCCATTGATTTGTTTCCTGATAGTTTTATGACTGAAGCAGGAGGTCCGATAAAAACAATATCATTTTCCATGCACTTTTCTTCAAAATCCGGATTTTCCGCTAAAAAACCATATCCCGGGTGAAGCGCGTCACAGTTTGTGACAACTGCCGCAGTGATGATGTTAGCCTTATGAAGGTAACTTTTTGAAGGAGGAGGCGGGCCTATGCATATGCTCCTGTCTGCAAGTTTTACATGCATCGAATCTTTGTCTGCTGTGGAATACACAGCAACGCTCTCAATACCGAGTTCTCTGCAGGCCCTGATCACTCTTACCGCGATTTCGCCCCTGTTTGCTATAAGTATTCTTTTAAACATATATTTACTTAAATTCTATTTCACTTAAATTCTATTTCACATTAGTTAGAATTTACCGATATTCTATTTACTTAAATTCTATTTCACATTAATTAGAATTTACCGATATTCTATTTTACTTAAATTCTATTTCACTGCTATTATTTTTCTAAGGTTTTATAGTAATAATAGTCTGGTCGTATTCCACGGCTTCTTCATTTTGGATAAGGATTTCTGCTATTTCCCCGTCATACTCGGAATTTATCTTATTCATAAGCTTCATTGCTTCGATTATACAGAGAGTATCGCCCTTTTTAACCTTGTCGCCAGCACTTATAAATGATGGGGCTCCAGGGCTTGGCGACCTGTAGAATGTGCCCACAATCGGAGCCTTGACTTTTAAAATATTTCCACCGGCTGCATCACTATCTTCTTTTTGACTTTTTGGAGGGAGGCCTTCTGATATATTACCCGCATTGCCCGCAGGTTCTCCTTTTGAATCTGCCTTGACATTTTGCTGTACAGTTGCTGCCGCTCCGGCATTTCCGGGTTTTTGGGCATGGCTGCGGTCAGATTTTTTATTTATCGATATCTTTACACCGTCGATTTCGAGAGTTATTTCATCTATATTGCTGGTTTCAACAAGGTCGGCAATCTCTCTTAATTTTTTTAGGTCAATATCTTCAAATTTGGCCGCTTTCTTTAAATCAAGCATGCCCGGAAACCTTAATTCCTGTCCGGGAAATTTAACAGGATTACCGTTAATAACTTCACGGGATGCAGATTTGCTGTTTTCAAGAAATTTCAATGTTTTGTCAGGGAAGAAAATATAACTTAAGACGTCACTGTCTTTTGTAGAAAGATTTTTTAATTCATCTTCGCATTGTTCATAAGTTTTGTCTTCAGCATCATCCAAACTAACCGGGATTTTATCTTCACCGGCATGCGCAAAGATTTTTTCTTTTAAATGATTGTCAACATCTCTTGGAAGTTTTCCGTAGTATCCATTTACAAGTTTTTTTATTTCATCATTAGTGATTTCCCATCTGTGATCAGAAATAACAGTATTTATTATGGCCTGGCTGCCCAGCACCTGGCCAACCGGTGTGGCAAGCGACGGATTTCCTATCTCATTTTTTATCTTAAAAAGTTCATCTAACACCAAGTCTATCTTATTGCTTTCACCTATATCGTTTAGCTGCCTGTTGATGCTTGAAAGAAGCCATTTTGGGGCAAGGTTTGTATTTTTGTTGCTAAATAAAAACCTTGAGTGTAGAAGGTCATTTTGTATATAAGAGTAAATATTTTGTTTAAACCACTCAAATATCTCAAGAACTTTAAGGTAATCTATATCAACCGATACATTTGTATCCTTAAAGCTTAGAAGCAGGGCAAATATTGCCGGACTCAAGTCATTATACGATGACGGTATAAAGCTTAAGTCAACCCCGCTGCAGCCTGAAAGACATGCATTATAATAATTTGAAACCTGGAGACCCCTTAAGTTATACCCGCTTAAGTAAACGGGTGTGTCGGTTGCAGCAGACATGGCTTTAAAAAGCTCACTGGTTTTCTGGGGATGAAGCGTTGACTGAACATCCTTTATGCAGATGCTGCTGCACCCTGATCTGATGAGGCTTGCCGCAGTTTCAATGTAGAAATCAACTTCTTTTAAATCGTCATAGATTATAGTGCCCTGGCAATGGCTTCCGGTTTCATTTACTGCAGATATCGTATACTTAAAATTCTCCATGTCATTTAATGCATCAAAGACTTTAAACCTGTCAATTCCCGATTTTACGCATCTGTCGATAAATTTTTTTATGACTGTTGGCAAATATACTTCCATACCCACAAGATTTCTCGCACCTACTAAAGCCTGCAGGGCTATTCCCGGATTTTTATTCTTTATCTCGTAAGCTATATCAAAAGGTGATTTGCCAAAATTATTATCAAGCATTTTTTCAAAAGCTGAACCGCCGAATATCTCAAGGCTGTCAAACTTTACTTTGCTTAAATGTTCTATTGTCCTGCTTAGCAGTTTTTCACTTATATAACCAGACTCTATATTTTGAAAAATATCCCTTATGGTAATATCATTAATATTTATTTTTTTCATATTGCCTGTCTTTTCCTTTCGGAAGTTTTGTGGATTGATACTATGGCCATGATTTTTATCAGGTCAGATATTATAAAAGGTAAAACTCCTGCTTTAAAAGTA
>JBBQDW010000061.1:0-11343 GCA_038320085.1 Candidatus Humimicrobiales bacterium
CACAATTCTTCAGCAGCCATAATTATGTCTTCTGCGCGCAGCTTATATTTTTCAAACAAATCATTTAGCTCCGCAGATTCTCCATAACGGTCCCTGACTCCCACCATTTTTACAGGAACCGGTGACTTGTCGCATACAGCCTCCAATACCGCACTGCCCATTCCGCCCATAATGCTGTGGTTTTCTGCAGTCACAGCCTTTCCTGTCTTTTTAAGTGACTTGACAAGCGTATCCGTATCTATAGGTTTAATTGTACTTAAGTTTATGACTTCTGCGCTGATACCTTTTTTCAGCAGCTCATCCGCAGCTTCCAGAGCTCTCGGCACCATCAGGCCGCATGCAATGATTGTAATGTCTGTACCTTCACGCAGTATGGGTGATTTACCTATCTTAAACTGATATCCTTCTTTGTTGAATACACCATCGTATTTGGACAAATCTCCCCTTATCATCCGTATATAAACCGGTCCATTAACTAAAGCCGCTTCCCTCAGCGCCTGTCCAAGCTCAATAGGGTCCGCTGTTTCTATTACGGTTAGATTAGGCATGGAACGTATTATGGCCATATCATTAATGGACTGGTGAGTGGCGCCGGTGGTTGGAGAAGTAAGGCCGCAATAACAGCCAACAAGCTTGACATTAGCATTAGCATATCCTATCTGTATGAATATCTGGTCACATGCCCGCCTTGTTAAAAATGATGAGAAAAGCGGCACAAAGGGAATAAATCCGTTCCTGGATGCGCCAAATGCAAAGCTTACGGCTGATTGTTCGGCCACACCTACAGTAATAAACCTTTCAGGAAAAGTGTCCCTGAAATCAAAAATATTTGTCGCTGTACCCGTTTCACCGTCTATTACAATGATTTTTTCATTTTCGTGTCCCAACTCTACAAGGGTATCGCTTAATGCGGCGCGCATTCCTTTTAATGAAGAACCGTACATTAATTTTTCACTCATATTCCCAGCTCCTTCATGCAACTTTTGTAAAGCGCCTCGTCCAGATGTCCGGCGTGCCAGTTTATGGCATCCCTCATCATGAAAGATATCGGTTTGCCTTTTATAGTGTCAGCTATAATCACCCTTGGTCTGCCTGGCGCCGTTTCATGTTTCTTTGCTCTTTCAATAGCGCCTTTTAATTCCTCTATGCTGTGCCCATCTACTCTCTGGGTGTGCCAGCCAAAGTTTTCCCACTTCTGCTCAAAAGGTTCAAGGTCCATGACCTCATATGTTGAAGCCGATATGATATATTTATTATAGTCAACTATAGCTATAAGATTGCTTAACTTCTGCTGTCCGCCCAGCATCACACCTTCCCACGTCTGCCCTTCAGTGCATTCGCCGTCGCCAAGAAGAACGTATACATAGTTTGGCGGTATCTTGTGTTTGTTTTTAAGCCTGCTTGTCCATGCATATCCGCATCCATTGCAAAGCCCCATGCCAAGAGAACCCGTCGGGGCCTCAATTCCTGAAAGCTCCATATTTGCATGTTCCTGCAGTCTGCCGTTTATCCTGTTAAATTCATTCCACAGTACCTCGCGCTCGAAATATCCCCTCCATGATAGCGCTGCATATTGAAGGGCCGAACAATGGCCCTTAGACATTATAAAAATATCTCTGTCCTCCCAGTCCGAATTTTTAGGGTCGACATTTAAAATACTGCCGTAGAGTACCGCCATTATTTCTGCAGAGGAAAGTTCCCCTCCCACATGGCTTGACTTTGTACCGGAATAATAGGTAATCTCGATAATGTCCCGCCTTAGCTGCAAAGCAAAGTCGTTAAGTTCTTTAACGGACATATCCTTCCTGTAACTGCTGATTATTGGTATCGTGCTTTTATTCTTAAGCTCCAAAATATAGCCTCCTTTATAAGCGCTGCCTACTTTTTTTAATCTCTACCTAATGTTTTTAATCTCTATCTACTATTTTTAAGTTTTGCCCGCTATTTTTATAGTAAATTTAATTCCGTCCTAAAACTGGTTTTGGGCGAATATTTTATAAACCGGGCTTTAGGCTTCCTGCTATTTTTAAGCTTTACCCCTTTTTTTATATGTAACACAAGTTTTGCCATAAACACTCAGATGCCGATAGGGTAGGTTCCATACTTATATGCTGCATCGGCTGCTGCAAGCAGGTTTTCAGGCTGCACCCCGTATTGTATGCAGTGTGTCGGGTTAAATACAAATCCGCCGCCGGGGGCAAATATTTTAATTCTTTCTTTTACCTGCTCTATTACTTCATCTGCTGTCCCAAAAGGCAAAACCGTCTGGGTATCCACTCCGCCGCCCCAGAATACTATCCTGCCGCCGAATCTCTCTTTTAAGCCTGCAGCATCCATTTTGGCTGCAGTAACCTGCACCGGATTTAATATGTCAAACCCAGCAGCTATAATATATTCTATAATGTTGTATACGCTGCCGCATGTATGAATAAATGTCTTTATGCCACTGTTTTTGTGGACATAGTCGTTGAGCATCTTGTATTTGGGCATTATAAGATCCCTCCAGATATCAGGATTAAACTGCTCTGCCCGCTGGGTACCAAAATCCGTTCCGGATATAAAGATTATATCAATATTTTTGCCAACAGCTTCAAGATAAAGTTTAATGTTTTCAAGCGCTTTTTGGGCAGTTGCCTGCAATATTTCTTCTGCATATGCTCTTTCAGTCAGTAGGATGCACAACCAGTCTGTTATGGTATGCCCGGCAAGCAGGCCGTTTGTGCCCAGTCCTCCTCGCCCAAATTCACCAAAAACTGCATACCCAGTATTTTCATGCAGATATTTTGCTTCTCTTGCTATCTGTTTTAACTCTTCATCTGTATAAAGCGGTATGCTGTCTTTCCATTTTTGCGGATCCATTTTTTGAATTTCTTTAGACATTGCAGTCCCACATGCAAACTCAAAATACAGGGTACCCTTTGCCATCCTGGCTATTGGTATTCCGTTAGCATCTTTAAGCACCAAGGCTCCTTTTTCATCGATAACGGGATTGAAGTCTCCCGGCATCAAAACATCATTACCCTTAAAAGTCTGCCATTTCTTCCAGTCTTTATTATGCAGACCCCAACGCATTGAAGGGTTTTCCAGAGATATGACGTCACCTCTTAAACGCTTTCTAACCGGTTCCTCCACTCTTGCCAGCATCTCAAACTGCTCATATACTATGGGTATCTCATCAATATTTAAATACCTTAAAAGATCGCAGTAATGATCTATGCAGAGCCCGGAAACCTGAGTGCCACCTATATCAATGGGCACCCTGTCAGGTTCCTCGTAGTTACACGCCTTCAATACTCTTTCTCTTGGTGTCACTTTTGTTCTCTCCTGTAACTTTAATTATTAAAAAATTCCCGATTTTATAAATATTTTTATTTTTCAGACATTATTAACCGTTAATTTCCATATTGCGCTTTTGAATATTGTCCGTTTGTATATTGCACTTTTGTACATTGCCAGTTTGTATATTGCACTTTTGTATATTGCACTTTTGTATATTGCGTTTTGATGGCATTTTTAGTTATTTAAGAGCTCGGCGCAGACACACGCCTGTTTTCTCTATAGTTTTTTTGCCACACATTCGCGTACTGTTTTTACCAAACGTTTTGCATCAGCTATTGCATCCCGCTTTATAGCCACGGTATTGCCCTTATTGTCCATCCCAAGGTTATCTTCTATAAAAGTTGCCAGCATCAGGCCCCGTATATCTTCTATCTTTTCAAAAAGGGCAGGGTAATAATTTTCGATATCCAAAGGCGCGGCATCCTGTATCTGGATTGTCAGCTTCCCACAGCCTGCTTTTTTGACCAGCTGTGCAAAAACTTCGTAATTGCTCATTGGCGAATTATTTATGGCCCGTATATTTTCGATTTTAAGCAGATTATCAGTCTGGTGTTTGCCGTTTCCGCAATAATGCACGTGGCCCCCTCCGAATTCCTTAAATATCCTTGAATAATAAGGCACGACAAATTCCCCATAAAGCTCGGGCGTCATAGTAATAAGATCATCATCGGAAACCCAAACGCCGATTCCCTTTGGTGAGGCAATACCCTGCAGCCCGCCAGTTTCGTCAAAATCGTATCCTGCATGTTTCTTTTGCAGCTTTACCCAGCTGATAAATGACTCAGTAATTTTAGTCATCAGGGTATGCACCGCTGTAGGCTCATCATACATCCAGATAAATGCGTTCTCGTAGCCACAAACCTGCATCAAAGTGGATAACGGGCTGTTCATATCCGTAAGCCCAATGGGAAGGTCACTGTTTTGCCTGGCATAATCTATAAACTCAAGTACCTTGGGCATCTGGCCATCTCTGTATGGATCCGGTTTTTTAAGTTTTTCGATATCAGACAAGGATTTAACCACAAAACCGTTTACTGCCGGGTCGTCTCCGTTACCGGTTGCCTCTTTTACCGGGCAGCCAAAACCCGAAGCCAGGACACCGGTGCCAAACCATGGCATAAAATATGGTATTACATCGTCATCTATCTGTGAGAGATGGGATACAAATGCATCCTCCTGAAATCTCATCATGACTTCAGGGTCCTCCCAGTACTCTTTGGGCCTGTTATTGTTGCCAAAACCAAAGTAACACGGAGTATTGACAATAATGCAGAATTCTTCAGGTGAGCTTATCTTTTCTTTATTAAATGCCTTATTTATGTTACTGACACGCTTTGACAGATCGAAGCCTCTCCATTTGGTTATCATATGCCTTAAAATCCTTTACATCTAATTGATTCATGCCGAATAATCACCAAAAAAGTAAAAAAATAGTTATTTTTGTTCCTTTTTTTTAATGAATTCATTCGTTCTTTCTATCAGCTCGGGATATTTTCCATAAGGTTCAAATGCCGGAAGAAAGAAACAGACCAGCGTAAGCAGTTTGTCTTGTGTGGTATTTATGCATTCATGAATGGTCCCCTTAGGCGCAAAAGCAATACTTTTTTCTTTTACCTCATATTCTTCTCCGTCAACAACAAATTTACCGCCGATATCAAAATAAATATATTCATCGCTTCCGCTGTGCGAATGTCCCTCTGATATCCCGCCCGGAGGAATAGTGCCTACCACTATGCTGCACCTTTGTTCCTGTGTAGTCTGGGGAGATACCAAAAGGCGTATGAGTCTTGTGGGATTTTCACCAAATTCAGCAAAAGGGAAATCCTCAATATTAAATACCTTCATATAATTTTACCTCTTTTTCTTTATTATTTTTTTACGCCGCTATTAAGGGCAAAAAGTTTTTATTAAGCCATAATAATTTTTTTTAACGCCGCCATATTTCCGGAAAGACACCACCTGCAGCTGTTTTTGTGAGTGTAGTAGAATTTACATTTCTTCCGGGAATAGCAAAAGCAAAAAACCTGACATTAAACATTAAATAATTTTAATCCGAAAATAAAGCTTTCGATCACTTATCTGAAATCCAACGATATAAAAACCTTTGCTGATTAATAAACATAGACAGCATAACCGTAATATATAAATGATGTATAGTTTATCGGTATATCCTAAACTCAGCCTGACTTAAATTCGGTATTCTCTAATCTCAACCCGTCTTAAATTCAGTATGCTATAAACCAAACTCACTACAAATTAAAATTTAATATAATTTTCTAAGAAAGAACTTTCCGGTTTCTTCTTATAATATCCACATAAACAGCTACCAGGATGATGACACCCTGCACAGTTCCCTGCAGGAATGTATTAATGCCTACCATAACCAGGCCGGTATTTACAATATTCATAATAAAAACTCCGATAAGTGTTCCTATTAAACTGCCATACCCACCTGCAAGAGCGATACCGCCGATTGCGCACCCGGCAATAATAAACATCTCCCAGCTGTCCCCGATGGGTGGATATCCCTGTCTTGTAAAAGCTGCAACAAGCATGCCTGATAAACCAGCGAGCATGGATATTATGACAAAATTCATGAAACGCACTTTCCTGGTGTTAATTCCAGCAAGTTTTGCCACTTCCCTGTTGCTTCCTGTGGCATAAATGTTCCTGCCGAATTTTGATCTGCGCAGCAATATTTCAAATACGACAACCAGTATAATAAATACAATAAACGGAAGCGATATGCCCAAAACTTCAGTGCCGACTTTGACGATTGGTATCTGGGCCCTCCCAATAGTATCCATAAAAAACAAGGGCAGCGGATAAATCGGGTTACCGTTGGTAACGACCATTACGGCGCCGCGTACCGCCCATAATGTTGCAATAGTAACTATAAAGGCAGGCATTTTCATATCTACAACCAAAAATCCATTCAAAAAACCTACAAGTGAGCATGCACCAAGAGTAATAATCATGCACGCTATTACACCAATCCATTCATAAGGAGTATTCAAGAGTCCGAAACAGGAAAACTTCATCATTAAAAACGTGCTGAATACAGCGCCAAAACCGGCTACAGAGCCTACGGATATATCAATATCGCCGCCTAATATAAGCAGCGTTTCCCCCACAGCAACGATTCCATAAAATGCAAGAACCTTTAATATGGAAAAAACATTTGGCGCTGACAGAAATGCATTATTTAAAAAATAGAACAATAAAATCAAAACAATAAGAGGTATTATTACGCCGACTTCCTGCACAGAAAATATTCTCGAGATAACCGAGATATCCTTCTTTTGAATCTGAGCATTATTTTTTTCAAAAGCCATTTATTCTCCTTAAAATTATTCGTATTATTCTACATCTAGCCTATCTCTAGTCTATCTTTCCAAGTATCCTGTTGCGTCGCTTGAGGTCAAGAATAGTAGCAAAAATCATGATAACCCCAAGTACAACAGACTGCATATTCAGGTTTATCTGGAGAAGTATCAGTATATTACCTATGACCTGCATCATTATTACACCGATTAACAAGCCTATCATTGAACCGGCGCCGCCTATCAGGCTGATTCCGCCTATGGCGACCGCTGCAATGGCCTGAAGTTCCCATCCCATACCCCAGACAGGATTACCCATAGCTTCTTTTGCAGTCAAAAATACACTGGCCAAACCAATCATTACTCCGCTGATAATAAACATGGAAATCTTGATGTTATCTGTGTTAATACCCGAAAGCCTTGCTACATTAGGATTGTCACCGGTAGCGTATATCTTGCGTCCGTAGGCAGTCTTCTTGAGAATGACCTGAAAAACTATAATAAGCGCTATAAAAACAAAGAAATTCCAACTCATACCAAGTGGCTCAGCCTGTCCGAAATGCAAAAATATAGCTGAACCCTGCGCCGGCGCAATAGGCACCGGACGACTGTATGTCAGCGTCCTTGCCAGGCCCCTGGCGATAAACAGCATCGCAATAGTGGTAAGGAATGAATTGATTTTTAGTTTGACAACAACGAAGCCGCTAATGGCAGAAAATGTGACAGACAGTAAAATTGTTAACAATATTGCAATTACCAGTGGAATATGCCAGGTAGTCGCAGCAACTGCAAAGAACGTGCAGGCTAAAGCAACTATTGCGCCTATGGAAATGTCAAAATTGCCTGTCATTATTATAAGAGCCTCGCCAATAGCAACAAGTCCCCACATTGACATTCTTCTGCCGATTGCGGCCAGATTTAAAGGGGTTACAAAACCCGGGTTAAGGCTAATGGCTACAATAACTAAAATCAAAACAGGGAGAATTGTATTTACTTCCTGTATTTCAAAAATTTTCTTGATAAATTTCAAACCGGCATTTCCGGTTTTAACGTTTTTTAATTCTGAATCTGCCAATACTTATTTCTCCTTTACTCCTGCTTTAAGTGTATATTAAGCAAAGCATTTGACCATTACCGTTTCCTGCGTTGCTTCACTTTTTAAAAGCTCGCCCACAGTTGTTCCATGAGCAAGTATTACGAAGCGGTCACACATGGCCAAAAGCTCAGGCAGTTCAGAAGATACCATGATTATTGATATTCCTGAAGCAGCCATAGAATTTATCAGGTTATAAATCTCATTTTTGGAACCTACATCTATACCTTTGGTAGGCTCATCCAGCAGTAATATCTTGGGATCAGTATTAAGCGATTTGGAAATAACCACCTTTTGCTGGTTTCCGCCCGATAAGGTTGCAACCATCGTATCGTAATTAGGCGCCTTAATGCTTAATTTGGACATAAATGTATGGGCAACATTATTTTCCTTTTTACTGCTTATAAATAAACCGCTGGTAATCTTTTTTAAATTTGTCAGGACAATATTATGTTTGATATTTGCCAGCATCAACAGCCCGTTGGCTTT
Organism: Candidatus Humimicrobiales bacterium; assembly: GCA_038320085.1. GTDB lineage: Bacteria > Actinomycetota > Humimicrobiia > Humimicrobiales > Humimicrobiaceae > Fen731. Next base: position 8,245 of record JBBQDW010000061.1, read on the forward strand.
TCGGTCCTCCGTAACAAGGCACAGGCCATTTTTGATGGCATCAGCTCCATTTTTAATTATTACCTCTTTGCCTTCAATAAATATCTTTCCGGATTTTATAGGGTATTCACCAAAGAGCGCGCTCAATGTCTCTGTCCTGCCTGCACCTACAAGGCCGACAAGGCCCAACACTTCGCTTTTTTTCAAGTTAAAGTTTATGTTTTCTATCAAATTCTTGTTTTTAATCTTGGGGTGATCAACAGTTAAGTTCTCAACCCGAAGCACTTCTTCGCCTGTCTGAATATTTCTTGATGGATACATGCTTGTAATAGTACGGCCTACCATGTCTGTCACAATTTTGCTTTCATTGTACTGGCTGTTATCGTAAGTGGCAATGTTTGCGCCATCTCGCAATATCACGACCCTGTCCGTAAGCTCTATTATTTCTTCCAGTTTATGTGTAACAAATATGGTACTTCTTCCGCCTGCTTTAAATTCTCTTATTATTTCAAAAAGGTTGTCAACATCATCTTTGGCCAGCGCGGTAGTCGGTTCATCAAGTATAAGGATGTGCGGATCCCATGAAAGAGCCCTCGCAATCATCAAAAGCTGTTTTTGGCCTATGCTCAGCATTCTTACGCGTGTTTTGACACTCAGGTTTATTTTCTTTTGTTTTAAAAAATCAGCCGCTATTTTTAAAGTTTCATTGGGATTTGTAAAAGCGCTTTTACCCTCGGTTAAATGCCCGACAAAAATATTTTCTGCAACTGTCAGATCTTCCATGACGTTGATTTCCTGAGGAACAAAACCTATGCCCTTTAGCAATGCGTCATGTGGGGAATGAAGACGCACCTCTTCTCCATTTACCAGTAATTTACCTTCAAAAGTACCCGAAACGTATACCCCGTTTATGACTTTCAGTATTGTTGATTTTCCGGCTCCGTTTTCTCCGATAAGCCCCAGTATTTCTCCATTTTTAACGCTCATGGACACATTATTTAATGCTCTTACTGCCATGAAATCTTTTGTTATATTCTGCGCTTCCAATACATACTGCGCCATACCTCTTGTCTCCTCTCAGAATATGTCTTTGCGGCGTGTCTTATATAAAACCCGCCGCAAAAACTCGTTTCTTTAGATTAAAGTTTATTTAAAAATCAACAATAAACTATTTAACATTTGCCATACCCTTATCAACTACGTCATTTATTGCATAGTAGTCAGCAACATTATCAAGAGTTACCAACGGAGAAGGCATTATATTATCAAATGGAACTGTGCCTCCACGAAGGATAGTGTCAAGCATTTCAGCGCATTTTGCGAATTCCTCAAATAGAGGCTGAGCAACAACTGCGTACATGTCGCCGGACTTTACAAGATCAAGATTCACGCGGCTGTAGTCCATTGCTATTGCAATAATCTTCTTGCCTGTATTCTTCTGAGCGCCGGCCCATGTGGAAGGACCTGCACCGGTTGTTGAGAATGCGCCTGTAATATCAGGATTAGCCTGCATAATAGCAGTTGCTATCTGGATAGATGAAGGTACATCAAATCCTTCTACTGCAGCAGGAAGGACATTAATATCCGGAAACTCTTTTTTCATTGTGTCGATGAATGAATTAGCTGCCAAATCTTCCGTAGGATTAAAGCTTCCTTCAGTTACTGCAACTGTTCCTTTTCCTCCAACCTGTTCGCCGATAGCCATGGCTGCTGCTTTACCGTATTCAATAGCTGAACATGCTGCCCATGCTGTAAGGCCAGGATATTGTGCTACTAAATCTCCCTGAACTGCCGTATGTCCTGTTACAACAGGTATACCCTGATCTGAATATTTCTTTACATACTGCGCGGTTGACTGATCGAAGAGATACTGGCAGAGACCCTGTACTTTAAGTGATGCCATACCTGCTTCCAGAAGACCGTACTGTTTCGGAGCATCTGCTTCATCCGGAGCAAGCAGTATCGGGTCATACCCAAGTTCAGTTGCCCTTACCAGGAAACCGGCGATCATAATCCTGACTACCGGGTGCGTTTTCAGGAATATTCCTATAGCGATCGGGTGATCCTTAGGGTTATATTCAGCTGCTACTTCTGCAGCTGCAGTTGTTGTTGCAGTTGCTGCTTTGCAGCCTGTGCCTGCAAAAACGAGCGGAATTGCGATAAGCAAAACCAATAATATTGACAGAAATTTTTTCATTTTGTTCTCCTTTAATGATTGTAATGATTTTATAAAATTTGACATTTATCCACCTCCTTTTTTTTAAGTTTCATCCCTGATTATTTTATAATTCTTTATAGTATTTTAATAGAATTTACTATTTAAAAAAAGATTTTATAAAAATAATAAGAGTTGTTTTTTGCGATTAATTTAGTTTATTTTCTTTTTGCTTTTCCTTAATTTGTTAAGTTTAGAAAAACTTTAATTATAAATTAAGGCTTTGCAAAAATCAGTCAATAAACTAAAACAATACTGATAACCTAACACCTGGGTAACCCAGTTAATAATTAATTCTATTACTTTTATTTATAATGTCAATTATTTCTTAAGATACCCCTGAGACATCCCCTTATATCCGGCTTTCCCTGCAATAGTCTTGCGCGTCAAGTGTAAAAACTTAATTATTTTATTGTAAATAATACAATTATTGTGAATAACAATTATTGTGAATAACAAAGTGATTTTTTGATTTAACCGGGCATATAATCTATTGGCCTGCCTCTTCTTACGCTATCATCTGTTATAAAGATAATAATCCTTGATGTTCTTAATATTGTATAGCTGTAATTGTATATTGTCAACAATTTAACAATTAGTAAAACAAATTTATTTCTATTTTCAAAAAAACAACTTCGGGCATGCTATTACACAATATGACCCGGTATTTGCTGCTAACCGTCACAGCTTCTACTATTAATCATACCCGTTTCTTCTGATAATCACTCTGCATCTACTATTGACAACCCCAGCATTCCCTGCTGATTAGGCATTCCGGGATCTGCCCTGCTATCTGTAAATCGCTGCCGCTTTATACATTGTTACAACATTTTCAGGCGGCGTATCTTCCTGTATATTATGCCCGGGGCCAAACACATATCCGCTTCTCCCCATCACGCGCATCA
>JBBQDW010000062.1:0-11312 GCA_038320085.1 Candidatus Humimicrobiales bacterium
CTGCTAGCCCGGCTCCCATATTTGATGCTTTTGAAAACCCAAAGTTTTCTTTTGATTCTATAAGTTTAATAAAATTTCCCATACCCTTTAAGAAATTTTCTTCTATAAAACCAACACTTCCGTCAGTCGAAGCATTATCGACAATGATTATCTCAAATTTAAGGCTTTCTTCTGTATGGGAGGGAACCAGATATTCAATAACACTGCCGATGCACTTCTGTAAAAAATCCCGCCCATTATAATTTACTATGATTATACTTAAATCCATTTAATTTAAAGTCTTTTAATTTTCACGTTTTATTATTAAATCCATTTAATTTAAAGCCTTTTAATTTTCACGTTTTATTATTAAAGCCTTTAAGTCTTCCTGTTTTATGATTAAAGTCTTTTAATCTTCCTGTTTTATTATGTTTAAAAGCTGTGTTTTAAAATTTTTGCTGGAAAACTTTTGCGAACTTGCCTGTGCATTCAGGCTTATATCTGCATAGTCATCTGGTTTTTTACATATCTTTAATGTAACGGCCCTCATCTGCTCCCAGCTTTCAAATAAAAAACCGTTATAGCCGTCCTTTATGATTTCAACCTGGCCGCCCTTGTTAATGACAACAGGTATACACCCTGAGGCCATTGCTTCAACAGTAGTAATGCCAAAATGCTCAAATTTTTCAGGATGCCTGGTCTCATTTTCCCCCATTCCTGAAGCATGCCAGAAAATAAGCGCCTTTGAAAAAAGTTCCGCGAGTTTCCCCCATTGCATATTGGTAATGACCTTTACCGGATAACCTTTGCTTAAATCCTCGATCTTTTTTACATAATCAAGATGCTCTTTCTTATTTTCGACCCCTCCGACAAGATAAAGCGTGAAACCTGCCATCGTATCCGGGTCCTGCTTTAGAAGTTCTATGAATCTTTTAGCCAGTTCAAGCTGCTTTTTATTATGATGCTCAGGAAAAAACCGGCCCGCACTTAAGATGATTTTTTCTTTGGGCAATACCTTAAAGCTTTCTGTATCAACCGGAGGAAACAGTATTGTGCTTTCTTTTTTCCAGAATTTCTTTATCCATTTTTGTGAGTATTCTGAGATTGTAATGATTCTGTCATAGGTATCCAGAAATTTAAAATCTTTTGGATAAGTCACTAAAAAAAGCGGCACAAACCCCAGGATTTTCATTATTAGCTTTTTAAATGTCCCCGTTTTTCGCCCATTATATATTACGGCGCCAAGCTTTCTTGTATCGCTTAAAGCTTTAGACTTTTGCTGTACTCCGCCATCCGCAGTGCCGGAAGGTATAAAATCCGTAGATTTTATTTCCAGCCTGAAATCAAACCCAAAATTATATTTATCAGGTATATCAATACTGATAAACTGCTTTATACCCTTGCCAAGAGTAAATTTATTGTCAAAAATCAACTTTCCGGAAGATTTTTCGTAGAGCCTGACTTCACAATCCATATTATCAATTGTTGTAGCCGGGGGATTTTTGAGGGCAATTTTTATATTTTTCCCGGGATCGTAAAAATCTATGACCGCTGTGCCGCTGCTCCAGCTCCCGCGCATCAAAAGAAACCTTTTTATGTCGTATATTCCTTCTACAACTTCAATATCCTTAAAGCCCCGAGACATTTTATCGGCAAGCCTGTACAGCCAGACTGCAGGAAGCCTGAAAAATAATAGTAAAAACCTGTGGGCAAACTTAAAATCCACATTAAAAGGCGTCGGAAAATAACAAAGGTAGAGGTTTCTTTTTCCATACCCGGAAAGTGAGCTTAAGTAGGTCGTATTTATGAATACATCATATGCAGCAGTTATTTTTTTGGTATATTCTTCCGATAAAAAAGGAAATATTTTTAAGCCGACTTTTTTAAGGTCAAGGTTTAGCCGCAAAGCTACAATATTTATATCAACATATAAATCAGATATCAGCTCAACTTCATATCCCGGCGCCATAGAGAGGATCTCTGCCATTTTGCAGCTATACCTTTCCCCTCCTCCCGCCGTTGAAAGATACCTGTCATAAATTCCAATTTTTATCATTTTAAAAACCCTTAAATTCTCAAATCAATATTGCATGCATTCTAAAAATCAGTGATCCACTTCTTTATATAATGCTCATTAGCTGTGCTTGTTTCCCTGATTTTGAACCTTTTAAAAAAATGCAGCGGCAGAAGATAAAATAATTCAAAAAATATCCTGAGCCTTATGAGTATATCGGGCCTGCTATGCCTTCTGCCTGTTAACAAACCTTTAATAAGTCCTGCAATCGCAAGTATCAGTGCAGCCGTAAAGGCGGCCTGGCTCCTTAGGACAAGCCTTGTCCATCCGCACCTGTAAATTGCAAGAAGCCTGTTTCTTAAGACATAGTATGTAAATGTTTTTGACCATTCGATACCCGTCCCGCAATGGTGATGGTTGGCCACTGACTGGGGTACAAAATACATTTTCCAGCCCTTAAGCCTTGCCCTCCAAAACAGATCAAGATCTTCGTAATATGTAAAAAAACTGCTTTCAAAAAACCCTGTATCTTCAAGGCATTTTTTACTTATAAAAAGGCTGCTTCCGCTTGGAGAGAAAATCTCCTCAACATTTTCAAACCGGCCGGTGCCATCAATAGTATTTGCTCCCCTGTCCCTTGCATAAAATGACCTGTTTATCTCAAGGCCGCAACTGTTTATTATGCGCTGACCCAAATCATATTCATTTTTAGAAATCTCAATATTTACGGCGCTGTCTTTTTCACCAAATGGCCCTGAATAAACCTGTTTTGCGCCGGCCGCACCGGACTTTCCAATAAGGCCTATTTTAATTTCAGGGATATTTTGCGAGTTTCCATCCATATTTTCCAAGCGGACCTTAAATTTAACAGATGTCCTGCTGCCTGAATATACAACAGGGAAGCCTATTATTGCTCCGTCTGTAATTACATAGGACCCGGATTTGGCGATATTGGCGATATTGGCGGGCCGGCAGTTCTTTAAAAACTTTATGCTTTTAACCATATCAGCTTTCAGCATTTCAGTATCCGATAGAAAAGAGCTGCCTATGTTAAGCCTGTCATTGTCTGTATCTGTATCTGTGTCTGTGTCTGTATCTGTATCTGTGCCCGTGTCTGCATCATCCCTGCTTATATCAGGATTTATTATTATATCTGAAATAAGCGCAGAAACATTGCCGGATATTGAAAACTGCGCAATAAGATAGCTGTAAAAAAACAGGACCTTTGAACCCGCGGCCCCAAATTTTTCAGTACAGCTTTTTTGTACCGCCAGTCTTGCCAGTGTATTTAGCCATTGGGCATCCACCACACAGTCATTATTTATAAGCGCAATATACTCACCCGTTGCTGCTTTAAAACCGGCATTGTTTCCAGCTGCAAAACCGGTATTTTTATTCTGCTTTATTATTTCGACATGGGGATAATGATTTTTAACAAATTTAGCGGACCCATCACTAGAGCAGTTGTCCACCATTATGGTCTGTATTCTGTCTTTGGGATAATCAAGTCTGGAAATGGAACTAAAAAGGTCATCAAGATACCTGATACCGTTATAATTTACGGTTATAATTGAAACTGCAGGGTAAAAAAAATTATCCAATTGCCTGCTACCGCTTTCCATTTCCTAGTTTAAAAAAGAATGGCAAAGTGTTATCCACGGGAAATTACAATTACTCCGACTGTAATTATTGCCGTTCCTATCCACCGGATAGGGTTTACATCTTCTTTAAGTACAAATTTAGAAACAATAAGTATTAAGACGTAAGTCAGCCCGATAAACGGATATGCAAAGCTTAAGTCTACTGCCGATATAACAATGAGCCATAATGCCGCTGAAATCACATAAAGAAAAAGACCTATAATGACAGTTGGGCTTTTAATTATCCCTAAAAAGAGATGGCCCACTGAGCTTATGCTGTTGATATTTACCGGACCTATCTTGTTCATCCCGATTTTTAAAAGTATCTGCCCACCAACAGCAATCCCAATGCTTATTAAAATCAATATAATAGATTTTGTCAGAGTCAACCCAGTCTTCTCCTTTTTTAATGTATTATCCAATATTATCCAACTTTTATTCTCTTTTAGACTTTTATCAAAATTGTTGTTTTTGTTCTTTACAACATTTATTTAAGGTTGCCTGCACTATAGGAAAAATCCTTGCATCCCCAATACAGAAATCTTAAAAAATCCCGGCCACTAAACTAAAGATTATAATAGATTTACAATTTTTTAGCTACAATATTACAATTTTTAGCTGTATGGTTACAGCTAAACTAAAACATTCCTTAATCTTGGCTGCCTCTTTTTGGTTGTCCAAATAGGCACCGCCCCAAGATAAATAGAGGAACATCCGCAAATAGCCATACACCAAATAATGTTGTATCGCTTATGAGTTAAAGCCATGTCCTGAATGGGAGATCAAGGCATAATCATGAATTTGCACTTTGCTGCCTTCTTGCAGATAACCATCTATATCATACGGCCACAATTCTATAGGGCGCGCTGAATAACACCAGGGGGATAGTTCTTTGAGCCTTAATGCAAACTTTTTAGGGGTAGAATTGGAAATCCCAATCCGGCTTCATTAAAAAGTTTTCTAGCTTTCTCTATGTCTGCCATGGTTGTTCTCCTTGCTCTCATTTGATGAGACCTCTCTTTCCCTTGCTTTACTAGTCTCATCAGTTATTCTATCTTAACTTATTTTAGTATACAATGTGTTTAATAGAAGGGGGGTCACCCCATATTCGGATTCTTTTCAGCTGCAAGTGCATATATATAGGTGCCTAAAATCATGCCGGCCATAGTGAATATTCCAAGTATTTTCCCTTCGCCAACCTGCGCCAGCACTGTGCCAGGGCAGGCACCTGATATTGCCCAACCAATGCCAAATATGATACCCCCAAAAGCATTATATTTATTAAAGGGTTTTTTGCTGACCGTAATTTTTTGGCCTTTAAATCCTCTATTGCCTTTCAGAACAAGTATCCTCATACCAATAGCTGCAGTTACAATAGCAGTTACTATTACAAGCGCTAACTTAAAATTTTCACCTGTGAACATGGAGTAAATTAGATTATAATCAGAAGCACCGACCCTACTCAGTGCGAATCCAAAAAGTATTCCAAATAAAAGATATCCGACTTTCTTTAACATTTATTACCCTCCTAAAATTAGAATCCTAATTACAAATACAGCTAATGCTCCAGCAATTAGAAAGGATATAGTAGCCACTAAACTGGAAAGATGAAAATTAGCAAGGCCGTGTATGCTATGTCCAGAAGTACACCCACCAGCAAGGCGAGCGCCAAATCCCAATAGAAATCCCCCGGCAATAAACCACACAGCATAAACAATAAACGGCCATTCAGTCATTTTTGTAAAAATTCCCATTTCTAATGTAACAAATTTAAAGCCCATAGTACGAGCTGAAATAAAAGCACCAATAATCATCCCCAACATAAATATGAATCTCCAGTTGAACACATTCTTAAATGTTTCAGTATTTAACCACTTTAATTTTGTTTTTGGGTGAATCATTTTTACCATATTGCCATAACCTGTGGACACGCCCAGTGCAGTATTTAAAAAATAGTACATGCCAGGTACCAGGAGGCCTATTATAATTCCCCCAAGCCACCATGGCCATAACTCGACAAATATAAATTTAATAATATTCATAATACTCCTTTTTATACTGTTGGAAATCCTAATTTTATCCAGGCACTGGTACCACCAATTACATTAATAATATTTTTCATACCACTTAAATTAAGCATTAGGCTGCTTGCCAGAAGCGATCTATTGCCAGTATTGCATATAAATGCAACCGGTTTATCCCCAACCCATTCTGAATAACGTTTGCGCACATCCGGAGCTGGTGCGTGAATTGAATTTTCAATATGCTCAGTATCCCATTCACTTTTTAAACGTGTATCAACCAGCAGCAATTCTTTTTTATCAAAACGTTCTTTCAGTTCTGTTACTGAAATACTATCAAGCCGGGCTGTTCTTAGTCCGTTAGCAGCATAATCAGACATACCGCCCTCGAGGTATCCGATGACATTATCAAGTCCTACACTGTACAGACCTTTTAAAGCTGCCATAATATCACTTGGATTGTCTACAACTAATAAAAGCGGCTTGTCTGGAGGAAGCACCCATCCTGCAAACGTTGCAAAATTGCCCTTAAGACTGAGCCCATAAGCTCCTGGAATGTGAGCTGCTCCAAATGGCAGCTGATCACGGGTGTCAATTATCACTGAACCTGACTGTGCTAGTTTAAGAAATTCTTTTGGCTTATAAGCTACAGGTCTTGGTAGACTTGTGATAATAGATGCACCTTTTCGATTTATTTCAGAACACCTTGAAAAATGATCCGGAGCTTCCGGCATACCTTCTAAAAATGTTTTAATAAATTTCTCTTCAGGGTGAATTTGCATTGCAGCATTATACATTCTCTCCGTTCCAATTGTCGATGACAGTTTAGATGATAGTGCTTTGCCGCACAAAGACCCTGCTCCGTGTGCCGGGTAGACTTCAACATGGTCACTTATTTTCTCTATATTCCGCAGGCTGCTATACAGTTTTGAAGCAAGTTCTTCTTTAATATCCGGGAAAAGATCAGGCCTGCCTGCATCACCTATAAGAAGGGTATCTCCGGTAAAAACAAGGGCTGGTTTTTCCCCTCTTTCAAGATCTGAAAAGATGAAAACAGATCCTTCCGGAGTATGACCTGGTGTGTCTATCATTTTTATTTTCAAAGTGTCAAAAGTTATTTCCTCATGATCTGATACTGCGTAATGTTCATATTCTGTCTTTGCTTTTGCAGAAATATAAATTTTGGCTCCTGTAATTTTTGCTAGCTCAATGTGCCCAGATACAAAGTCTGCATGCAGGTGTGTTTCTATAATACCCTTGATTGGAAGTCTGAAATATTTTGCAATTTCAAGATATTGCATTACCTCTCTTGAAGGGTCTACAACTATACAAGCATTTCTGCCACCAATTACATATGAACAATGTGCTAGCCCCGGTGTGTAAATTTGTTTGAATTCCATTAAAATTGCCTCCATTGTTAAAAATATTTTTTAAAATAATAATCAGTTCCATAAAAAATATATTACTGTTGAAGCTGTTATTCCAGCTATTAGTGCAATCACAATACCCTGTTTGATAAAATCTTTTTTCTGAAAACCAAAATTATTCATAGCTACAATTGTTGCTTGATGTGTCGGTATTACAACACCCAGACTTGCTCCAGCTGCAACAGCCATCAATAGGGCATCGGCTTTCACATTAATAGTACCAGACTGAAAAAGTAAAATAGCTATAGGCGCCATTAGCAGTGCAGAGACAGAATTGTTCAGTATATTTGATAAAATAGCTGTTATAAATACGAATGCCAGAATAAGTGGAAAAACTGGAAGTGTTCTAATTAAAGGTATTAGGGATTCAATTAAGTCAGGTAGCGCACGAGTTTGATTAAGTATTCCCGAGATACTAAACATACTCCCTAAAAAAAGCAATACTGGAATATTAATGGCATTATAGGCAGTTTTTATAGAAAAAATTCCTGTCGAGATCCATAAAATAACGACAAATCCAAAAATAATAGATGGGTGAATTAATCCTATGCCAGCGATTGTAATTGCAGGTAATAGTGAAGCAAGAACAATAATAGTGCTTTTTATACTTCTTTTATGTACAGGTTCTAATGGCAATGACTCTAGCTTATTGTAAGTTGTTTCCGATATATTTTCTTTTTTTGGTCTTTTATGTATATATTTCCATAAGCGGCTAAAAAACCACAACAAAAGAATTATAGCAGACATCGCTATTGCATGTGGAGCAAAATCAAACATTTTAAATGGTTGACCAAATGCATTAAACCTAAAGGATGACACTATAAGGTTCGACACAGTAGAAATAAGCGTAACCGAACCACCGAGAAACGAAGCATATGTAATAGGTAAACCAAAACTTGCTTTATTGATATTAGCTCTTTTAGCCATTCTCTGTACTGTGGGTGAAATAAATCCGATAACGCCAACATTATTTACAAAGAATGACATAAACCAGGTTAATATTGCTAAAGTGAGTATTTGTTTATCCGGCTTCTGTATTTTCCTAGCAATACTTTTACCTAGCCCTAATAATACCCCTGACTGTACTATGCCTTCGCTCATTACAAGGACTATTATTACAGTGAAAAGAGTCGGGTCCGAAAATCCTGAAAACAAATCAATTGGTTTACTGATTTGAAGAAGTCCTAAAAATAATAATCCACCAAAAGCTGCTATTTCATAGCGAATCTTTGATGATATAATAGCAAAAAGAATAAATATTAAAATTGCCCATGACACAATCTGTTCCCAATTAACAAGAATCGCGTTAATATAATACCTCCAATAATCAAATTGAAATTACTGTAACTTTAGCTGTATTATTACAGTTTTTAGCTATTTGACTACAATTTTTTCGCTATATAATACTTGTTTGAAAGCGTCAGGCCCATTATCCTGTCGATATTTTCAACATCCCCAAGCAGCACTTCCAGCCTTTCGTCAAGGGAGGTGGCCTCTTTTTCAGACTGTCCGACTTTATCCTCAATAAGTTTTCTTATTGCCCTCATATCAATTCCAAGATTAGAGACCTGATACTGGAGAGTCTTGAATATATTATAATAAATAAACAGCATCCTTTCCCTGTTTTTTGCATTGAGTTCATTTATCTCCCTGTTTATCTGTATCTGGATATTATTGTTCACAGACTGAATGGAAGAATTATAGCTTTTCCTTAAGTTCTCAAGATAAAGGCTTGTAACAGCATAAAGATATTTCCTGATTTTTCCGCGAATGCTATTGTCAGTCTTGAATTCTTCCGAATCAAGGATATTTAAACCCTTAAGCAGTGAAAGATCCTTGAAATCTTCCCTCGAAAGCTTGATTTCAAAAAGGTCCGTGAGCTCATTTTTACTGTACAGCTCACTTATCATATTTTGCTGGTTTTTATCAAGGTCGAGTACCTTATCATCGTTTGTTTCAAGTTTGTCCCAAATGCCCTTGCTGACAATCTCGTATCCGGTATTTTGAAGAAGATATTCAAAGGTAAATTCATCGATTTTATCAGTTGTCGGGCCGCTTTTTCGCTCACCGGTAAAGAGTTTTAAAATCCCCCGGTCCTCAGGTACACAAAAGAACAATACGCCATCAACTTTTAACTTCATACCGATAATGTTTAAAAGATCATATAAAAATTTCGGCGCAATATTTTTAAACGTGTTATTTATTATTACACCGTCAAATCTTGTTCTTGTCACGATTTTGGATTTTAAGTATCCGATTTTGTCAAGTTCTGCCTCTTGTGACCTTGCTCCTTCTGTATTCTCGCCTACATCCACAAAAAACAATTTACCTATCTCAAGCTTTTTTAACAATTCCTTGTCGCGGTAAGCATTAGCCGAGAGCACGAGCACATTGGTAGCGCCGCTTATATTGGACTTGATTACATTTACTATTTTATTGTTCTGCATATCAATAAGGTCAAAGATCTTTTTCTTATCCGGCGCATACCTTGGCTGAAGGCAATATTCAACAAGCGGTTTTGTAACATTTTCCCAGTAAAAGCTTGGCGCAAGTTTCTCAAGATTTTTCCTGTATATGTCTTTTAGGCTCTTGTTTGTCAGAACACTTTCAATTACTCTTGCAAGCTGGTGAGTGTTTTCGTATTTTACAACCTCCCCAACATTCTCTTCCTTGACTATTTTTGCAATTGAGTCACCTTCGGTCGTTATTATTGGAAGCCTTGCCCAGATATAATCCATTACCCTGGTCCTGTATGCAAACTCTGTCTCAAGTTTTTCATGGTGTATGGAAAGACCGGCGCTTGATTCAAGCAGGAAATTCTGCCTCATTTCATAAGGTACCCATTCATTATAGAAAACAAACTTATCGTATAAATCAAGTTCTTTGCTTAAATTTATTGCATCCGTGCATTTCTTCATTTCGGGCAGTTTGGGGTCAGGATGCTTGATTCCAATAAAAACAAGTTTGATGTCTTTGCGGTTTCTTGTTATTTCCCAGAAAGCCTTGACAACTGATATAGGGTCCAGCCAGTTCCAGATCCCGCCGCCCCATAATACTACCATATCATCTTCTCTTAGGCCGGGAATCATTTTTCTTATCGGTTCACCGGTATGTTTTGGGGGAATTGAGGGAATACCGAAAGGTACAATATCGATTAATTTTTTTAATGTATTGTCATCATCATACGAAAATGGATTAACCCTCCCCATTGCATTCATCATCCCAAGCCAATAGCTTCTTTGTTTCTCACTGGCGCAAATAAAGAAATCCCCTATAGATATCTGGAATTTAAGCAAATCGATGTTGCTTTTATCGATTCTTAACCTTTCAGCAATACCGTCATTTCTAAACATCTCCAGGCTTTCAAGATTAAACGGATTATAAAGGTCAACAATTATTTTACCTTTAAAATTCTTTATAAAGGGAAAATAATGCAGTATGTGGCCCTGAATAAGAATTATATCAGCAAACTCCACGCTTCTTTTTAAGGTCCTGAAATTTCTGATATCGTATGTTATAGTCTTTATCCCTTCCATGTTTATGTCGGCCTTGTTTGGAGTTGCAAGCGTCACATCGACATACCCCGAGAGTATCCTGGCAAATTCATAAAACCTTATTCCGGGCCCTGCCATCTGCTTACCAATAATGTCATGGCTTATAATCAAAAGCCTGGGCGCATTCTTTTTTGGCTCAAGAGCTTCATTATCCATTTAAACTCCTATCTTAAAAAACTATTCTTTATTTTAACTATTAGATTATAAATTAAAAACACAAAATTTAAAGAATAAGCATAAAATATTGCAATGCGCTGGTCATGCGTTGCCTTCTCTCTTAACCACCTTGCCTCGGCAGGAATAAATCTTTTAAAAAACTCTGCCGGGCTTAAGTTTATTATTGCGCACCTTAGCCTGTTCTTATGATAATATCTGTAAAAATTGGCGCTGAACTTTCCCACAGAGGCACCTTCGTAATGCCTGGCTACAGAACGGGTATTAATAAATACTTTAAGCTTTAATCTTTGAAGCTTTAAACAAAAATCCACTTCCTCAAAATAGACCGGACGATATCCTGTATCAAATCCTTTTAAATTTAAGAAATATTTAAACTTTGTGGCAAAAACCGCCCCTGTAGCATAATCAGCTTCAATCAGCCCGTTGTTTCCGGAAGGGATTTTTTCAATATGGCTCGTAATAAAGTTATCCTGGATGATTGAAGCTGATTATGCTACAGG
>JBBQDW010000063.1:0-11222 GCA_038320085.1 Candidatus Humimicrobiales bacterium
CATCAAAAAAAGAATCCGGGGTGACATTTAATATACCCATCACCAAAGCGCCGCATTCAAGGCTGTCAAGATCAAAAACTTTATTTCCTATTGCAATTGTTTTTTTAAGCTTATCTTCATTTAGCAGAGAAAGATAATTGATTATTTCTTCCGAAAGCATTTTTAGCCCAAAAGGCTGCATCCTTATCTTTTCTGCAAGGCTTCTTACGGATTTTTCTGTGCCAAGTATAATAACATCTGTTGTCCCCTCGACCTGAATCAGAGAATCCCTTGACGAGACTACATCGCCCATCCGCGAAAGCATTTCCTGCTTAAGGATGTCGGCCGCTCTTGGTTTTATATCTTTGACTTTCAGGGCAAGCGGGAATATCTTATTTACCATAATATGCTGCCCGGGAAGTGTTGCGCCAATCCTGCCAAATTCGTCAAGTCCCTGACTTTTTGATTTTATTTCAAGTTTTCGTATTTTATATCCCATTAAAAATTATTTATCTACCCGGTTATATAAACTATTTATCTTCCTGATTACCTTCCCTGCAGACTGTTCGGGTTTAATAAGCTATTTGCCTGCCGGGCCAACTTTTTAGGCCCTGTAAGAGATTTGTCTTACTGGTTACCTTCCCCGCAGACTGTTCGGGTTTATTAAGCTATTTGCCGGCCGGGCCATCTTTTTAGGCACTGTAAGAGATTTGCCTTACGGACTTTATGTACTCTTTATCTTACTGACTTTATAAGTGCCATTGCTTCTGCCCTTGACGCCGGATTTTCCCTGAACAGGCCCCTGACTGCTGATGTTATTGTAACAGTATTTGGTTTTTTTACGCCCCTTATGCTCATACAAAGGTGCTCTGCTTCTATTATAACCATTGTGCCCCTTGGCTGGAGCTTTTTCATTATTGTGTCAGCAACAATAGTTGTAAGCCTTTCCTGAACCTGAAGCCTTCTTGAAACAGTGTCAAGAACCCTTGAAAGTTTGCTTAGGCCCACAATCTTCCCTGATTTATTTGGCACATAAGCTATGTGAGCTTTTCCTACAAAAGGGACCATGTGGTGTTCGCATACAGAATAAAAAGGTATATCCTTTACTATTATCATCTCGTCATGATTTTCATCAAAAAGTGGCTCAAGCTCATCGGCAGGGTCCTTCCCAATTCCGCTAAAAAGCTCCTCATACATATCAGCAACCCTTTGGGGTGTCCTTTTTAAACCTTCCCTGCCGCAATCCTCCCCGATTCCCTCGAGTATTAACCTGACACCTTGCTCAATTAATTTTTTATCCACGAAAATCCTCCTTATTAAAAAATATGTACTTATGTACTTATATGATTAGCTAAAGCAAATTACGCTATCTCGCTTGGCATGGCCCCCATGCACTCTTATATATAGTAGCGCGATGACCTAAGCCAATAGGCAATAAACATAGGCAATAAATGTAAAATAAAATAAAAAGCTCCAGCACTTTAAGTGTGCCAGAGCTTTTTATTTTTAAATATTCTTACACTTAAATGTTAAGTTGCGTTTGTTTTTTGTAAATCAACCAGTAAATTATATGCTTCAGTTATAGCTTGCGTCTGATCCTTAGAATTAGGCAGTGTTACCAGCCGGTCATAAGCATCCCTGAGCTCTTCCTGGCTTGCGCCGTTTTTCAAACCAAGGAGCTGATAAGCCTTTGCTTTGGTTAACTTTTTTACAGTGGTTTTCTTACCCGCTCTGCTCCTGCCGTTTCCCGAATCATTCTTGCTCTCTACGGTGGGCGGCTTTGCCTTTTTCTGGCTTTTAACGTTAATCAGCATCTTCATTACCTGATCTCTCGAAAGGGTTTCTTTTTCCATCAGGTTATCTGCAAGCATTGACAACGCATCCTTATTTTCTTCTAATATTTGTTTTGCTTTTGCATAACACTCAGATATTATCCTGTTTACTTCCCTGTCGATCTCCGAGGCTATCTCCTCGCTGAAGTGGGGTCTGGACATAATTTCCTTGCCGAGAAATACTTCCTCTTCATCAATCCTGTATGTTATTGGTCCGATTTTTGGACTCATTCCAAACTCCGTTACCATTTTCCTGGCAATTTTGGTCGAACGGTCAAGGTCATTCTGCGCGCCGCTTGTTATATCGTCAAAGTTCATTTCCTCGCTTACCCTGCCGCCAAGAAACTGGGTTATACTATCTAACATTTCTTTCCTGCTCTTTAAAAATTTATCTTCTTCAGGCAGGGTTATGACATAGCCCAGGGCCCTTCCCCTTGATATAATTGATATCTTATGGATGGGGTCAGTATTCGGAAGAATATGCGACAGCAGCGCATGCCCTGCTTCGTGAAATGCTATTATCTTTTTTTCCTGTTCAGATATTATCCTTGACTTTTTCTCAGGTCCCGCAATAACTCTTTCAATAGCCTCTTCTACTTCAAACATGCTTACCTTTTTCTTGTTATGCCTTGCGGTAAGCAGTGACGCTTCATTAAAAATATTTGCAAGATCCGCGCCTGTAAACCCGGGGGTCTGTTTTGCAACTGTTTTAAGGTTTACATCCTTGTCTAATGGTTTATTTCTTGCATGGATCTCAAGTATCTGCTCCCTGCCTAAAAGATCGGGTCTGTCAACAGCAATCTGCCTGTCAAACCTGCCCGGACGCAGCAGTGCCGGGTCAAGGATGTCCGGCCTGTTTGTTGCAGCAATTAAAATAACAGTACTTTCCTGGTCAAAACCATCCATTTCAACAAGAAGCTGGTTTAGTGTCTGCTCCCTTTCATCATGCCCGCCGCCGAGGCCCGCGCCTCTGTGCCTGCCTACTGCATCTATTTCATCCATGAATATAATGGAAGGCTGAGAAGCCTTTGCCTGGCCAAACAAATCCCTTACCCTGGATGCGCCGACTCCGACAAACATCTCAACAAACTCAGAACCCGAAATACTGAAGAATGGAACCCCCGCTTCACCGGCAACTGCCCTGGCAAGCAGGGTCTTTCCTGTACCCGGGGGCCCAAATAACAATACGCCTTTAGGTATCTTTGCGCCAATAGCCTTAAATTTTGCCGGATTTTCAAGAAATTCTTCAATTTCCCTCAGCTCTTCAATGGCTTCATCAACACCTGCAACATCTTTAAACGTAACCCTGTTTTTCCCCTTGTTGGAAACTCTTGCCTTGCTCTTTCCAAATTGCATCACTTTTGAACCTCCGCCCTGCAGCTGGTTCATCATAAAGAATATGAGCCCGAATATTAAAAGAAACGGCAATGCATTAAGCAGGAGCGAAATCCAGATCGACTGCTTTTGGTTATTGACCGTAAAGGAAATATTCTTATCAAGTAAAAGTTGTGTTACATCATAATCTTGGAGGTATGAGACTTTAAAAGAAGTTCCGTCTTTTAATTTGCCTTCAATTAATTTGTCTTCCCCTTTTATTACCAGGGGTACTTCAGTATTTAATTCGCTGCCGTTAACCTTGGTGATAAATTCATTCAAGCTCAGCTCTTTTACTTCAGGTGATGTAAACAGCGGGTTCCTGAAAATCAGGAACATGACTACTATAAGCAAAATTAAAAGAGCTATATTTTTATAACTACGCTTCAAGTATAAACACTCTCCCTTTTTAATAAATAAACTGCTAATTTAACTAAATAAATGTCCCGGCCGGACAAACGGACCAATATTTTTTAAACAAAACGATATAAAAAAATTTTATCCTTAAAATAATGGCGCCTTTGATTACTTTAAAATAATCAGGCCATTACAAAACCCATTCCGGCAGGAAAATTCCATCCCGGCAGGTAAATAAACACTATCATTATACATTATTTTGAAAAAATTTAGAAACCAAAAAAAAGAGTTAAGGGAAGTTTTTACAAAGTTTTTACATTTGGAACAGCGGCAGACTCCCTGCTTGCAGCGGACCGCCTATTCTTCTTCGATGTACCCAATGTAAGGAAGGTTCCTGTATTTTTCTTCAACATCAAGCCCATAGCCAATAACGTATTTATTCGGTATTTCAAAACCTTTATATTTTACATTATTTACTGTTTTTCTTGGCACGTCTTTATCAAGCAGCGCGCATATTTCAACGCTTTTCGGGTTTCTTGCCCTCAGGTTTTTTATCAGGTAATTAAGCGTCCTGCCTGAGTCGATGATGTCCTCTATTATTATAACATCCCTGCCTTCAATGTTTGTATCAAGGTCTTTTGTTATCCGTACAATGCCGGAGCTGACTCTGGCGTTGCCATAACTCGAAACAGCCATGAAATCAAATACTACCGGTACATTTATATGCCTGCAAATGTCTGCTACAAAAATAAATGAGCCCTTCAAAACTGCAATAAGTATCGGTGTCCTGCCATGATAATCTTCCGTTATGCTCTCTCCCAGCTCTTTGACTTTTGCCTGCAGAGTTTTTTCATCTATAAAAACTTTTATTGTAGATTCATCCATAAATTATTTTTCAAACTCTCACTTCAGTGATGTTAAATTCATTAAAAACCTTTAAACTTTATATTATCATTAAATTTCAATTATTTTTATATGAAATATTTTTTTTGTCTGCCCGTCTATTTTTACTCTTTCGTCAATCCTGTAATTTCCGACCCAGATAATTTTCTCCCGGTCATTAAACAAAGGTATGCGGAGCCTTTTGCTATACGGGATTTTCATATCGATAAAATAGTCCTGGATTTTTTTGGAGTTTTTTAGCCCCAGTGGTATAAACCGCTCTCCTGCCTTTTGCCAGTATTTGACCTTAAGGGGAAAACGGATTTTATCAAAATCCAGGTATGCTTCTGAGCTTTTTATATTTTTATCTCTTAAAATATCCATGCCCCCTAAAAATGCCTCTATAAAATACTTTCTGCCTACAATTTCCAGTTCTTGCTTTGAACCAATTTCAATTTTAATATCAGGGCATAAGCATGCACTGCTTTCCGCGGCAGGTGCTGTTTGAGCTGTTTGAGCTGCAGGCGCAGCCGGCGCTGTTCGTGCTGTTTGAGCTGTTTGAGTTGCAGATGCTGCAGTCACGGCAGGCGCTGTTTGAGCTGTTTGAGCGGCAAGCGCGGCAGGCGCTGTTCGTGCTGTTTGAGCTGTTTTAGTTGCAGACACTGCCGGCA
This sequence comes from Candidatus Humimicrobiales bacterium, assembly GCA_038320085.1. Taxonomy (GTDB): domain Bacteria; phylum Actinomycetota; class Humimicrobiia; order Humimicrobiales; family Humimicrobiaceae; genus Fen731. The sequence continues at coordinate 5,096 of JBBQDW010000063.1, forward strand.
TTGTTTGTGCTGTTTGAGCGGCAGGTGCTGTTTGAGCTGCTTCTGCTGTTTGAGCTGCTTGAGTTGTTTGAGCTGCAGACGCAGCCGGCGCGGCCTGCACTGCCTGTGCTGTATAAACCCCGCTATACAAATAAAGAATTCCGCATTCCCTGATAATCGTTATCCCGCCTGCAAGAATCAGCTCTTTTCTTTCGTTTCCCCAAAAGCAAAGTTTTGTTATATCTGAAAGATTCTCCCTCCTGATATCAGTAAAATCTTTACCTAAAAGCTCAATGGCTGAAATAATGATACGCTTGATTACTGATTCAGGGTGGGCCCTTAATTTTACTATGGGTATTTTTATGATTTCAGCAGACATTTGGGTTTTGCCCATCACAAAATTGCCTTTGATATCTTTACTATCATTTCTGCTATCACTTTTTACACCTGCTGTGCCTGCTATGGCAGTAACAGCATTTATACCGGGTGTGCCGGGTGTGGCAGGTACGCCAGCTGTTTTGTCCGATACTTTGGCTGTTTTGTCCGATATGGGAGCTGTTTTGCCCGGTGTTATTTCTGCGATCTTTTTTAAACACTTAAAGCCGTAAGCGTCAATAAAATCATTTTCCTGCCTTATAACATCTATGGTGCCTGACAGGTTTTTTACAAGATTTTTAGAAAAATTATCATTAATAAACGGTATTAAAACATTCCTGACTTTGTTCCTGTAATAAATATTTTCCTGATTAGTCTTGTCTGTACAATACGGGATTTCATTTTCTGCAAGATAATCCAGGATATCTGCATGGAATATTTCGAGCATTGGCCTTATAAACCGTCCGTTTACCGGCTGGATGCCGGATAATCCGCGAAGCCCCGAACCCCTCAAAAGGTGCATTAAAAAGGTTTCAACGTTATCATCGGCTGTATGGCCCGTGGCAATTTTTTTTATCCGGTGTTTTGCGGCCGTTTCATTTAAGAGGTCTAGCCTTACTCTGCGGGCGCCGTCCTGAAATGAAAACCTATTCTGCCTGCACCAGTTTTTAATGTCTATTTCTGCCTTAAACAGCTCTAAACCTATGCTGTCGCAGAAATTTCTCACAAATTCCGCATCTTTTGAAGACTGTCCATTTCTTGTTTTATGATCAAGGTGAAAGCAATAAAGTTTGAGGTTATACGAAGCTTTTATCTGGTTTAAGGCTTGTGTAAGAAATACAGAATCGGGGCCTCCTGAAATCGATATAAGTACGCTGTCCCCATCCTGGAACATATTAAAACGGGAAATCGTAGAAAGTACCTTGTTTGACAAGCTTGCTTTCATTTTTTACACATCTATATCAACATGATAATTTAATCTTATGATGCTTTTTGCCCACCCGGATGCATCCTCAATATCCAGAAGCACTCCATTTATCCAGTTGTCTTCACTGGCAACCACAAACTTATGCGGCATCATAGTTATGAACTTTTCTATAATAGGTTCTTTTTTTACTCCAATTACGGAATCCCTGGGGCCGACCATGCCTGCATCTGAAATAAATGCAGTGTGTTTGGGAAGTATTCTTTCATCAGCAGTCTGCACATGCGTATGGGTTCCTATTACAGCGCTTACACGGCCGTCCAGATACCAGCCCATCGCCATTTTTTCACTTGTTGCTTCAGCATGAAAGTCTACGATTACTATATTTGTATCCCTGTATATGGCAGAAAGCAGCTCGTCAATCTTCCTGAAAGGACAGTCCAGATTTTCAATAAATACCCTGCCGCAAATATTGACAACAGCTATTTTTTTACTGCCAATCCTGCGGTTATTGAATATGTAGTATCCATTTCCCGGTGTGTTGGGAGGAAAATTTGCGGGTTTTAGCAATCTTGGCTCATTTTTTATGTAATCATAAATCTCTTTTTTCTTATAGATATGATTGCCGGATGTCAGGACATCGACGCCTGTGTTGAATAAAAAATCAGCAACACTTGGGTTTATACCAATACCTCCCGAGGCATTTTCACCGTTAGCTATCACTATGTCCGGTGTATACTTTTCAATCAACCGTGGCAGCTCCTTCTTTAAGCAGGAACGGCCCGGATTTCCAAATATATCTCCGAGGAATAATACTTTCATCTTTGTCTTTCCAGACTCACTTATTTTTTATTGCTTAATTATATTTTGCCCGATAATTTATTGTTTTATTGTCTTTGGCCCAATAATTTATTTTTTATTGTCTTATTATCTTTAGTTATATTTGGCCCAATAATTTATCCTATTATTTTACGGACCCCAGAAATTTATTTTCCAGCTTTCATCCTTATCTTTAACTAAAGAAATCAAGATGTCTTTATATATTTTTTCTTCACCATCATAAGTATCAATCATGTCGATTCCGACTGTTGCAATATTGTTTTTTACTTCCACCCAGTTGATTTCTACGGATACTACCTTTGTCACGCTGACAAACTCCTGCCTGAAATCCCCTATGGACTTTCCTGACCCGGGAGGCTCATAAACCAGGCCATACGCAGAATCATAATCCTGCATAATAAGTAAATCAAAAAACCGGCTCACAACGGCTACAGCTGCATCTGACTGCTTCTGGCTGCCAAACCTTCCTGAAATATCATTTTTAAAACCAGTGATTTTTTCGCACCCGGTTAACAAAACCGCAGAGTACAAAACCATTATCATTATAGCAACAGAAGCCAGCGTTGTAATGAATATTCTTTTTGAATTGTAAAATTTTGTTATTTTCTTAATTTTAATTTTTTCTAAAAGCATCTTTTAAGAGTATTTCTTGCAGTATAGAATTTTTAGGGCTTTTTAAGATTGGTAGCGGGGATAGGATTCGAACCTATGACCTTCGGGTTATGAGCCCGACGAGCTACCAGACTGCTCCACCCCGCAACGTAAGCATACTTGGCATTTGACAAGCGTTACATATTATAATGATTATGTTTAAAATTTACAAATATTAATTTGCAATATTGCAATATTTTTTAAATGTGTTTTTTTAAACCCGGTAAATACCTGTAATTAACCTGTTTAATTCTTATTAATTTTTCCTTATAGTTGCCGGAGACTTAACTGCCCTTTCTACAGCTAAATTTTTCAAAGCAAATCTGCCTTTCAGGTATTCCTTTACAATTGAAATCGTGGAAAGATCGAGTCTGAACAGAGGAAAAAACTCATCATTTTTTTTAATGTAAAATCCGTTTTTAACCAGGAATTTAGCTGGGATTATGGCGCTGTTTAAATATTCCCCGATATCCATATCGTCGTTTAACCTTTTACCCAGGGATTCAACGGAATTTACGCGGCTGATAATCAAATCTTTTTCAAGAGACATTAGCAGTTTCTTTCCGGCGCCAAGATTCCTGTATTCCGGCAAGATATATAGGCAGCCTAAAAACATGCTTTCGCTGTCCGGTGGGAATATATTATAAAATTTTAGCCTCGGGAAAAGATAATATTTTCCGGCCATTAAAATGCCTATGCATTTATTATTGCTGAAAGCGGCTTTTATTATACCTCCGCTTCTTGAAAATGAATCAACGAAACTGTTTTTATTATTTAAGTTCCTTATTTCAAAAAACTTGCTCTTTAATATCTCCCAGATATTTATACTTTTTGTGATTCCTTCACTTAATCCAAAACTTCCCTGGTTAAGCCAGAATGTGCAATTTATGCATTTAAATTTAATATCTTCCAACTGGCTTGCGCTGATATTTTTGATTGTAAAATTAAGATTCATATAAAAAACAGCCTGTATTAATTCTTTAAAAAACAAAGAAAAATTTCAGTAAATCATCGGGAAAATGAAATATTGTTATTGTGATTATAGTTGATTATTGTTAATTCTGCGAATTCTGCAAATCTCTTTGAATTTTTACAGCTTTTAAGCTATATTGTATGAGCTAAATATTTGACTTATTGCCCTTGTAGCTCAGATGGATAGAGCACAGGTTTCCTAAACCTGGTGTCGGCAGTTCGAATCTGCCCAAGGGCACCAAATTTGCTATTTTGGTTCGAATCCTCTCTCCCCAACCACTAAAATTCATTACTAAACATTTATCCTGAAAACTGCACGTCCCGTATCCTCATAAACTTCTAATTTAGGGGTATAATGTCTATCTATAAGTCCGAGCCATACATGAGATGTACAGATGCCAATATCAACATTTGGATGTTCCCATTTAATGTGCTTGTAACCAACAGGCATTGAAATGTTAATTGTTTTATAATAATTTTCAAAACCAAAGCGCCACATTTGTGAATTAGCTGCTGATGGTGCTTTTCTTGCAAGGTCCAGAGCATAACATATATCGTCTGAAAGATTTTCCATATCTTTTGGATTTACTAGCAATTCTTTGGTTGTCTTTCTTTTATAACTAAAAGTAGATTTAGTGATTCTGTCCATTATCCGAAGACCGCTCTTCTCATAGTATCCTAGCGGTGAAATGCAAATGCTTCTGATACCCTTCGTGATGGTCTTAGAGTAGCCGTATCCCATATTAGATTCTTCTAACTGTTTGGAATCCTGCAAGTGTGGCATCAACCTTTCCAACTCGGCTAGTTTATAATGCCCATACCAGCAGGTGGACACACCAAGACTTTCCGCCATTAAGATTACCAGTTCGCCGATAAAACCTGTTTTAGCAATGGAAACGACATCAGTCTCAGATAAAAATGCCACATTGTCTACAGGCGCATGCATGGTCGGATAGAGTTCTTTTGTCGGTTCACTTTTAAAAAACCTTATCTCGGTATCACAAGGAAAAGGCAATCGGATTTTATTTGAAAATTCTGACAATAAGCTCAGTGTTTCTAGTTTGAGCGAAGTTGTTTTGAAACTCCTTGCGGACCTTCGACTGTTTATTGTTTCACTTATATTAAAAGGAATATTTATTTTATTCTCATTTCATTTCAAATATTTTGAGTCTTTCAAGTAGTTGAATATTATCAGTCTTTTAGTTACTTTATTGCAGTATTATAATAAATTAAATAATCTATTAAAAATAATTAATTCTTTTAAAAAAAGGTTCCAAATTTCGTTACTCTCCCCAGCCATCATTTGTAAACAAAAGAGGCTCTTCAACAATTAACGGGGCACTTCCATCTAGTAACATAAAGCCTTGACTCTAAAAAATGTTCCACACAGACACTTTGTGTTTTCAATACATCGCAATTCTTCTTTCACCATGCAGATTTCTAATTTCTTCTATATCTTGAGTGCATTCCATGCATCCCAAGTAGGTTCCGTCATCAGCTCTGAGGGCAAAAAATTCAATTAGTATTTTATGTTTTGGGGCACCAGGCTTTAAAGGAAGGTCTATCCAGAACCTGGCATTATCTGAAGTCCCTTTTTTCATATCATCAACAATCTTAATAACCTTGTCGACACTTTCTTTGGGATGACAATCTCTGAAATTAAGCCCTATAGAGCCCAATGGACGCTTGAAAATTCTTTTATCGTGTTTGTTCCAACCAACAACCTCATCGTTTACATCGATTATTGTAACCTCTAAGGGCAAACTCTCTATCATGGCTCTAACCATTTCTTCATTCATTTGATCAAACAGCATGTGAATCCTTTCTTAAAAATTTACTCTATTAAAATTATTAATATTGATATGATAAGGTGAAAATAATAAAAGGAAAAGTTTTAATTCAGATGGTTCAGGTCTAAAATAATAATCGACATTGTTTTTACAATAATAATAATAGCTCTATCCAAAGCGGCCGAATTTTATTTAGAAAAAAAAATTATAAATCCAACTTAAAACTATATATTTTAAAAAATTACAAATGATCTTGGATTAATTATTTTTATTTTTTGAAAAAGGTTTGAAGTAGTTTAATTTGAGCTAAAAATTGGTTAGAAACTTCGTAACTCAGGGCAGCCATTTTAGATAAGTTTCATTTAATTATAATTTTTGTTACAATTCAAGGAATATAATAATTTTTATGTAAGGAGAAATAACTATGATGTGGGGATGGCCAAATATGATGGGGGGTCTTGGTAGCGGAATTGGCTGGATAGGTATTATTTTAAGCTTCATTTTTTTTATTATAATAATAATTGGAATAACTCTCTTAATAGTCTGGCTAGTAAAAAGAACAACCCATTCTGGAATTGAAGACAAAGGGGGTAGT
>JBBQDW010000064.1:0-11016 GCA_038320085.1 Candidatus Humimicrobiales bacterium
CATTTGTTCCTGTGATTTCTCCCATTAAATCATATGCCTGCTTCAAGTCGGCAGATGGAAATTCTTCAGACATCTTTTTTTTCATTGCTTTGCAGGCATTATTTAAGTTTTTTAAAACTTTTATCAATATTATTTTTTGTCTGCTATTAATTATTATTCTATTATCAATATTAAAATCATTTTCATTGAAGATTTTCTTTTTTATTTTTGCCTCCAATTCTTTTATTCCTTTTCCGGTTTTTGCGGAAATTTCAACAATTATGCATTCTCCGAATTCTTCTTCAAATTCTCTATTTCCTACAACATTGCCAATGTCTGTTTTATTAAAACAGACGATTGTTTTATTTAAATCAATCTTCGATAATATTTCTTTATCGTAATTATCCAGGCGTTTGCTTGCATCTATAACACATAACAATATTTCTGCTTCCTGTATAAAGTTTAAGCTTTTTTTGACTCCTATTTTTTCAATCAAATTCTTTGATTTTCTTATTCCGGCAGTATCAATAAATATTACCGGTATTCCCTCTAAATAGATTATTTCTTCAACTGCGTCCCTGGTTGTGCCGGGTATATGAGTAACTATTGCTTTTTCTTTTTTAGCAATAGCATTTAACAGGCTCGACTTTCCTACATTTGGTTTTCCTATTATGGCTGCTTTTACCCCATTTTTTATTAACTCACCCATTTTTTCATCTTCAACCAAAATAGCTATTTCTTCATATATTTTACGAACTTTTTCTCCAAGTATTTCGTATGGAGTGATTTCCAGGTCCTCTTCTACAAAATCAATAGAGGCTTCAAGATCTACCAGGACATCAAACAATTGTTTTTTTTGATGTTCTAACTTATTTTTAACATTGCCTTTTATATTGTTTGCCGCAATCTTTAAAGATTGTTCAGTTTTTGCCTGTATTAACTCAATTACTGCTTCAGCTTGTGTTAAGTCAATCCTTCCATTAAGAAATGCCCTTTTTGTAAACTCTCCCGGTTCGGAAATTCGTGCTCCGAAATTGATACATAAATCCATTACTTTATTAGTAGCAATGATCCCTCCGTGACAATTTATCTCTACAACATCTTCCCTGGTATAAGACCTTGGGCTTTTCATAACAGATATTATTACCTGATCCACAATATCTCTATTTTTATCTACTATATATCCGTATGCCATAGTATAAGTTCCCATTTTTTTTACGGCTTTTTCATTATTAGACAAAAATATTTTATCGCATATCTTAAGGGAATCTTTTCCGCTAAGTCTTACAATACCAATAGCTGATTCCCCCGGTCTTGTTCCGATTGCGCAAATTGTGTCTTCGTATACTAATTTCATTTTTGGAAGTATCCTTTGGTATTATATTTACTTTAATAATTTTATAACCTACATTTAAAAAGAAATGAATTTTTTAAGTATATAAAATTTTTTGGATTATATACAAGATTAAAAATAAGCAGGGGAGGGGGATAATGGGTTAATTATCGCTAACAATATTCGGGGCATGCGCGAGAATAAAAAACATAAATCGGCAACACAATATTCTAAGGTCATGCATCAGTAGATACACTATATGTAAATTTTAAAAATATTGTTTTTATATTCTCGGAGCAGCTCTCAGATTAAATAAGCAGGGAAGGGGACATCTTATCGTCCGGCAACACAATATACTGAGTTCATGGACCTGTAGATAAACTATATGTAAATTTTAAAAATATTATTTCTATATTCTCGAAGAAGCTCCCAGATTAAATAGGGAAGGGAAGGGGAGTAAATTTTTTATTGTCTGGTTAAAGGATATATGACGATTCTTCGATTAGGTTCGTCGTCCCTGCTGCGTGTTTTTATGTCCTTTACTTTTGATAAAATATTATGCACTATTTTTCTTTCATGCGAAGGCATCGGCCTTAAGGATATTTTTCTTCCTTCTTTTAATGCTTTTTGCGCCATATTCATAGCCAATATTTTTATTTTCTCGTCGTTTTGCTTGCGGTAATCCTTAACATCCAGAATGACATTTTTTTCTATTAATTTATTTCGTTTGCCTATAAGATTAATTAAATATTCAAGCGCGTCCATATTCATTCCATTTTTTCCTATTACTATGGACAAATCCTTGCCGTACACCGAAATACTTGATTTCTCTTTGTCAGGGCTTACCTTTATTTCTTTATCCATGCTAATCAGCTCAACGATTTTCATTAAAATGTCAGCTAATCTTTCAAATCCGCTACCTGCAATTTCTGGTAACTTGTCCTGATTGATTTTTCTATTTTTAGTTTCTTCTTCTTGAGTTTTAACACTTAAAATTTTTTCATTTTTTTGTTCTTCCTCAAGAAACTCAACAAAACTATTTACACCATCTATTATATTATCACTTTTTGCCAAAAGCACCTCCTAAGGCTTTCTGTGCTATTTTCTTTTATTCCTCTTTTTTTTCTTGTTTAAATCACCAGTGTTTTCCTCAGCACTTATATCTATTTTCTTTTGCTGCTCTGCTAACTTTAGCTTTTCTTCCGTTCTTTTGAATTCTTTTTTTACCAGTTTGTTAACGATCCATTGCTGACCGATCGACCACACATTAGTAGTTACCCAGTATATAAGTATTCCCGATGGCATATTATACGATATAAAACCGAAAACTAACGGCATAGCATAAGTAATCATCTTTTGTTTTGGGTCGGTAGTAGTCATTTTGGTGGATAAAAACATGGTTGCCACCATAAGTATTACCAGGATAAAAAAAGGATCCTTCTCGTTAAGGTTTAACCAAAGAAAATTAAATTTTATATTAGGGATATTAGCAATTACGTTTTTAATATTTCCGAATAAATATACCGGTATATAAGGAGAGCCCAGCACATCTGTGACTATTTGCGATGGCGTCCTTAACGCCTGAAACAATGCGAAAAATACCGGCAACTGTAAAAGCAAAGGAAGGCAGCCTGCAAGGGGATTTACATTGTTCTTTTTATAAAAAGCCATTGTTTCCTGTTGAAGTTTCTGCTTGTCGTCTTTAAACTTTTTTTGCAGCTCCTGCAGTTCAGGCTGGAACTTCTGCATCCTGGCCATGGATCTAGTCTGGCTAATCGTCAGGGGAGTCAGCACAAGCCGCACTGTTATTGTAAGCAGTATAATTACAACTCCATAGTTGGACACTACGTGATCATATAAATATATAATCACATATTCAATTCCGCTTTGTATTGGTCTTAATAAATTTAATAACTGGCTCAAATTAAACAAACCTCCGGTATCTTTTATCTAACAGGGTCATAACCGCCTTTGTTGAACGGATTACATCTTATAATTCTATACAGTGCTTTAATACTTCCTTTTAATACTCCATATTTATCAATTGCTTCCATTGCATATTCCGAACATGTAGGATAAAATCTGCAGCTTTTTGGAAGAATGGGGGATAAGAATTTCTTGTATATCCTTAATAACCATAACGCTATTTTTTTCATTTTTCTTTACTGCTAAAACATCCATATTTGACTTTAGTTTACCTTTGGTCATATTTGACGCAAGTCTTCCTATAGCCAAAATATTTATTTTTTTCAACGCATAAATCTGCTTATTTTATTTATAACGACTTCTCTTATCTCTGAATATTTTAAAACGACAAGAGGATTTTTTACTATTATAAGAAAATCCATTCCGTTAATACTATCCTTTTTAATGCCTCTAAATATTTCTTTTAGCTGTCTTTTTATTTTATTCCTCTTTACAGCATTTCCGATCCTCTTATTTACAATATACCCAAACCTTGTTTTGACATCAATATTATCACTGGCCCCTGCAATAAGTTTGAAATATTCACAGTTTACGTACTTTCCTTTTTTAAAAAGATTGTCAAAATCCCTTTTATTCTTAAGGCTTTCTAATTTTATAATTTAATTCCTTTTATTTTTTCATTAAAAATACCAGAGACATTGCCTGCATTACCGCCAGATAATAACCTGCGGATCATTTTTAACTAAGCTGTTAATACTTTTCTGCCTTTTTTCCTTCTTGCTGCAATGACTTTTCTTCCGCCTTTGGTGCTCATTCTCTCCCTGAACCCATGAACTTTTTTCCTTTTTCTTTGGTTGGGTTGAAATGTTTGTTTCATATTATACCTTTCAATAAATTATATAGCTTTAACTTCTGATTAAAACTGTCATTATACATTTTCTTTATTTTGATATCAAGGGTTTTGTGTTTTTTGCCTTTTATACAAATAATCCTTTATTTAGTGTTTATTTAAAAGTGCTGCTTCAATATCGATTGTATCAATATTGTTTGTTTTCTTTTCGTTATTTTTTTCAACATAAAACACGTCAATCTTATCATCTTTTCTTAAATCAAATATAAAACTCGGTAATCTTATTGTCTTTTCTTAAATCAAATATAAAACTCGGTAATCTTATCATCTTTTCTTAAATCAAATAATATATATTCCATATTATATTCTTATTTTTACTAATCTCAATTTTTATATCATGAATATACCATGCTGATTTTTGTGTGGTTTTTTCAAAATTTCTATATATTTTGTGTGGTTTTTCTGTCCTATTGCCGGTTTTGTTATTTTTAGAGGATTTTCTATGCTTTCACAGTTTTTAGCATATTTAAACCATACTTTTTCACTGAATTTTTTACTACTATTTTCTCATATATTTTTTAGTTTTTTATAACAATATTTCTACAAACATATGTTCTTTTTAGAATAAAATTGAAAACTTTTTTTCATATTTTTACAAAATTTAATACTGCGGTTTTTAAGTTTTACACAGTTATTAACAATTGTGGAAAATTTTGTTAATAACTTAAAAAATGCCGCTGTGTTTAGTGCAGTGCGTTTATCTTTGTCTCATTTTTATTGAACAAAAACAAAAATATTTCCCTGTTAAAAACTTTAATTTTTGAAAAGTTTTGAAAATATTGAAATTGATAATTATCGTTTTTTAAACTATAATTTTGCAGAAGATTTCTATACTTACTATTTAGTAATATTAATTACAAACTAAGCCTATTTTTATAACTGTTAGTCATTTAGAAACATTTTTTATTTGTTTTTTATATTTACTTTGTCTTTATGGAAAATTTAGCGCCAATTGAATTTAATAGCGATGTTTCTGTTGAAAACAGTATTCTTATGCCTATAATAAGCAGGATTGCCGTCTATGACAACTTGCGAAGTATACCAAGAATCATAGATTTCAGCCACGATTCAATACAGGGTTTTCTTGATGAGATCCCACAAAAAATCTATGCATTTTCTCACGAGCTTGGAGGAAAGATTCCATACACAATATTAAAAGAAATTATCGAAAATCTTATACATGCTAATTTTAAAGAAATTATTATAACAATAATGGCTAACGGTAACCATATCCTTATTTCGGATCAGGGGCCGGGCATTACAGACAAAGATAAAGTATTTTTTCCGGGATTTACATCGGCGTCAAAAAGCATGAAAAAGTACATAAGGGGAGTTGGTTCCGGCCTGCCAATAGTTAAAGAAGTCATTGTTTTTTCAGGGGGAAGTGTCGATATAGAAGATAATGTCAAATCCGGTACTGTGGTTTCGTTAATGCTTGGATCATTTCCGGAAAGTATTAAAACTTTGCCTGATGATAATTATTCACAATCTGTAGCCGTGTCCGCTTCCGGCTCTAAAAAACTGCTGCCTGGTTATACTGAAATGCAAAATTCTGATAATAATGCTCCGGAGAATGCAACCCCCGCAAACAAGCAGCCTCGTGATAATTTTGAAAATTTAAGATTATCTGTCAGGCAAACAAAAATCCTCTCCCTTGTTTTGGAGCTGGAAGAAATCGGTCCCTCTAAAATCTCCAAAGAGCTCGGGTTGAGCCTTGCTACATCCTTTAGAGAACTAATGGTGCTTGAGGGGGCCGGTATGCTGATACTTCTTGGGGCGGGGAAACGAAAGCTTACCGCCAGGGGTAAAAAATATCTTGAATATTATTCAAATAATTTTTAATATAGAGCAATGGAAAACTTGGATTCTTTATGGAAAAATGTTCTTGAAAACGTCAGGACCAGCATTAATACTCCAACCTTCAAAACATGGTTTGAGCCTATCAAGCCCGTTTCTTTTAAAAAAAACACTTTTACTGTATCGGTCTATAGTATTTTTACCAAAGAATGGATTGAAACCAGGTACCTTTCGATACTTTCAAGCGCAGTTCAAAAGATAATCGACCCCTCAGCAAAATTTAAAATAATCATTGAGCCGGGCGCGCCGCAAAAAATCGAAGATGCGCCAACTGAAGAAATCACACCGTCCGGCAGAACAAAAACTACTTCCTCTTCTTCTTTGTCGTCCTCTTCTTTAGTGGATTTTAATTATAAATATACTTTTGATTCGTTTGTTGAGGGCAGCGGCAACCGTTTTGCGTATTCCGCAGCTCTTGCGGTAAGCGAAAAACCCGGAAAGGCCTACAATCCTTTATTTATTTATGGCGGCGTAGGGCTGGGGAAAACTCATCTTTTACATGCAATAGGCCAGTATGTCCAGAAACATTATAGCGGTATGGTAATCAAATATGTCTCGGCAGAGAAATTCTTAAATGACTTTATCAATGCGTTAAGATATAAAAATGTAAGCACTTTTAAGGAAAGCTACAGGAACAATGATATATTGTTGGTAGACGACATACAGTTCCTCGAAGAAAAGGAGGCCAGCCAGGAAGAATTCTTTCATACTTTTAACGCTTTGCACGGAACAAACCGGCAAATAGTCCTTTCGAGCGACAGGTCGCCAAAAGATCTTTCCACGCTTGAAGACAGGCTGCGTTCAAGATTTGAGTGGGGACTTGTCACAGATATAAAGCCGCCCGATCTTGAAACCCGTATTGCAATTTTAAAAAAATACGGGGAACGCGAGAAAATAATAATACCGGACGAGATAGTGTCTCTTGTTGCAGAAAGAATAACTACCAACATAAGAGAACTTGAGGGTGCCGTTACAAGGATTATTGCGTTTTCATCGCTTACGGGATCGCTCGCCGATGTTGATATGGCTAAAAACATATTAAAAGATATGATTCCGGAAGACAGGGAGTACCGTATTACGAGCCAGATTATTATTAAAGAGGTCTCGAAATATTTCTCGATTCCGATAAATGTTTTAATTGGCAGTAAGCGCAGCCAGTATATTGCCCGCGCCAGGCATATAGCAATGTATCTCTGCAGAGATCTTACAAGTGATTCTCTCCCGACAATAGGCAAACATGTCGGTGACAGGGACCATGCAACAGTTATCTATGCAGTTACAAAAATTTCTGAACTTATCTCTAAAGAAAGTGATGTTTATAAACATGTTAAAGAAATAACAAACAGGGTTAAGTCTTTATTGTGATTTTTTTTATTGATTTGTGACAACTATCCGCCAGACTTACCGGCTTGTTGATAACCCTGGTTAAATATACCAGTAACCATGCTAATAACTACCCTTTATTGTCAGTCTTTTTGTATTATAGTAAGGTATGGTAATAAGTACCGTTGTTATAAACAAGTTTTAACTATTTTACTGACAATCATAAATCCGGGTCTGGTGTCATTACAGCCAAAGTTTTTAGATTTATAAACACTTTCAACAGCTGTTACTATTACTACTATATATTTAAATTAAAATACTTATATAATAGGATAAAATACTTTAAGAAACATATAATCTAATTTTTTACTATTTCTATCAAGAAGGGCGGCATATGAAAATTCAAACAACAAGAGACGATATACTTAATAAAATATTGTTTATAAGCAGAGCCATGTCACCAAAAATATCCAATTTTATCCTTACCGGGGTTTTACTCGAAACAGAAGGTTCTGTTCTTAATATTTACGGAACGGATCTTGAAACAAGCATTAAAAGCAGTATAAAAGTAAATGTAATTGAAAGCGGAAGAGTTATTGTACCATCAAAAATACTTGTTAATGTTTTAAAAAGTTTTCCGGAATCCAAAGTAGAGTTTGAATTATTAAGCGAGACAAATGAACTAAAGGTAAACTGCCAGAATGCCACATTCAAGCTCAATACATTTTCACTGGAGGAATATCCACAATTTCCAGAAATTAAAAAACAAAACCCGTTAAAAATAAAACTAAAAAATTTTAAATATCTTATCTCCAAGGTCCAAAAATCAAGCTCTACAGACGAGAGCAGGGCAGCGCTGACGGGAGTATTAGTAGACCTCTCAAAAGGATTTATGAAACTTATAGCAACAGACAGCTACAGGCTGGCCCTTGCATCAAGCAGTGTAGATTTTAGCGGTGACCCCATAAAAGTAATCGTTCCTTCAAAGGTCCTTGATAATATAAGCAAAAGCGACTCTGCCGACGGAGACATAGATATAAATATTGAGGAAAACCAAATCAGCTTTACTCTTGATACAGAGAAAGAGTTTCAAACCCTTATTATCTCAAGGCTTCTTTCAGGCAAATTCCCTGACTATGAAAAACTTATTCCGCAAAGTTTTACTCACAGCATAATAATAAACAACAAAACGATGCACGATGTAATAAAAAGAATTTCTTCAATATCACAGGACAATATGCCAGTCAAGCTTGACTTTGAAAACGGCCGCATTTCAGTGTCGATGAATATAAGGGAAATCGGCAGCTCAAGCGAGGATTTCCCGGTAAGCTATGGAGAAGAGAATATGCAGATAGCTTTTAACCCTGATTTTTTAATAGAAGGCCTAAGCGTCATAGAGGATGATAAAATAACCTTCAATATCGTCGACCCCTTAAAGCCGGTAATGATAAAGTCGGTAAAAAACGAGGACATTCTTTATTTGCTTATGCCAATCCGTATTTCCTAAAATAAAATATTTAAGGCAATGGAAAAATTAAATGAAAAGAAATTAAATGGAAAGAAAATATGCATAATTGGAGCAGGCAGGGTAGGCACCACTTTTGCCGCAGCGATTTTAAATTCAAATATTCCCGGATTAGAACTTGTGGCGATATCGTCCAGAAGTGAGCAGTCTCTGACAAGGGCCGCACAAATATTGGGAGCAAAAGCCGCAAATGTCACCTTTTTTAAAAATAATATTGAATGCGCAAAATCTGCAGATTGTATTTTAATATCCACTCCTGATGATACTATAGAAAAAGTCGCCCTGGAAATTGCCGGTGCTGGTACCGATGCGGTAAAAGGCAGGCTTTTTATTAATTTTAGCGGAGCAAAAACACTAAAAGTTTTTAGTTCGGTATTGGAGGCAGGAGGTTTTGCGGCTTCAATGCATCCAATAAAATCCTTCGCCTCAATTGAAGACTCAATAGCTACCCTGGGCGGCACCATTTACGGAGTCACATATCCTGTAATAAAAAATGACCCAATCAACAATTATATTAATTTCTTCATTGCCTCCCTGGGAGGGAAAATAGTTCAGGTTGACGACAGTAAAAAATCCATGTACCATGCATCGGCCTGCGTTGCGTCTAATTATCTTGTGAGCCTGATTAACTATGCGGTTAAAATCCATGAAAGCATTGGTATAAAACCTCAAGACTCAGTCATCTGCCTTGCCGGCCTCATAGAGGGAACGGTTGCAAACATAAAATTGCTGGGCTCGCAGGGGTCCCTAACCGGACCGATTGCCAGAGGGGATATCGGAACCGTAAAAGAACACCTGCAAAATTTTAAATTGTTTATGAAACCGGATGAAGAAAATATATACAAGGTAATGGGCGCCGAAACAGCAAAGATTGCCTTTGGCAATGGCTGGATAAGTAAAGACAAGCTGGACGAATTTGTAAAGATATTTTCATAAAAACAAACAATTTAGATGTCCTGATAAAGGAAAGGATTGCGAGCAGGGAAGCATTATAGACGGGGGAGTAGTTGCGGACAAGGAAGGATTATAGACAGAGAAGGATTATAGAACGGAAGGATTGTGGGTAGAGGAGTAGTTACGGTTAGCAAAGCATTATAGTCAGAGGAATAGTTACGGGAAGGGCAGCATTATAGCCAAAGGAATAGTTACAGACAGGGAAGCATTATAGATGTGGGAGTAATTACAGACAGGGTAGAATTATAGACGTGGGAGTAATTACAGACAGGTTAGAATTATGGACATAATAGAATCAGTAAAACAAATGCAGGAGATATCCCTGGCTTTGTGGAAAACTAACTGCCTGACAGGCCTTGTTCCAACAATGGGCTACCTCCACGAGGGCCATATCAGCCTTATTAAAATGGCAAAAAATGAATGCGAAAAAGTGATTTTAAGCATTTTTGTCAATCCCACACAGTTTGGCGAAGGCGAAGACTATGAAAAATATCCAAGGGATTTTAAAAGAGATAAAAAGTTGGCTGCAGCGGCCGGTATTGATTATATTTTTATCCCTTCAGCTGGGGAAATGTATGCAAAAGATTTTAAAGCCTCTATAAAAATAAAAGAGCTGGATTCTGTCATGTGCGGCAGTTTGCGGCCGGGACATTTTGAAGGCGTATGTACTATTGTGGCAAAGTTGTTTAATATCACAGTTCCGCGCAGAGCGTATTTCGGTTTAAAAGATTATCAACAATATTTAATAATAAAAAAAATGGTAAGGGACTTAAATTTCCCAATCGAGATTATCGGCTGTCCCATCGTAAGGGAAGATGACGGTATTGCGATGAGTTCGCGGAACAAATATTTATCCGGAGTCGAAAGAAAAAATGCAACTATTCTTGCCGAATGCCTCCAAACGGCCTCCGGTTTAATTAAAAGCGGTTTTTTGGACCTGACCCGGATACGGGATATTGCTTTAGAAAAGTTTGGCGGCAATCCTTTTGTTACAAAAGTAGACTATTTTGATTTTCGTGATTCAGAAACGCTTGAAAGTATAAACGATATAAGTAAGCATAATTTTCAAAACACAGGCGGAAATATACTCATTGCCGGCGCCATCCGGATGGGCGGCACAAGGCTAATTGATAATATAGTTTTTAAAATTGGCGGATCCCGATAACAGTGGTCCCAATAATTAAGCGGGCCCAAATAATAAAAGTTAAA